>OMVA01000033.1 GCA_900314445.1 uncultured Lachnospiraceae bacterium | reverse complement strand
TGCATCTGTGCATTCCAAGGAGGAAAATATATGAAATATAAGAATTACGAAAACGTTTATGAGATGGATCATCCACTGATCAAGCATAAAATCTCACTTCTTCGTGACAAGAATACTGGTACTCAGGAATTCCGTAAGTTAGTGGAAGAAATCGCTGCCCTTGAAGGTTTCATTGCTCTTCGCGACCTTCCACTGAAGGATGTTGAAATCGAAACACCAATCGAAACATGTATGACACCTATGCTGGATGGTAAAAAGCTTGCCATCGTACCTATCCTTCGTGCAGGTCTTGGTATGGTAAATGGTATTACTACTCTCGTACCTTCTTCAAAGGTTGGTCACGTTGGTCTTTACCGCGATCCTGAAACACATGAGCCTCATGAATACTACTGTAAGCTTCCTGATCCAATCGATCAGCGTCTCTGCGTAGTACTTGATCCAATGCTTGCAACAGGTGGTTCTGCCATCGCTGCTGTTGACTTCATCAAGAAGCATGGCTGCAAGAAGATTAAGTTCATGTGCATCATCGCAGCACCTGAAGGAATCGAAAAGCTGGCTGAAGCACATCCTGATATCGAAATCTACATCGGTAATGTTGACCGTGAACTGAACGATAACGCTTACATCTGCCCAGGTCTTGGCGATGCTGGTGACAGAATTTTCGGTACAAAATAAGTCCTATTAAAAAAATGCAGGTCTGAGAAATTTATCTCAGACCTGCTTATTTTTTTGCAAAACTACAATGAATTATCTCTTCCGCCTGCCGCTTACCCATTTACAGGAACTATTCCTTTTGCCTGCCATCTTCCTTTCTTGCAAGAAGGCATGAAAAAAGCACATACACCAGAAGAGCTGATAAGAAGCCAATCAAACTTCCACATACCACATCTGAAGGATAATGCACTCCCACATATAATCTGGTGAAACAAATCAGAAGCCCCAGTGCAAATGAGATGCACGCAAATATCTTAAACCATTTTTCCGCTTTTTCCTTTCCTCCCCTGGCAGGGATTCCAGAAAATGCCATAAGCATCAGGGCTCCCGTCACTGCAAGTGATGCAGAGGAATGTCCAGATGGGAATGAAAAATCTTTCTGCTTTCCCACCAGACAAATCAGGCCATCCATTGCTTCATAGGGTCTAATTCTTGCCACAGTCGGTTTGATTGCCACATTTACAATTAACACTTCAAGGATAAGAGATAAGGTGCAAAGCAGTCCCCGCCTTCTTGTCTTAGGAATAATCAGCAAAGCCAGACAAAGAATAATCCAGAAAATACCCGAATCTCCTAAATGTGTTATTCCTTTCATAATTGGATTCAACCAGTCTGCACGCAAATGTTCCTGAATCCATAAAAGGATGTTTGCATCCAGACTTTGAATTTGATCTATCATTTATAGTCCTTCCTCCTCTCTACTTTTCTTATCCCTTGACATTCTCTATTTCTCTTTTCCCTTATCTTCTTCATTCATGGACAGTTTTCGAATATCATCCACTGAAATTTCCTGTCCATTTTCAAAAATCAGTTTGCGGAATACTGAATCTATCTTCTTCAGCCTTCCCACCAGCTCTGTATAATTGCCACGGCCATCCTCCAGCTCCTGCTGGAAAAAGGTTACAGACACTTCAGGCCTCTCCTGAATCATCTGGAACAGAGCATTTAGATTGTAATCCAGTTTTTCCTTTTCTTCTTCCGACAAGTCATCCTGAAGAACTCGAACCTTACTGGTATTTTCAATTTCATCGTCATAGCCAGTCAGCGCAGCAAAAGGCGAAAACTGAGCAGCCCGAATGCCCATATCCTGATGAGGGTGCTGCCTCACACCATCCCAACTTGTATGCAAGATATGGCCATACTTTTCCTGAACCCTGGGGTCTCCGGCAAGTTCCTGTCTGGACACTCCCTGAACGTTATGCCAGGCATTCTTCATATCTTCTACCAATTTCTTTCCCTTTTCCTTTCCAGCCTGGCAAATGATATGCCCGGCCCTTCTCAGGCCTTGTGGCCACCAATCTGTCCATTTCTCTGAATTGCCGTTGCCCCTTCCTGCAAATCACGGCCTTTTACCACTGCATTCTTACCAAATTTTTTCTTCAGGGCAAGCATGGCAATCTGGGCCTTTTCTTCTCTTTCCATTTCTTCTTTTTTTGCCTGCTTCTCTTTCTCCTGACTCTCATAGTCCGTGAACAAATCGAACTGCTGGAAAGTCATTTTGGAAGGTTCCTGTCCCTTCTTGTAAATCCTGCCACAGGTAACATTCAGACGTCTTACATATAGACTTGGCTCTGCTATTTCATCAAATAATTCCGCCGCACTCTCTGTCATAATCTTGGCAGAAGCGGTTGTGGTCTCTAAATTCTTTGTACCATGGGATGGTTTGGGTACCATTCTTCCATACCAGTCTTTTCCCACTGGTCCCTTATATTTCTTTCTTACTTCCGGATCTTTCAAACAGGAAACATCATAGCCCACATTTAAGACAAGGGAATCTGTAACCAGTCCCTTTTCCAGAAGCTGGTAAGACAGATTCTCCGCCATTTCTTTAACAATGATTCGGGCCTGATCAAAGGGATAAGGTCCCATTAAGACCTGTCCCTCTCCCATGGAATGATCTTTCGGTTTATAGGATTTAATATCTGCCATACCCACAGGTTCTCTGCCAAAGGCATGGTCTATCAAATACTCTGCATTGACACCAAATAGTCTAAAAAGGAAGTTCTCATCCTTTAGGGCAATATCTGCCAGGTCCCCCATGGTGTAAATTCCATTTGCATTCAACTTCTTTGCAATTCCTGGCCCCACCCGCCAGAAGTCTGTAAGAGGCTTGTGATTCCATAGAATTTTACGATAGGACATTTCGTTTAGTTCTGCGATTCTTACTCCATCCTTGTCTGCTGGAATATGCTTTGCCACCACATCCATGGCCACCTTTGCCAGATACAGATTAGGGGCGATACCTGCTGTGGCGGTAATTCCTGTTTCTTTAAGAACCTCATGAATCATTTTCATGGCCAGCTCATGGCCTGTCATTTTATAGGTATTGAGATAGGCAGTGGCATCCATAAAGACCTCATCGATGGAGTAAACATGAATATCCTCCGGAGCAATATATCGTAAATACACGCTATATATCTTGGCAGAAATCTCTTCATACTTAGCCATCTGGGGAGTAGCCGCAATGAAATCCACCTTGTAACGAGGATGCAGGGCAATCTCATTTGCATCACTGGAGGCCCCTTCAAAATCCCGAATACCTTCCCTGGCCGCCCGCTCTGCATTGACTCGGGCAAGTTTCTGACGCACTTCAAAAAGCCTTGCTCTTCCCGGTATGCCATAGGCTTTAAGTGACGGGGAGACTGCAAGGCAAATGGTCTTGTCTGTGCGTGACACGTCTGCTACCACCAGATTGGTGGATAAGGGATCCAGCCCTCTCTCGAAGCATTCCACTGACGCGTAGAAAGATTTTAAATCAATTGCGATGTAGGTTTTTTCCATAAAAACAGACCTTTCAAACGATACTGCAATTATACCAAAGTATCGTCTGAAAAACCTTCTTAATTCTTATTTAGTTTGTGGCCTGTATGAAATAAAGTCGGGATGTGAAATCTCCGAAGACTCTGGTTTTCTCATTAAAGCCGGTACCGGAATAGGCTGGTGACAATGGAATTCCATTTTCCATCATGGAGTCACCATAGGCATACAGATCTTCGGTCTCTCCATCCGGTTTCACGAACTTAGCAAGGAGATCATGGGTCATGGAATCCTGCTTAACATGTACAGGCGCCACTGTATTTACCAGGTCCCCAAACATCTTCAGGTTTACTCTCTGTGGAATATTAGTAAAGTGATACTTCTGATTCTCCAATAAACCCTTAGGGTAAAGACGAAGCTGCTGCATATTTGGGACCTGCTCCTTTTGAAGAATAAGGCAAACTGCAGTTCTCTGATCTTCAGAAATTACTGTCCACTCCATCAGGTTTCCTCTTAATTCATAGCCATTGGACAGATTACCCTGATAGCTTCTGCCTCGATAAAAATCTCCCTGGAAGAATACAGATCTATATTTCTTATAAGTCTCAATCTGTGACTTAATCTTCTCCTTTTCATCCTTGGAAGCATCCGCCAGATTCAGTTCGTATCCGAAAGAACCAAAGACAGCTACATCGAAACGCGTTTCCAATGGTGTGACACGAAGTGTCTGATGATTCGGAACAGAAGAAACATGGGCGCTGACGCAGGATAATGGATAGCCATAGGAATATCCATTTTGAATCTCTGCACGACAAATGGCGTCTGTATCATCGCTTCCCCAAATCTGTGGGAAGTAAGAAAGAATACCCAGATCAAAACGGTTACCACCGGAAGCACAACCTTCAAATAAAATGTCTGGGAATCTCTTTGTCAGTTCTGCCATACATGCGTAAAGTCCCTGCATATATCGTAAAACAGTTTCTCCCTGAGGTCTGCCTTCCTTCTTCAGATAAGGCGAATAGATATCGCTCATATTGCGATTCATATCCCATTTTACATAGGAAATATCTCCACTGGAGAACACCTTGGACATGGTTTCAATAAGCCACTTCTGTACCTCTGGATTGACAAGATCCAGCACTCTCTGATTACGGCCTTCTGCATGGTCTTCTGCAATGTGTTGCAACACCCATTCCGGATGTTCCATATAAAGCTTAGATTCTACATTCACCATCTCCGGTTCTACCCAGAGACCAAAGCTCATGCCTAACTTTTTCACCTTATCAGCCAGTCCTTTTATTCCATGTGGAAGTTTCTTTTTATTTACATCCCAGTCGCCTAAAGAGTGCTTATCATCATTTCTTTCTCCAAACCAGCCGTCATCCATAACGAAAAGTTCCACGCCAACTTCCGATGCGGCCTTGGCCAGATTCAAAAGCTTACTCTCACTGATTTTAAAGTAAGCAGCTTCCCAACTATTTAAGAGGACTGGTCTCTCCTTCTTTGCCCACTTGCCTGTGAGTACATGATCACGAACAAACTTATGCATATTATGGCTCATTCCATTGTAGCCATTCTTTGAAACAGTCATCACTGCTTCTGGTGCTTCAAAAATCCGGCCTCCATCCAGTCGATAAGTAAAGCCTTCTCTTTGAATTCCCCAGAGCACTCTGGTCTTTCCAAAGATATTTACACTAATCGCTTCCTCATGACTACCGGAATAAATGAGATTCATGCCATATACAAGGCCTGTATCTTCTGTTGCACTAGGGCGAGCCAGCATAAAGAATGGATTTGTATCTGCTGAAGAATTACCTGTTCTGCTTCCACCACGATATCCACCTGGTGTAAGAAGCATGTCAGCCTTTTCCATTTCCCTTGTCCAGGCACCATGGAATGAGCTAAGACGAAAATCATGATCTGCAAAGTCCAGCTGACCTGACATGGCCTTTCGAATTTCAACAGACTGCTCCCCTGTATTTTTCAAATACAGTTTACGAGTAATCACATTACTGTCTTCCCAGACAAAATACTGCAGGAGAGCAGTTAAATTTTCGTTCTTTGCCTTCAAATAAATATTCAGGGTCTGAACGCCCGCCACTGTCTTTTTTTCATTCTCTTCAAGTCTATGCTTTTCTTCTAATACATGAGCACCAGGTAAAGTCTTTCCTTCTAAATCATGGCGTCCATCCTGAATTTCAAACTTGTCATAAATCCAGTCTATTGTCTGGCAACCATCTGGAAATATCAGTTCAATGGCAGCTTCTCCTGTATCTCCCCTACCACTTCCTGAAAGTTCCTGACAAATATCATTCAGGGTGAAGGTATCATGGTCTGGATCCAGGATTACATTGGTTCCTGGCTGAAAGGCATGTCTCTCCACCAGAATTCCCGCCGTTTCATGTCCCTCCATGCTGCGAATCTTTGCCCCATAGTAAAGGTGTTCCAGCTGTCCCGTTTCCATAACACGAAAAGCATAGGTCGTCTTTTCAGTATTTAATACGAAAGTAGAATTAATTTTCTGAATCAATATTCTTTCCTCTAATATTTCAAATTTTCTATCCATATACAAAGTTAGCTCCGCAGCAGTTTTATCTGCCGCAGAGCATAATTTATAACTTCATCTCCAGCAATCCCATTTGCCGGAATTCATGAAAGTTTAGTTTTCTTCTTTCTTGCCAATCTTTGCACTTACTTCAGCCATCTTTTCTTCTGTAAGTTTGAAATGTTTCTTAAATACAATGAAGGCAAGAATGATTACGATTGTTGAAGGAATTGTCATCCAGATCATAAGTCCCTTCAGTGTGGAAGCTGACTGATGAACGATACCACTTGCATCAACTGTCAGTCCCTGGAACTTCGCGATGATTGCATCCTTATTTTCCAGAACTGCCTTTGCATATTCTTTAGAATCTACATCCGCTTTAAGGTTGAGAAGTGTCTTGATCTTATCATCTACAACCAGACCGATAGAATCAATTGCGATACCTGCAAGGAATACACCCACACCAGAAGCAAGCTTAACTGTAAATGTCTGCATGGAGAAAATTACAGATTCTTCACGTGTACCGTTGAGGAATTCACCGTAGTCAACTGTATCGGAAAGGAATACTGTCAGCATTACATTTAAGATACCATAACCTGCAAATACAAGGATTCCAGGAATTGCGAAGATGATCCAGCCTGTTGCATGGTAAAGGCCAGTGAAGCTGAGAGCAAGAAGTACAAGGAAACCAATAATCTGTGCAATAATACCAAGGCTGAAGAGTCTCAGTTTTTCAACCTTCTTTCTCATTGTTGGAACCAGAAGCATGATAATAACCTGTGTACCAAAGCAGATTGCTGTAAATACGGAATAAGCTCCTGTATCACCCAGATCATACTGGAAGAAGTAAAGAATCAGGTTGGAAATAATATTGAAAGCTGTGTAAACAAGAACAACTGTTACAACCATAGCCATGGCCTGATCATTTCTGATCAGAGCCTTGAACATATCCTTAATTGGAGTTGCTTCCATCTCAACGTCTGTCTTTTCTGGAACATTGAGAACAAATACGATTTCTGATACCAGGAATACTACTGCTACAAGCAGTGCCCACCACATAAAGCCTGGCTTATATGTTGAAGGAATTCTTTCATTGGAAGGAATAGATGCAACGCCTGCAAGGATTGGAACTACAACCATTGTGAGAACTGTTGGAACGGCGTCACCAATACCTGAGAAAGAACGTGCCAGTGATGAAAGCTGCTCTCTGTCCTTACCTGGCTTTGTGATTGCTGGAATCATTGACCAGAAAGGAATATCCATCAGTGTGTATGTAACACCCCAGAGGACATAAAGAACTGCAAGCCATGTTCTCTGACCAGCAGAGCCCATATTAGGTACCGCGAATAAAGCGTAAATAATTAATGCATTCAATAATGTTCCACAGAAAATCCAAGGACGGAACTTACCAAATTTTGTCTTTGTCTTAGCAACAACTACACCCATAAATGGATCGTTGGCTGCATCGAAAACACGAGCCAGCATCATAATGGTTCCGATGAATGTTGCGCTCATACCCAATACTGAATTGTAGTAATAAAGGATATATGAGTTTACGACCATGTAAGCAATATCCTTACCAAAAGCGCCAAAACAAAAGGCTGCTTTATTTCTAAACTTTAATTCCATAGTTTTTTTCTCCGCTGTTGTCCCTTATTTTTAAGTCCCATGGCCAGTTCTACTACCTTCTTTGCTCCATCATAGAGACCGAACTGTTTATTTCTCTTGATAAAGAGCTTTGGAACTGGATAGAATGCACAGCTCCCTCTTCCAGAAGCTTCACGTCGCGAACGCCTAAGGAATCACCGATATAATCATTTTTCTTTAAAAAGGTTGGATATGACCTGCAAAGGTATGTGTCGAGTCAGCAAAGGTGAGACTCCTTTTCAAACAGGTATCTCTTCTCTTAGATCCCTATTTAATTTCAACTGTGTATGAGAGTTTCTCTACTTCTCCCCACTCAGTGTGAATCGAAACTGTAACTTCTCCTGCTTCTCCCCTTGTACGGATGTATGTACCAGTCATACCTCCCCGGAAGATCAGGTGATCTGGTCCAATAATTTCTGCTGGACCTTCAACTTCTACTTTTGCACTGCCCATATAGAAAGGCAGAACATTATCATTCTGATCCACAGCCTGAAGACGAATGGCTGCTACATCATAGGTCTTGCCTTCCACAAGTTCTGTATGATCCGTAATTGCTTTTAGATGCTGTTCCATAACTGGCGCCTTCACCAGAGTCTTGACAACTTTTCCGTCAATGATTGCTTCGAACTTATAAGACAGAGCCTTACCACCCCAGTTGCCAATGTACTTTCCATAGAGACGATATGCATCCTCAAAATTCATATGGAAACGAGCCATCATATGGGCTGACTTAGCTAAAATCTTAGGTGGCAGGTGATTAAATCCATGAATAGCTGAGTAATTCAGGATATCTTTCACACTCTGCTCCTGGGCAATGGAGAATCCCTCTGCCTTCATGGCATCCCCAATGAAATCATCAATGAGCATTGGCGGATGTTTGAGATTCTTAAATGGAGAATCCTTTTTTGTGTATTCCTTCAGAAGCACATCATTCTTGTACATCCTTACAGAATCCGCATTGGAGAAGATATAAATCTCTCCCAGATTTCCTGCTGGATGTTCGCCGATATCGAAGTTGGAACCAACTTCAAGGAATGGTTCTTCATCCCCCTGACTGGCAAATGAACTTGCCGCCATCTTTGGATTTCTGAACATATCCATAACACCGTGATAACAAATTCTGTCTCCAGAACCGAAATCCTTATGGGTGTTGTAATCGAACATGCACCAATGGGTTGCACCGGCAATATCGTCATATCCAGCAACGGCATCCATAACTCTCAGATGTCTCAGGGTATGTTCCTGTCTCTGAATCTCATCATCAAAAGCCTTGGTTGGGAACATATGTCCATTGTTCTCTGTAATCATGTAAGGCTTGGTCATATCGGATGTGACATTTTTCTTTGGCTCTACCCCCACATTTGTTCCATCATGAACAAAATCGTTGTAGGTATAAACATCATCAAATAGCTTACTCTTCTTGAAGTTTCTGACACCACCTGTAGCTCTTGTTGTATCCAGAGCTTTGGCAGTGGCATTGGTCTTTTCATAAAATTCATCATCATCCGATGACTCATTGATTCTGGTTCCCCAGATAATAATGGATGGATGATTTCGATACTGCTGAACCATCTCACGGATATTTTGAATGGCAATATCCTTCCATTCCCCTTCTCCAATATGCTGCCAGCCTGGGAACTCTGTGAATACCAGTAGTCCAATCTCATCGCAGCGATCAATGAAGCTCTGAGCCTGTGGATAATGGGATGTTCTTACCACATTGGTGGCAAGTTCATTTTTCAAAATATCTGCATCTAAAATCTGCATGGAATCCGGCATGGCATATCCAACATATGGATAGGACTGATGTCTGTTGAGACCGCGAAGCTTCACACGCTTTCCATTCAGGAAAAATCCATTTACCTTGAACTCTGCCCTGCGGAAACCGAAGACATCAATACGAGAATCCAGCACCTGATTGTCTCGAATCAGTTCTGTTTTTAATTCATATAAAACTGGATTATCCAGATCCCAAAGGTAAGCATTTTCAATCTGACCATAGGCCGTAATCAGGGAGTAATTTCCCTTTGGATTTCCAATGGCAAGGAGGAAATCTTCATTTGGCTTTGGCGTTTCAATGTCTCCCTTTGCATCTCTGGAAGAGAGTTTCTTAAAGGACTCTTCTCCCTTCATGCGAATGGACTGCTGAATAATCAGTCCTTCTAAGTCTCCGGCAATGGTAATTTCAGATTCGGTCTGTCCGGTTTCCACACGGTCGATTCCAAATTCCGAATACTTACCTGCCAGTCTTGTTTTGATGAAAACATCCTGGATAAAGGTTGGCTCCTTTACTTCCAGATATACATCTCTATAAATACCGCCATAGGTCATATAATCAATTACAAAGCCAAATGGTGGCTGATTTAATTCCTCTCTGCTATCGCATTTCACAGCGATAATCGCCTTTTCTCCAGGCTTTACAAAGTTGGAAATATCATAGGTAAATGATGTGTAACCACTTTTATGAGTTCCGATGATCATTCCATTTACAAGAATGGTTGCTTCGTGAGCCACTCCCTCAAAGGTCAATAGAAGTTTCTTACCTTCCCATTCCTTTGGAATGTCCACTTCTCTTCGATAAGCACTAACCTTCTGATAAATTTCATCCTGAAAATAATTGTAAGGAGTCTCTGCAACGGTATGTGGAATAACAACCTCTTCCATATTCTGGTCATCATAATCCGCCATTGCCATATCCAGCGAAAATGAATCCGAATATTTCCAACCACGATTCAAATACAGTCTATTAATCTTTTCCATATAGCTTTCCCTCATTTCTTCTGTGTGTTTATTCTCAACTTACTTTCTAACAATGCCATCCACCAGAATGTCTACCACATGCTGCAGACCTTCCTGGTAAGAAATACCATTGCGTACCAGAACATCTCTCTGGAAGAACTGTTCCAGGGATGCTTCCAGCATCATCTTTAAAATTGGAATGGAAATGTCACGAACACATCCCTCTTTCTTTCCCTGTTCTAAAAGGAGAATGGTCTGCTCCCAGCCTGTCTCCAGTCTGTCTTCCACCTTCTTATAAACCTTTGGGTACTTGTTACGAAGCAGATAGAACTTCTCAAAATCCAAAGTGGTATAAGACTGTGGCATTACACCCAGAATTCTTCTGATCTTATCAACTGTAGAAAGAGATGTATCTTCCACAACCTTTCTCTCTTCTTCCTTAATGCCATCAAAAAGATAATCCACCAGTTTTAAAACCATATCTTCCTTATCATGGAAATGCTGATAAATTGTCTTCTTACTCATGGAAAGTTCATGGGCAATGTCATCCATTGTGAACTTAATACCCTTTTCATTAAATACTCTCAAAGTTCCATCTAATATTTTCTTTGTATCATGGTTCATAAAATCTCCTATCTACAAACAATAAGCTTCCGCTCCCCCTCCTGCAAATGGACTATGCATAGGGCACTCGGAAACCATTTTGATTTTTTCGGTTTCTTAAATAATACACTTCTTTGTGCATATTCGCAATAAATCATTTTTTACAATTTATATTTTCGTCACTATGCACAAAACAATGGCCATAGAAACTAAAAAAGGCATGGGAGTTTCGTCACATTCCCCATGCCTTTCCAATTACGTATTTTATTTATAATTTTTAATGAGCATTTTCGCCTTAATTCGACGAATTTGCTCTCAAGAATTTTCAGATAAAACGATGATTTCTTCCAAACAGACTTAGGAAGTTCTTTTCCTTCCTTCAGCCAAGCGTGATATTCCGCTGTTGCTGCGAACATAACATCACCTGCTGAGTTCAGAGCTGTTTCAACAGAATCCTGAATAACACCAATGATAAAGCCAACACCAACTACCTGCATGGAAATGTCATTTTCAATACCGAAGAGGGAGCATGCCATTGGAATCAGGAGGAGGGAGCCACCTGCAACACCAGATGCACCACAGGCTGCAAACGTTGCAATAACAGAAAGAATCAGTGCTGTTGGGATATCTACCTCAACCCCTCTTGTAAAGGCTGCTGCCAGAGTCATAACCGTAATAGTAATGGCTGCACCATCCATGTTAATGGTTGCGCCCAGAGGAATCGATACAGAGTACCGAATTCATTCAAATCTTACTGTTCAAAATCCAGGCAAACTCTGGACTTTGTAAATGGGCGAACTTTTTCATTGGCAACGGCCACATGAGCAGGATGCACTGCATATCCCTTTAATGCCTCTTCATCCACCAGTGTGGAATCCAGCATAAGATCTGCATTGGAAGAAGCCAGTCCCTCAATCTGTACATGAATTTCTTCAAGACCAGGAACTACTCCCTTCAGTCCTTCCAGACCTGCCTTGATATCTGCTTTCACTTCTGCCTTCTGCGCATCGGTTAATTCGTCCTTTAACTGCCATAAAATAATATGCTTTACCATATTTTCCTCCTTGTTTTGGCAAATGAACTTAGCACGAATTTTCAGCGCCAATCCCATTTGCACTACTCTGCGATTTCTAAAATATCCTGTACCTTGCCTTCATCAATTAAGTCCAGCATGATGTTGACATATTGTGGATCAAACTGAGTACCCTTGCACCGCTCCAGTTCTTCACAAACTTCGTCGATTGGGTAAGCATCACGATAACGACGTACACTGATCATGGCATCGAATGCATCGGCTACGGCAATAATTCTTGCCTCTTCCGGAATATCATCCTCATCCAGGCCTTCTGGATAGCCCTTGCCGTCATAACGTTCATGATGATAGCGGGCGCCCTTTTCCAGTTCCGGCCAGGAAACGATATGGCGAAGGATATCGCCACCAATTACTGGATGTTCCTTAATCAAATCATATTCGTGTGGTGTCAGACGGCCTGTCTTATTCAGTACCTCATCTGGTACACCAATCTTTCCAATATCGTGAAGCAGGCCCATGTAATAAACTTCCTGCTGTCTCTTCTCCGAGAAGCCTGCACGTTCCGCAATACGAACCGCATAGAGAGCGGTACGCTTGGAATGGCCCTTTGTATATGGGTCCTTTGCATCAATGGCTGTGGTAAGACTTTGAATAATTTCCTTGGAAATATCTCGGTTATCCAGATTTTCCAGCTTGGAATTCACATAGTTTACAATGTTTTCAAAACGCTCTCCCATTACAAAGGAAGAAACCATGTAAGAACCTGCGAAGGCCAGCAATGTGATGGCTGTCCACTTAAGACCCTCATTTCGAGGTATGGTATTAAAAATAATTCCGATAAAGATAAGTACCCAAATTAATTCGAAGACAAAGACACGCCACAATTTATCAATAATATATTGAGGCAAAATCAAAAGAATGATCAGGAAAAGTATTCGCCAACCATCCCCTGGTATAGCCATGTTCATGGTAAGGACCCAGACATAAACCACAAATTCCGCCAGATAGAATACAAAGGTGGACCTCTTCTGCACCCAGTTATCCTTCTTCTTAATCAACAAATAGACGGCAAAGAAGTAAGCAACCAGTCCCACTGACCAAAAGAAAGACAACATGTACCGAAAGATAAGAGCGTACATGCCGGCACCAATGGAAACAAGCGTAGCTCCCACTGCAAACCAGAAAAGAGCATTCATGTTTCGATAGTGAACTTCCCTCTCGTAAATATCATAGGTTCGAGGGCTCACAGCCTTCATATATGTCTGTGTCATCATATCCTGCCAGTTCCATTCATAGGAAAGATCTGATGGCTTATGATTCAATTGTTTTATTTCATCAGGTGTTCTGATATCCATAACCAATCCCTATATTTCTTTCGTAATATTTTTCCCTAAAGAAAGAAATTCCATATATCCCCGTGTCATTATAGACTATCCACAGAAAACTTTCACTAGAGTTCTTGCTTTTCATATCAAATCCTTTAAAATGATAAAGGTTATTTAACAAACCTCGATTATACTTCAGGAATTTGGAGCAGTTTTTCATGTCAAAAGAAATCCTAAGAAAATTTTTCCATTATGTATCCGCCAATATCATCAGCATGATTGGCCTTTCCCTTTACATTCTTGTGGACACCTATTTTATTTCCAAAGGCCTGGGTGCAAATGGACTTACCGCTTTGAATCTTGCAGTACCTGTCTATAACATCGTCAACGGAATGGGGCTCCTGATTTCCATTGGTGGAGCTGCAATCTTTATTCAATTCCACGCCACTGGTGAAAAGGAAAAGGCCCAGAATGTATTTTCACACACCTTAGTGATTGGCCTGATTCTTGGTCTGATTTTCGCTGCCATTGGTCTTTTCTTTTCCGCTCCTCTGGTGCGACTCTTAGGTGCCGATGAAAGTATCTTTCCCATGGCAAATATCTATCTGAAAGTAATCATGCTCTTTGCTCCTGCCTTTATTCTCAACGATATTCTATCTGCCATTACCAAAAATGACGAAGCTCCAACTCTTGCCATGTATGGCATGTTGCTGGGTGCTCTCTTTAATATTATCTTTGATTATATTTTTATCTTTATTCTCCACTTAGGCATGCTGGGTGCCGTTCTGGCCACTGGTGGTGCCCCTTTCGTGGGTATCATTCTACTTTCATCCAGAATTCTATCTTCTAAATCCTCTATTACTTTTTCCATGAAGGATTTTCACTTCCAGCCACATATACTTGCCAGAATCTCCTCTCTTGGTCTTTCCTCTTTCATTAATGAAGTAGCAGGAGGACTTGTTATGATTGTATTCAACTTCCTGATTCTAGATCTTGCCGGAAATATCGGTGTGGCTGCCTACGGCGTCATTGGAAACATCTACCTTGTGGTGGTTGCTATTTTCACTGGTCTGGCCCAGGGGGTTCAGCCTCTTACGGGACAATACTTTGCCCGAAAGGAAAAAAAGCACCTGGACAGTCTACTGAAGCTTACACTTCTTACCGGCCTGGTGCTTTCTATTCTTCTGTATGGGATTTGCTTTTTCTTTGCAGAACCAATTGTTTCCATCTTTAACGCAGAAGGAAGCGCATTGCTTTCCAGCCTGGCTATTCCAGGTATGAAGCTCTACTTCCTAGCCATTCCATTTATGGGACTGAATATTATTCTTTCCATGTACTTTGTATCCATAGGAAGTGCCCTGCCATCTCAGATTATCACTCTTCTTCGTGGCGTTTTGATCCTAATCCCATCTGCCATCTTTATGGCCATGGCTTTCCAGATGACTGGTGTATGGCTGTCCCTGACCCTTACAGAAGTCCTGACAAATGGAATTGCCCTGATTCTATGCAAAGTCCATTTGCAAAAGGGGAAAGTGGCTTAGTCACTGACGGTGCCCATGCCTGGTGTGTCCATCTTTTCAAGGGAAATTGCCTCCAGATCTGTAAGGAAGGCAATTTTCCTTATATACTTCAAAACCACATACTAAACTTCATGATAGAACTTATCAATACAAGAAATGTGTAATTTCTCTTTTCTACTCTTTCTCTTTTTGTGGTATAGTAGAGCAGAGTTTTAGAAAGGATAATCATTATGCAAAAATATTTTGATATCAACGAAGAAGGTTTCAGCATTCGTTGTAAACTCTATTACAATAAAGATATTCATAACTTACCAAATATGGTAATTGCCACATATGGCTTTGGTGGTAATAAGGATAACAAGGCTGTAGAAAAATTTGCTGACCGTATCACCAGCAAGTATCACGGTTATGGCGTCATCTGTTTCGACTGGCCTAACCACGGAAATGATGCCCGCAATAAATTAATCATGGATGAATGCATCACTTACCTTCACCTGGTCACTGAATATGCAAAGAAAGAATTCGGTGCCCAAAAGGTATTTAACTACTCTTCTTCCTTCGGCGCCTATATCACCTTACGCGACCTGATGGAAAAGGGAGAGAATCCATTTACTAAGATTGCTTTCCGCTGTCCTGCCATCAAGATGTTCCAGACTTTTGATCAGGGAATAACAGACGAGGAGCGAACAAAACTTTCCAAGGGCAAGGAAATCATCCGTGGCTTTGAACGTAAGATTAAAATCACACAGGACATTCTGGATGATATGCGTGACCACGATGTGAGTGGCGCTGACTTCATGGATTATGCCGACGACATTCTCATGATTCACGGCACCAAGGACGAGATGGCTAAATTCGAGGACACTGCTGAATTCTGTGACAACAACGTCATCGAGCTCATCCCTGTGGAAAACGCCGACCATCCATTCTCTAATCCAAACTTCATGGACTTCGCTATCCAGACAATTATCACCTTCTTTAAGCCTGAAAAAGCATAGGTCTTCTACTCACTCATTTTCACACCCTAAGTCAGACCTGCCCTCAGGTCTGCTTAAGCGAAAGAAAAAGGACGCAATCCCATTTGCAAATGAGATGCGTCCTTATTTGTTTTATTAATTTTTCAAGGTTAGTTTGAATAAACTTAGATGAATATTCCACCAAGCAAATAAATAAGCCAAGCTACCAGCCAGGCCACTGCGCACTGGAAGATTACTGTAATCAGGGCAGACTTGCCACCGATTTCTCTCTTGATGGATGAAACTGCTGCTACACATGGTGTGTAGAGCAGACTGAATACAACCAGTGAAAGTGCAGACCGTGTAGGGATGGCAGCCTGAATGCCTGCTTCTCCGCCGAAGAGGACTGTCAGTGTTGAGACTACAGATTCCTTAGCAAGGAAACCTGAAATCAGGGCTGTTGTTACTCTCCAGTCTCCCAGTCCCATTGGTCTAAAAATCAGTGAAATCCAACCAGATACCAGGGCAAGGATAGAATCCTCTGCGTTTTCTACCATCTGGAAATGCAGGTTAAAGTTCTGAAGGAACCAGACTGTGATTGTTGCAACAAAGATAATTGTAAATGCTCTTGTAATGAAATCCTTTGCCTTATCCCAAAGAAGCTGAAGTACGCTCTTGGCACTTGGCATACGATAGTTTGGAAGTTCCATTACAAATGGCACTGCCTCTCCCTTAAATACAGAACCCTTGGAAATCAGGGCTGTAATTACTGCAACCACAATGCCTGTAAAGTAAAGGGCAATCATAAGAAGAGCGCCCTTACCTGGGAAGAAAGCTGCAGCAAAGAAGGAATAGATTGGTAACTTTGCTGAACATGACATAAATGGAACAAGTAAAACTGTCATCTTACGATCACGTTCTGAAGGTAATGTTCTTGATGCCATAACAGCTGGAACTGAGCATCCGAAACCAATCAGCATTGGTACTACGCTTCTACCAGAAAGACCAATTTTACGAAGCAATTTATCCATAACAAAGGCAATTCTCGCCATATAGCCTGTATCTTCCAAGAGTGACAGGAAGAAGAAAAGGACTACGATAATTGGCAGGAAGGAAAGGACGGAACCTACACCTTCGAAAATACCATCAATTACAAGACTTCTAAGTGCCTCACCCACATGGGCTGCCTGCATGGCAGCGTCTGCCTTATCCCCTAGCCAGCCAATACCATTTGCAAGGACATCCTGCAGGAAAGCGCCGATGACATTAAAGGTCAGCCAGAAAATCAGAGCAAGGATTCCCACAAAGGCAGGAATTGCTGTGTATTTTCCTGTTAAGAACTTATCAATCTTACGGCTTCTCTCATGCTCTTTACTTTCATGAGGCTTGATTACTGTCTGGTCAACAACTTCATGAATGTATGCAAAACGCATATTAGCGATGGCAGCTTTGCGGTCCAGATGACCTTCTGTTTCCATCTGCTTCACAATATGCTCCAATGTTTCTTTTTCGTTCTGATCCAGTTCCAGAGCATTAAGGACTTTCTCATCCCCTTCCACAAGTTTCGTTGCAGCGAAACGAATTGGAATGCCTGCTCTTTCCACATGATCCTCAATCAGATGCATAACTGCATGTGTGGCACGGTGTACAGCACCGCCTCTTTCATCTGACTTACAGAAATCAGTTACGCTAGGTTTTTCCTGATACTTGGCCACATGGATTGCATGGTTAATCAGTTCTTCTACGCCCTGATTCTTGGATGCTGCAATAGGAACAACAGGAACGCCTAAAAGTTCTTCCATCTCATTTACCAGAACAGAACCACCATTTCCCTGCATCTCATCCATCATATTGAGAGCAACTACCATAGGCACATCCAGTTCCAGAAGCTGCTGTGTCAGATAAAGGTTTCTTTCAATATTGGTAGCATCTACAATATTGATAATGGCATTTGGCTTTTCCTGCAAAATGAACTGTCTGGAAACAATCTCTTCACTTGTATAAGGAGACATGGAATAGATACCAGGTAAATCCGTTACTTCTGTATCCTTGTGTCCACGAATAGAACCAGACTTACGGTCTACTGTAACGCCAGGAAAATTACCAACATGCTGGTTGGCGCCAGTGAGCTGGTTGAAAAGTGTTGTCTTTCCTGAGTTCTGATTACCAGCCAATGCAAAACGAAGGACTGTGCCTTCTGCCACTGGATTTTCATGCTTCTTATCATGATAACGACCACCTTCACCCAAGCCTGGATGTTCATTGGCCATCTTTAATTTAGACTTCTTTGCTTTTAAAAGGGCTGTCTGCATTTTCTGCTCTTTTGCTTCCACCAGGGCAGCCGTTTTTGCATCTTCTTTTTCCACCTGAATCTGAGCAGCTTCATCCAATCTAAGTGTAAGTTCATAATCATGTACTCTTACTTCCATTGGATCGCCCATAGGAGCAAATTTCACCAGAGTAACATTTGCTTCCGGAATCAGGCCCATGTCCAGAAAGTGCTGTCTTAAAGCGCCTTCTCCACCTACAGATAAGATTTTGGCTTTCTCGCCGATTTGTAATTCTCTTAAAGTCATTTTCTTTCTCTTTCTAATTTTTATTTTCCTTCTGGACGATGGATTGGCGGTTTTGGCATATATTGCATGGCCGCAACCTTATATTCCGTAACGAAGGCATAAGGATCTACTTCCGCAAGGTAAGTACGAAGTTTCTGATATTCATTCTTATCCACAATGGTAATAATTTCTTCCTTTGGATCTAAGTTGAGAGCGCCATAAGCCTTATAGACTGTGGCACCGCTGTGAAGTTCATAAACGATCCAGTCACGAATCTTCTCAGACTCGTCGGAAACAATACAAACTCTTCTCTTCAGGCTCTGGTCAAAAATGAAATGATCCAGAACAATTCCGTTCAGATACGTTCCCAGCACAGAAAGCACAACCGTCTTGGATGGATAGAAAAATGCGGATGACAGGGCAATCAGCATTCCCGCACCGGACATGGCCTTTCCCAGGTCAATGTGCAGGTAGATATTGAGAATCTTTGCCACAATATCTAAACCACCGGAGGAAGCATTTCTGTTGAAGAGAATGGCCAGACCCACGCTGACCACGAAGATGTAGCAAACCACATCTAAAGTGTCATTGCCTGTCAGTGACTTATAGTTTGGCAGAAGCATTTCAAAGATACGGATAAACACTGGAAGCATGATGCTGGTGTAAACCGTCTTCAGGCCAAACTCACTACCGCACAGAATGAAACCAATGATCAAAAGCAGAACATTGAGAATCATGGTGATGTAAGATACAGGCAGTGGAATTACATTCGTCAGTACAATGGCAAGACCAGAAATGGAACTAACCGACGCATGGCTAGGTACCAGGAAAAAGAATACTGCTGCACCAATGATGGCCACAGCAATAGTCAGAATCATAAATTCCTTAACAATCTGACCAGGCGTATCTCCAAAGGACTTCAGCCCTGCCTTCTTAACTGGCAACTTTCCTTCCTGTTTATCTTCCTGCAAATGAACTTTGCTCTCATTATTTAATGAATCTTCTTTTAAATCTTCTTGTGTGCTCATGTTTTTTCTCCAAAAACTTTAATTAGCACGGGTATTATAGCACAATTACCTTCTTGTGATTAGCAATCTTAATTTTGTAGAGCATCTCATCTGCAATACTTCATAATCTTTCCTGGCGACTTCTCTCTTATTTGCAATATTTAGCAAGCATGCCCAGATACTTCTCTCTAGTTGCATAATCTGTATCTGATTCACGAAGCTGGTTCATTTCTCAATTAATCTGCTCCCAGCTGATGCTCTCCCAGCATACCCTGACGAATCATGCTGTCTCCAATTGTTCCCAGTTCTGCAATCATTCTTGGGAAGAGAATATCTTCCCCTAGCCTAGAGGAAGCTCACCCTTTTCTCTGTAACAAATGACACATAATTCCTTTAAAGAAAAAAGGCGTCTCCTGAGGAAGCGCCTTAATCCTGCAAATGGAATGCCCGAAGATTTCATTTGCCTGCTATTTAGAAACCAAGTTCATCATTAACCAGGATCACATGAATTCTTCCTGGATGCTTGCTGTATCTGGTGATCAGGAACTGGCAGCAGATTGTGTCAGGAGACTTACAATCCACACAAGTACCAGTCTTGCAACATGGAGCCTTACCAAAACGAGCAGCATTGATTGGTGCAGCCACATTTCTTGCACGCTTCATGGCATGATCCACATCCTTGCAGATTTTGTTCATACCAACGATGAATACAACCTTTCTTGGACCCTGAGCAATGGCAGAAACGCGGTTGGAATTTCCATCGATATTAACCATAATGCCGTCTTCTGTCAGCGCGTTGGCAGAAGAAATAAATACATCTGCATCGTAGGCAGCCAGCATAGCTGCGCGCTTATCTTCCATCTTGTCACGGTCGATAAAGTTATAATCACCCTTGGTGAGAGCATCCACCAGACCAATTTCTCGAGCAGATGTGCAACCACCCATGGTTACTGTGCTTCCCTTACCAATCAGTTCCAGAGCCTTGGCCAGCGCCAGTTCCTGGTTCTCTGCATAGTAACCAGTCATGTTACGCGACTCCAGTCCCTTAATAACGGTCTCTGCTAATTTTTCATTTCTCTTAAATCTGTTCTCGTTCATAATCCTACCCTTTCTTAAATACCCTTCCACTATATTCTAATCCCCGAACATACCATTTGCCCTCATGCAAATGGACTGCGCTCAAGCTTTATTGTATTGGAAAATGGCTATTTTTTCCATAAAAAATAGCCTGCCCCAAATGGGACAGGCTAGACTTTCCTTTTAAGCTTTCGCTTCCGCGGCTTTTACCATTTTCTCTTTGTAATGGTTCTTTTCTTCCAACATCATAGACTTTACCTTCATGAGTCGAACCTGTGTTGAACGTTCATTCTCATCCAGTTTCATTGTGATGTAGCGGATGCCCTGCTGGGTTTCTGGAATGATTACATGCTCTAAGGCATTAACACGACGACGTGTCTTTTCAATTTCAGATGCCATCAGCTGGCAGGACTTTTCCACCTCAGCCAGTTTCAGCATATCCTGAAATACATCATTCAGAGAATCTACAGCTCCATCTAAATCTCCAGAAGTAAAAGCAAAACCATAAGAATAGATATCATTCTCATCAGCGGTTTTTGTTGTGAAATCGTATACTGGAATGTTGACACTCATTACATTCTTGGTGCTGGCTATCAACTGAATTTCCTGTTTGGGAGTCATCAGTGCTGTTCGAATCGCCTGATCCGACATACCAGCTTTTGCCAATACAAAGTTACGATTGGCATCAGCAAGTCCCTTTTCCACCTTTTGTCTCAGTTCCATATTCACCTTGACCAGGTCCAGGAATTCACGCATAAGCTCATCTCGCTTATCTTTCAGAAGTCTGTGGCCTTTCACAGCCGTTGACAGTTTCTTCTTCAGACGTGTCAGTTCCATACGAGTTGGATTTACCTGTACAGCCACTGCTCTTCCTCCTTCTTCCAATTACAAATCATCATTACACGTATCTCTTAGCCAAACGCATTTGCATGATTATTCAGCCTTTGTCTCGCCCTTGTAGTACTGGTCAAGCATCTTATCGTTGATACGCTTCAGTTCGGAACGAGGAAGCAGGCTAAGTAAATCCCAACCTATATCCAGTGTTTCCTGAATGCTTCGATCAGCCTGGTAACCCTGGGATACATACTTCTTTTCGAACTCATCAGCAAAGTGAGCATACTTCAGGTCGATATCCGTAAGGGCTGCCTCACCAAGGATAACCATCAGTTCCTTTGCTTCCTTACCACGTGCATAAGCAGCGAAGAGCTGGTTCATTGTTGCAGCGTGATCGGCACGTGTCTTACCTTCACCGATACCCTTATCCTTCAGACGAGAAAGAGATGGGAGTACATCGATTGGAGGTGTTACACCCTTACGATACAGTTCACGAGAAAGGATGATCTGTCCTTCTGTGATATAGCCTGTAAGGTCAGGGATTGGATGTGTAATATCATCTTCTGGCATTGTGAGGATTGGGATCATGGTAATAGATCCGTTCTTTCCTCTCTGACGTCCTGCTCTCTCGTACATCTGAGCAAGGTCAGTGTACATGTATCCAGGATAACCACGACGACCTGGTACTTCCTTACGAGCTGCTGATACTTCACGAAGAGCATCTGCGTAGTTTGTAATATCTGTCATGATAACCAAAACATGCATATTCTTTTCAAATGCAAGATATTCTGCTGCTGTCAGAGCCATATGTGGTGTAGCAATACGCTCAACGGCAGGGTCATTTGCAAGGTTTACGAAGAGTACTGTACGATCCAGGGCACCTGTCTCACGGAAGGATTCCTCGAAGTAATGTGCTTCTTCGAATGTGATACCCATAGCTGCAAATACTACAGCGAATGGTTCATCTGTTCCTACTACCTTAGCCTGACGTGCAATCTGTGCAGCCAGCTGAGCATGAGGGAGACCAGATGCTGAGAAGATAGGAAGCTTCTGTCCACGAACCAGTGTGTTCAGACCATCAATAGCTGAAATACCAGTCTGGATGAACTCAGATGGATATGCACGAGCTGCTGGATTCATTGGCAGACCGTTGATATCCTTTCTATCCTCAGGAATAATTTCTGGACCACCATCGATGGTTCTACCAAGACCATCAAATACACGACCAAGCATATCGTCTGATACACCAAGTTCCATGGAACGTCCAAGGAATCTAACCTTACCATCGGAAAGGTTGATACCTGTTGAGCTTTCGAAAAGCTGAACCAGTGCATTGGATCCATCGATTTCCAGGACCTTACACTTTCTCTTTTCACCACTGGCAAGCTCGATTTCGCCAAGTTCGTTGTAGGCTACACCTTCAACGCCAGTAACGAGCATCAGAGGACCAGCAACTTCCTGTATGGTTCTATATTCTTTTGCCACTGTTTAGTCCTCCTTTCCAACAAGACCTGCTTCTTCACGAACCAATTCATCACTGATTCTCTTGAAAGCTTCTTCAATATCTTTTTCTTCTGTGTACTTATAACGTCCAATTTCTTCACGAACTGGAAGTTTAACGATGTCTTCGATATCTGCTCCATCCTGAAGAGCCTTTAAGCTTTCTGAATAGAAGTCATATACCAGTTTCATCATATTGCACTGCTTAGGCAGTGATGTGTAGGTGTCAATCTCATCAAATGAGTTCTGGTGAAGGAAGTCTTCACGAATAGATCTTGCTGCTTCCATCTTTAATCTATCCTGAGGTGAAAGGGCATCCATACCTACCATCTTTACGATTTCATTTAAGGATGCTTCTTCCTGCAGCAGGCTCATCAGATTCTGACGAAGTTCCATCCACTTTGGATCTACACTCTCATTGAAATACTGAGACATATTGTCCAGATAAAGTGAATATGAATTCAGCCAATTTATCGCTGGGAAGTGTCTCTGGTGAGCAAGTTCTGCATCCAGACACCAGAATACCTTTACGATACGAAGGGTAGCCTGTGATACTGGTTCAGAAATATCACCACCTGGAGGCGATACAGCACCGATAGCGGAAAGTGCGCCTTCACGTGCATCAGATCCCAGACAAGTTACATGACCAGCTCTTTCATAGAACTGAGCAAGACGAGATGCAAGGTAAGCAGGATAACCTTCTTCACCAGGCATTTCTTCCAGACGACCAGACATTTCACGAAGAGCCTCAGCCCATCTTGATGTAGAGTCAGCCATCAGAGCCACACTGTAGCCCATGTCACGGAAATACTCAGCAATTGTAATACCTGTGTAAATAGAAGCTTCACGAGCTGCTACAGGCATATCTGATGTATTAGCAATCAGGATTGTTCTCTTCATCAGAGACTCTCCTGTCTTTGGATCCTTCAGTTCTGGGAATTCGTTCAGAACGTCAGTCATCTCATTTCCACGCTCGCCACAACCGATGTATACAACGATATCTGCATCTGCCCACTTAGCAAGCTGATGCTGAATAACTGTCTTACCAGAACCGAATGGCCCAGGAACAGCAGCTACACCACCCTTGGCAATTGGGAAGAATGTATCAACAACACGCTGTCCAGTTACCAGTGGAGACTTTGGTGGAAGCTTCTTCTGATAAGGTCTGCCCTTACGTACAGGCCACTTCTGCATCAGAGTAAGATTCTTATCGCCATCCTTCGTTTCAACAACAGCAACAGTCTCTTCAACTGTGTATGAACCGCTGGAAATGGACTTGATTGTTCCTTCGATACCGTAAGGAACCATAATCTTCTGTGTTACTACAGTATTTTCTGCAACGGTACCAATGATGTCACCAGCAATTACCTGGTCTCCAACAGCGGCACTTGCTACAAAATCCCATTTTGCATCACGATCAAGGGATGGTACTTCCACACCTCGGTCAAGTAAGTTACTGTTTGCAGCTTCCATAATCTTATTTAATGGACGCTGAATTCCATCATAGATGGATGAGATAAGACCAGGTCCCAGTTCTACAGAAAGTGGTGCATCTGTTGACTCTACTGGTTCGCCAGGTCCAAGGCCTGATGTTTCCTCATATACCTGAATTGAAGCCTGATCTCCGTGCATTTCAATGATTTCGCCAATCAGACGCTTATCACTAACACGCACTACATCGAACATATTGGCTTCACGCATTCCCTCGGCAATAACCAAAGGTCCTGCTACTTTTTTAATTCTACCAACTACACTCATGGAGTTTTGCTCTCCTCTCTTTATTTATCGCGGAATAAAATGTCACTACCAACTGCCTTTTCCACAGAGGCATGTACGCCCTGAATACCGGCTCCTGTATTTCCCTTAATACCAGGAATCAGGATAATGGCTGGTGACAATACTTCTTCATACTTTTCCAGCACTTCATGCGCATTTGCTGCAAGTTCTTCTGTGATATAGATAATTCCATATCCACTTTCTGTAAGACGCTTCAAAAGCTTTTCTGCTTCTTCTGCCTTCTCTACAGGAAAGGTGTGAAGGCCAAGCGCTGCAAAGCCGTATATGCTGTCATAATCGCCAACTACTGCAATTTTATCCATACATGCGCCTCAGCCTTTCCGAGATTGCCTCATCTGGGAAATGATTGTCCTTTGCTGTAACAATAATTCTCACCATCTGAATCTCATTTTTTCGTGCCAGATAATAAGCCACGATTGGACCACTCGAATCAATTTTATGCTTCTGTGGCAATATCTTTTTAATCATCTCATTGTCGCACCAGCGTTCAAAACTGGAGAAGGATTCTTTAATAGCTTCTACTGCTTCTGCAAATCCCTTGCGAGTCAGATAATCATAAACTGCATCCAAACTGTTTGCTGCAGCCAGACTCAGTTCTTTTACATCAAAAGACTTACATGGAGCCAGAGCTTCCTGAATCAGAGGAAGTTTGCTCTTTGTCCTACAGGCACGAACTGCAATCTTAATATCTGCAACTGCAACCAGGGTTTCAGCATAGTCTGCTAGAAATGCATCGGAACTATTCGCCGCTGCTTCGATTCGATCCAGACAAGCTCTGTCAATAATGACATCACATCTCTGACCGTCTCTCGTAGAAAGCAGTGTTTCTTTTGCAAACTTTGCAACTTCTCTCATGTAGTCCGGAAGTTTTTCAAAGTCCCCATCTCTTACTGCCTGGACAAGTACATTTGCCGGAAGCTTTTCATCTTCATAAAAAGCGTCCCAATCCTCGGTACCTGTGCAGACTTCCTTAACAGCTGTTTTCAAATTTTGGAAACGATCCTGATAAGAAAGTACATCTACGATTTCTGGATTGACCTTCAGATTCATAAGAATAGCATTGGTCTTTTCTGTCTCGGCAGCCAGAATTTCTTCTGGATTCTTGGACTCAACGCCTTCTCCCCAGCCATGTTCTGTAAGATAAGTCATGACCGCTTCACTATCCTTCATACCGGACAGTGTCTGAATATCTGCATCCGTGAGGAGGCCTTTTTCTCTGGCTCGAATGCTGGCAACTGCATATATATACTCTGAATTACCCATTCTATCTCCTCTACCAAAGTTTCTGACTAATAATATCCTGCATCTTTTCTTTATTTTCTTCGAAGATTTCTGTAATTGAATTGTTGTATTCAATCATGCCATAACGAAGGATGAAACCACCGTCGATTTTTACTGCATCGGAAGATACAGTAAGTTCGCCACCAGCAGCCTTTGCAATTTCAGAAGCCTTTGCGTCAAAATCAGCAGGCTTTCTCTTTAAATCCTTTTCGTTCAGAAGAAGTTCTCCTTTGGAATTCTTCTCTACATTTCTTTCAAGCAGGCGAAGAAGGGTTGCAAAGTACTGACCATCCTCCATGTTCAGAACCTGGCCATAAGCTTCAGAAATAACATCTGCAATCATTTCCTGCTTAGCCTTTAGCTTTGCCATCTTAGCTTCCTGCTGGCACTGGGACTGAATTCTCTCTGCATAAATTGCAACATCCTTTTCAGTTTTTCCCTTTGCCTCATTTGAAATGTCACGGCATTTTGCTTCTGCAGCAGCGAATTCATTCTTAGCACTCGCCTCGGCTGCAGCTACAATTTCAGCTGCCTCTTTTTCAGCATCGGCAGCAATTTCATTTGTAATTTTTTCGATTCCTGCCATGATACTCTCCTCTATTATGAATTAATAATTAACCAACCTGGATGTTTGATACTGCAAGGATGGAAATAAGAAGAGCAAGAATCGCATATGTTTCTACCATTGCAGGGAAAAGCATAGCCTTACCGAACTGATCTGGCTTCTTAGCAACGATGCCGATAGAAGCAACAGATGTACGACCCTGATGATAAGCAGATACAAGACCAACGATAGCGATTGGAAGGCAAGCGGCGAGAATCGCTACACCTGTGTGTGTATCAAGGTTTGCGATAGAACCGCCAAGAAGGCCGATCTTTGAAAGTGTGATGAATGTAACAAGAAGACCGTAAATACCCTGTGTACCAGGAAGAAGCTGAAGGATCAGAACCTTAGCGAACTGTGATGGCTGTTCTGAAACGACGCCTGCAGCAGCCTGTCCAGCAAGGCCTACGCCCCAAGCTGATCCGATACCTGCAAGAATTGTAGCAAGAGCTGCTCCGATAAGAGCAAGTGTAAATCCAAGTGACATGTGATTAATCCTCCTTAATTTCCACATATTTGTGTATTGTTTGGAATGGGTGGAATGGTTCTCCACCTGCATCATAAAACTTACCAAAGAATTCTACGAACTGAAGTCTGTTGGTATGAACATAAGCACCCAGCAAGTTAATTGCCATATTCAGTGTATGTCCCAAAATGAAAATAATAATAAATAATATTGCACCTACTACGCCGCTACCCACCATAGACGCCATCATATTGATAACGCTGGCAATAACGCCTGTAGCAAGACCCAGTGCCAAAAGTCTTGAGTAAGACAGAACATCAGAAAGCCATGAAGTAACACCGTAAATATCGTATGCACCCAGAGCAATTCGAAGTCCCCAGTTCTTACTACTTCTTCCTGACATCACAAGGATGATCAGAAGACCCGCAATTGTCATTCCCTTAGCAAGAGGTGCTACCCAGGAAGGGAAGTTGTATTCTGTCTGCGCAATAGACTCAAAGAGACTAGATGGCAGAAGCATGAATACCAGACCTGTCAGGAATAAATACCAGGAAACAATATCCGAAATAAATCCCTTAATGTCATGAGCCTTCAGCATCTCATAACCCTTCATTCCCAGACCGAAGTAAAGATGAATCAGACCAAATAACATGCACCAGATTAAGAGTCTCATAGGATTCTCAAGTGGAGCAAACCATAATGGTTTCAGGATTGGTGTTGCACCTGTATATCCAAAGAAGGTCTTTGCAATTACATCAATGGCATCGCCAAAGAATCCACCGAACATGAATCCCCAGAATGCTGTAGAAAGTCCACACCAGAAGAAGAGCTGCATCATCTTGCGCATTCCACTGGCCAATCGCTTATTCTTTAAAAGAACAAGACCTGTTGCTATGGACATGATAATTCCATATGCTGCATCGGAAAGCATCATTCCGAAGAAGAAGACATAGAAAATCGACATGATAAATGTTGGATCAACTCTTCCATGCTGCGGTAAACCATAGGATTCCAGAACCCCTTCTGCTGATTCTGAAAAACGATTATTCTTCAGAACAACAGGCTCCACATCCTCATCGCTTACTTCCTCTAAATCGATAACAGCACCGAACTTCTCTGTTAAGACTGTACTGATTGGATCTAACTTGTCCTTTGGAATCCATCCTTCCATGAAGAATACATTCTTAGACTGAGGCAGGCTTCCAAGTACTTTGTACTTTTCCGCTCTTGTCCTGTAATAGTCAGAAGCAATCTTAAATTTCATTAACTGATCTGCAAATGAGATTTGCTTCTCTTCTGCAGCAGCAATCTTTGCTTCCTCATCCGCAATATCCCGCTTTCTCTTTTCAATCGCCTCAGCAGGTATACGGTGTGTGATAAATGGAAGTCGGCTGAAGCCATGGGAACGAAGTCCTGCTTCAACCTGATCCACCAGACGATTCGTGGTCACAATACATACATTGGTAACCTGATTCTCACTGCTGACAATATTTACATCAACAGGAAGGGAATCATCTGCTTCTGGAATTTCTGAAATTGCTGCGGCCATAATCTGATCCGCTTCCAGAATTTCCGGAAAACTTCCGATTAGAATTTTTGTTTTTTTGGTGCCCACTTCATTCAGTGGAATGTCCAGACTTAACCACGGCATAAGACTTGTAATCTTATTGTTCTTCCGCGCAATAATTGCCTGGCTTTCGGCAATCTGTTTTTCCAGACTTAAAACCGTATTGGCATCGGAATAGATCTCCGCCTTATGGGCAATGATTTCGTCCTCTTCTGCTTTCGGAATTAATTCCAGTTCCAGATTGAGAAGTTTCTTTTTCTCCTTCGGAGCTTTCTTTTTGAGAAGCTCAATGGCATTATCAAAAGCGTCAGCAACTTTTTCAAATTTCATTCGCTCTGCCTGGGTATCTTGCTTTTCAAACTGCTCTGAAGCGGCTTTGGAAACATCCACCTCCATGGCGCCCATACTCTGCAAAAATTCCAGGATATCTTTACGGTGTTTCTTACCAGCATAGATACCCAGCTTTTGCATCTCTACAATCGCCAATTCTATTTACCGCCCTTTCTAAAATAATTCTGCCAGAACTGTTTTGACTGCTTCCGGCTTCTTACTTTCTGCCGCCTTCTGCATGTCTTTTGCCTCTTGAAGCGCTGTTTCTGCAGCCTTTGCAAGTTGAACCTTGCCGTCTTCTTCCGCTTTTTTTAAGAGTTCTGCACGATTGGCAGCATCCTTTTCAGCTTCGGAAGCGACGAGCTGTTTAATCTTTTCAGCGTTCTCTTTTTTAAGGGCATCCGCTTTGTTCTTCGCGGCTTTTACTGTCTCATCTGCAGCCTGTTCTGCCAGCCGCACCTGATTCATTGCCTCTTCAATCATAGGCCTCTCCCTTACCATGTATTTACTAGTTTGGATGAAACTTTTAGGTCATTAGTCCTAGTACACTAACAGCAATAATTTTACTATTTTTAGCAATTAACTGCAATTATTTTTTATGACACTCGGCCTTTTTTGAGTAAAAATAGGACAAAACCAGGGTTTTGCTCCCTCGTCCTGTCCTATCCTGAATTTTCTTTAAATTCCCGGCCAATCTCTATACGCAATTAGCTCTTTCCCTTTAGGTTTTTCGGCCTGTCTATGCTAAAATAAATATTGGACTTTGTGGTCCATTTATGAACCACATCTTCCTATATTATAGTTCCATTAATTGGATCTGGTAGAGAATCTCATCACCAGATTTATGGAAATGAATGATTCCAGAGTCCTGAGAAAGAAAGGCCTCACACCAGGCCTCCACATCTACTGGCCTAAACTTAGGAATTCCAGGAAAATCATACTCCACTCCCATAATACGAAGTCCGTCCTGTAAATCTTTGATAAATGAGATTTCCATGGCTCTCAACGCTTCTTCGTAGCTATCAAAGGCCGTGCAGTGAATCCCATTTCCAATATTATCAGCTGATAAAAACATATACTTTGTCATAATAACCCCTTACCTTTACTCACAGTATTAGTAAACCTTCTTTATTATACTATGATTCAAAGTTTTGTGGGAACAGTACATTTGCATCTGGAGGAAAGATTTTGGATTTATTGAATGAATTAAATGAAAGTCAAAGGGAAGCTGTCACCAGCACAGAAGGTTATATACGAGTAATTGCCGGCGCAGGCTCCGGTAAAACCCGGGCTTTGACCCATCGATACGCTTATCTGGTAAACGAACTGGGAATTCTGCCAGAGAACATCCTTTGTGTCACTTTCACCAATAAGGCGGCAAATGAGATGCGCCAGCGTATCCACAACCTGACTGGAGATAACGATACTGGTTATATTTCCACCTTCCATGGTTTCTGCGTGGCTGTACTTCAGGAAGATTCTTACCTGGTGGAATATCCAAAGTCCTTCCTGGTGCTGGATAATTCCGACATCAATGACATGCTGAAAATGATCTATGACGAGCGAGGACTGTCCATGCATGACATGACCTTTAGCGCCGCTCGCAATATGATTGAAATGGAAAAGCTGGTGAATCAGCCAGATTACTATATGGATATGATTGACCTTTCTCTGGACAAACTCTATGAGAAATACACCCAGGCTGTGATTCCCAGGGACATTATCTTCTATGGCTATCTCTATCAGGAAAAGAAAATGTTCGGTCTGGATTACAACGACCTGATTAAGTTCACTCTCCATATCTTCAAGCAACACGAAGCCTGTCGTCAGAAATGGCAGGAACGTATGGAATATATCATGATTGATGAGTTCCAGGATATTGACCCACCTCAGTATGAATTAATGAAGGTACTGGCGGGCTATCATAAGAATTTATTTGTTGTAGGAGACCCGGATCAGACCATTTACACCTGGCGTGGGGCTAACATCCGTTTCCTTCTGGATTTCCCAGCTGAATTTAAAGGAACCCAGACCATCATGCTTATGGAGAATTATCGTTCCACTCCGGAAATCCTGGCCGCCGCCAACAAACTCATTTCCACAAATAAAAACCGTATTAAAAAAGATCTGGTGGCGAAAAGAGCAGGACTCCAAAAGCCTACCTGTTACTTCGCTGCCAATGATGCAGAGGAAGCCAAATGGGTTGCCCAGCAAATTCAGGGTCTCATTGCCTCAGGGCTTTACAAGCATAAGGACATTACCATCCTATACCGAGCCCATTACGTATCCCGCTCCCTGGAGGAAGCTTTCCTAAAGGAAAAGATTCCTTATCGCATTTACAGTGGCGTACAGTTTTTTGAACGTCGGGAAATCAAAGATACTCTCTCCTACCTGCGTATGGTTCTTTACCAGGATGACCTGTCCTTCCGCAGGGTATGCAATGTTCCAAAGAGAAATATTGGTGAGAAGCGTATGCACTTTTTGGAAACCCATGCAGCAAATGAAGGCCTCAGTCTCTATCAGACCATGAAGAAATATATAGACGATCCGATTTTCCGTGGTACAAAGGCCAGGGAATTTATGGATGTCATCGACCACTACCATACAGACTATACTTCCTATCCCGTATCCGACCTCTTCTCCTATATGGCCAACGATTCTGGCTATGAAGAAGCCCTGCGTACAGAGGGAAGTCAGGAAAGACTGGATAATCTGGCTGAACTGAAACAGAGCATCCATGAGTACGAAGTCTCCTGCGGAGAAGAAGCTGGTCTGGAAGATTACTTAAAACACGTAGCTCTCTTCACCAATGCAGATATGGAGGACACTGGGGATCAGGTTAAGATGATGACTGTTCATGCCGCCAAGGGTCTGGAATTCCCTGTGGTTTTCATGGTGAGTATGAATGAAGGCATCTTCCCATCCCGCAAGACCAAAACCGCTGCAGGTATGGAAGAAGAAAGACGACTGGCCTTTGTTGCCGCCACTCGTGCAGAAGATCTGCTCTTCCTTTCTGAGGCAGACGGACGAAACTTTGATTCTTCCCCAAGATATCCTTCCCGCTTCCTCATTAATATGGGATTTGAAAATTTGAACTTTATTGAGGTTCCCAGGGAAAGCCTGATTAAGATGGCCACTGCCTACATCTCCTCCCAGGAAAAGTTCATGGCAGGCCAGGACATGGGAGATCTGCTTCCATCCGGCAGCCGTGTCAAGCACGCTGTCTTTGGTGCAGGAACCATCCTCAGCCATTCAGAAGATGGCAAGTCCTACATGATACAGTTCGACAATATGAAAACACCTAGAAAAGTTGTGGCCCGAATTTTCACTAAGGATAATCTCATTTAGCCTTAATTTGATATAAATGTAACAAACAAAAACGCATGGATCAGCATTTATTTGCCAATCCATGCGTTGTTTTCATTCTATTCATCAGATGAACCATCATCATATTCACCGCTCATGTACTGCTGTAAGTAGGAACGGTTTGCATCCATATCTGGTACAAGAACTGCCATACCATCAATGTTCTGATCAGAGTATGTACCGGCAACAGGAATCAGGTAAGACTGCATCTCCTTGTTTGCTGTCAGGGCAAATGCCATCTGAATCATCATCATGGTATTCATATCTGTGGTGATGTAAGGTGCAGCATTGGATGCCATCTTATATCCACCAATTAGATGACCATGCTTAACCTTGTTAAGAGCTGTCTGCATAACAATTCTCTGACGCGCTGTACGATCCCAGTCGGAATTACCAACATGACGCATACGAGAATAGCAAAGTACCTGCTCCGCTGTAAGGGAATTCATACCAGCTGTAAGATTCCAGTTAGCATCCGCAGCTGCTTCATCATTGGCTGTACCAATGGCAGGATTTGCATTCATGTAATCCGCTTCTTCCTGTGTCAGCTCAATGTCCAGAGGAGCAACTCCAGCCATGGCTTCCGCAAAACCTTCCAGATCTACCATAGCATTACCATCGATGGTAATACCGAAATCCTGCTGGATTGTTTCATCCAGAAGATCAACACCACCATAGGAATAAGCGGCATTAATACGGTTGGCATTATAACCAGGAATGTCCACATACATATCTCTCATGAGAGAGGTAAGAATAACCGTGCCATTGCTCTTATTAATGGTAAGAAGCATCATGGAATCGGAGCGCTGCTGTTCCTGTCCCTCACGGGCATCCTGACCAATCAAGAGAATATTGACCTGGTCACCAAGAGTTCCTCTATTCTGAGAAACTTCTGTGTCCACATGATCGAACTTTCTAAATACATTTACACATAAGAGCACAAATACCAGAATCAGGCAAAACAAAATGACAAAGATCTTTCTGATTGGATGTTTCTTCTTTTTCTTTGGCTTCTTAGATGCTTTAGAACGAGACTTTTTAGCTGGTCTCTCGTAGTAATCATCCTCAGCATCCATGTCTCTGGTATCAAACTCCTCATAGTCCCGCTTTGGACGCTGTGGTAAATCGTCCTCATCGTAATCATCATAGTCGTCATAATCCTCATATGCATTTGGCTGACCATACTTCTGCTGTGGATATGGTTGCTGGAAATTGCCATTCTGATTCACACGTCTGGATAATCTCTTCTGACGTGGATCCGTCTCCTGGCCTGTATATTTTGTCTCAATATATGACTTTGTTTTCTTAGTAGTCTGTGTATCTTGATTCATAACTTTCTCCTTTTTCCCTCACATAAGGCCACATTTTAGACCAAAAACCCCGAAAACTCAAGGCATCCCCCTGCAAATGAACTGTGCATAGGAACTTTTTCACAAACTTTTCATATTCCCTTGAAATAAAAATGATTTTGAACCCCTTTTTGTTTTCTATATATTCTTTTCTACATTTTCTTTCTTATATTTTAAAGAATATATTCCATCTGGGTTTTCCTGATTCCCATGCCCATATGATCATAGAATCCACGAGCCTTATCATTACCTTCCCAGACATGAAGCGTTACATTGTAACATCCCATTTTCTTAGCTTCTTCCTTCACATAGGCAAATAAATTTTCACCAACCTTCTGGCCTCTGCAATTTTCATCCACACATAAATCGTCAATATAAAGTGTTTTCCGGTGAATCATATTCTGACATTCTGCAGGATTTTCCAGAATGCAGAAACAATAACCCAATACTTCATCCTGCTCGTCAACAGCCACATAAACCGGACTTTCATCATTTGCAAAGATTTTTAATAATTCTTCCTTGGAATACTTGGTAGTACCGGAAATAAAAAGGTCTGGTCGGATATCTGCATGGATTTCCAACACC
>OMVA01000036.1 GCA_900314445.1 uncultured Lachnospiraceae bacterium | reverse complement strand
GTCTTATCAGCAATAATCTTCTGTACATCAGAAATCTTCTTGCCAGTAGCATCCACAAAATATGCATTATAAGTACACTTCTCTCTATTTAAGCCAACAGCTTCCTTCTGATAGAAGTTAAGAGAAAAGATCATATTGCTAATCTTATGGTTTGCTGAAAGAAGATTTACTTCTACAGGCTTGGTATCATACTTCTCCCTATTTCTCTGGTACTCTTTAGAACTGTTACGAAGATGCTTGTACTCAATAAGTGGCACACACATTTCCTGTAAGCTAATACAACCATGTACAAAATTCATTCCTGAACCTACACTTGTCTTGATTCTTATGCTGTCTCTTGGAGCATATCCTGCGTAATCAGTTCTTCCAGATAAGAGATTAACTGGAAGCAAAAAGTCAGGATCTTCGCCTTTTGTTAAAATAGCAAAACGTCTACCATACTCAATAATTCTATGTGCAAAATCAGATTTTTCTGTCTTTACTTCTTCTGTCAATGGACTGTATGTATATAAGAAGCCATGATCAGATGTAATCATAATATTTACACCACTAAAATCATTAACAATGATTTTTACTAGATTCTTAATCTCATCAATTGTCTCTGTACATGCGTTAAAAACCTTCTCTTCTGATGTATGGCTTTTCTCATCAATTGTATCGTGGTAGATATAAACTACCTCTTTGCCCTTAACCAAGTCAGAGCGCTCACTTCGCTTCATTGCAACAAGATCTGTTGCCTTAAGCACGATACTCTCTGAATTAACCTGCTGTAATAATTTCTCACGATAAGTACTATCTGTGGACTGACCATCATTTAATACCTTTAGCTGATCATTCTTTAGTTCAACATTTATCTCTCTGTGCGGAAGTAACGCAGCCATACCAAACTTTGTAATTGTAGGGAAAATACCCTGCATACTAGAAAGATTAACCTTGCCATGCATATCTCGGCTTATCTCTTCTGAAAGAGAAACCGCAACTTCATATCTCATTGCATCAGAAATAATGACATAAACTCTATTATCCGCATTCTTAATCTTGCGATCATAGAAGTTTTCCTGTCTTTCAATACCTTCAATATAACCCTGCTTCTCTAAATCAGCTGCAACTTCCTCAGACCAGTTATGTCCAAGTCCATCCAAATACCAGTTGGTGTAAAGTCTCTCAACCTTATCGCATACTGCAGTAAAAAGATCCTGAAGATTACCGCCATAAGTTTTCTTACTGTTCTCATAGCTCATATGGAACTCACGATAGTAAGTATCCATCTTATAGTATTCCTTAGTGTAAGCATCCCAAATCTTCTTAGCTCCCACAATATGGAACCCTGCGGCATTCTCTTTATAGAATTCATTCATCTTTGCAAGAGCAACAATACCGGTATAATAATCCTTATACTCGTCAAACCACACCATAGCTCGACGTTTCTCTGCAATTGCAAAAATACTTTCAGATCTTACAATCTCATTTGAAATATCAGTCATAAGCTTTGACAGTATAATTCTATTTATACAAGGTAATATCTCTGTATCTGCTAATGCATCTGCAGTCTGCTTTGATACTCTCTTTTCAAGATGCATTTCATTTTCTACTGATTCTGCAATAGAAACATAAGAATCTGCATCATCACTATGAATCCAATCAGAAATCAAGTCACTGCAATATGCCTGTAGTTGAGGATTTTCTGTCATAAAATCAGAAAGTCCATCGAAAACACTATCTGGGAGTGTTCTACTCCCAGCTGTTAAAATAATATGTGCAGCCAACTTTCCTAGACTGTGATCCACATCATTGTATCCAGTAATCTGAGAAACCATACCCCAGAACAAATCAGATGCTTCATACTTCACAAACTCCTGATATAAATAGTTATCATCCGTGTTCAAGCCAGCTTTTAAAACTGACTTGATAATGGCTATCGGCTCTGTATGCCCAGCTTCACCGATTGATGCCATCACAGCAAGTTGGAGCTTCATAGGTGAGTCAAGACTGTCAGAGAGTTTAACCACATCTTCACGTCTTGCCTTAGCATTAAGGAACTTGCTGTACTTCTTTACCTGATTTCTTAAAGCTACAGATGACGGTATTCCCATTTCATCCATCCAAATCGCAATAAGATCAGCCCTAAACTCTTCACTGTACAATTCCACGTCAAGAAGCCAATCATCCTCTACCTTCTCATAGGAAATCGGATTATAAATCAAGAAATTCTGTGTTGGTTCATCTATAGCAAGAGTCTTTTTAACCACAAAGTTATTGCTTCCGGTAAGACACAAAACCTTTGCGTTGGTAAGCTCAAGACTGCTGATTTCCTCAGCAAATTCTTTCTCCTCGTCATACCATACAATGATTCTTCTTTTGTAAAACTCTGGTAATGGTTCAAGGAATCTCCTATTTAATTCCTGCCCAATTGCTAATAAATCCACTTACAACGTCTCCTTAATCTCGTTTGTTCCGTACTTTATCCTATCTGCCCCAACTCTCTGTTGGAATCTTCTAAATTTCGTTGAATTGAGTTCCTGAGTTCTGGTTTTACTGGTCACAATTCTGTAGTATGGAACATATCCTTTAAGATGAGACCTGCAAAGCTTTTCTCCTGCTTCAACCTGTTCTACAGCGTGAGAAAAATCAGAGCCCTTAAGCTCAATATAGTACGCTTTCATTCCGGTATCATTTATCAGAAGAAAGTCGCAGCATTGCTCATTTTTGATGAGCGCACCATCAAGTCTGTAATGACGAACCTCATACTGTCCTGATGGATTTGTAGCAACATGTCTACGTCCATTTTCTGCTGAGACTATTATCTTCTGATGAATATCCCCGGTATATGTTTCCTTTTGTAAATCCATTAATCTTCCCTCGCGATATCCATCAGTTTTTCATAGGTCTCATTCAACACGCCTGATACTCCATCAATAACATCATGATCGATATCATTGTATTCAGGACTTGCAATATCTTTTACCTTTCCATCTAAAAGAAAATATGCCCCAAGTTTTTCAAAATTAAGCCATAAACATCTTGGTACCACAGCTTCTATTTCAGCGTCATTAGTTCCTTCTGAAATGTGATTTGCATAAAGCAAATTGTTGACACTTCCAAGAACGTAAGGACTATGAGTAGTTATGATTGCCTTATTGCTTCCATTTTTAACCAAAGAAATCAGCTCTACTACAGCTTTTTGTGTCTCTGGGAAAAGATGAGACTCAGGCTCTTCAATAACAAATAAAGTATTACGCCTGCCAAGCATGTGATAAAAAAGAATATTGGTAATCCATACTGCTTCCTGTTGTCCTGATGAGGCATAGTTCATCCTTACAGAATGATCGTCTGAAAAATATAACTTCTCAACTCCATTTACATTACGATATTCACCATGAAGTATTGTATTCATCAGCTCTATTGCAGCATCAACATCTGCTTGATTTATCTCATAATCAACTTCATTTGTTACTTTGCGGGCAAGCTTATCTGGACTCATATTGAAGAATTCTTTTATCCTCAGTACTTCTTCAAGGTATGTCTGTGTGCAGTAATCAATTGCATATTTCTGCTGATCGTCCATTACCGCGTATATATAGTTAATCTGGGAACTCAGCATGGTAAGAAGGCTTCGGCCAGCCGGAATATATACAACATCCAGATCAGACGCAAACAATTCCTTATAAATAAAATCTCTTATCTTTTCAACATCTTTTCTATCATTTGACTTTAATAATTCAGAAAGGGCAGTCAGCTTAGATTTTAAATAATCATCAAATGCAACTACAACAGACAATTCGTCTGCTGCCGGCTCAATATTGATTACTACAGTTGATGAATTATCATACTCATAAGTTACCGTGCCATAAGCATTTGTATCAATGCTAACACCAAATGACTGTAAAAACGCTCTCTGTACTTCCTTAGTAAAATAATCTTCCAATGTACCAATCTCAAACAGAGGCTTATTAGCCAGTTGTTTCTGATACATTGCAAAAAGAATATTCTTAAGATTGTTGAAAAAGAAAATGCTTTTCGCAATCGTACTCTTTCCTGATGCCTGAGGACCTGTAAACACCATGAAATCTTTTACGACTATAGTGCAATCTTTAATTGGTCCTAAATTCGTTATTGTAAGCTTTTGCATGATGTCTCCTCCTTACTTTATCTTGGCTAATACATCTTTAAATATTTCATAGTTATGCTTTACACCATCATCCAGATCTATACTTATCATTTGGTCTGCAAGATGGTGAATCTTCTCTTCATATGCGTGGATTTCATCATCCTGTGCTTTAAGAGTATTAAGCTTCTTTGTCAGCTTTACCTTGTCAGAACCAGCTGCGCTTGCAATTCTATTTTCAATCTCCTCTATAGCAGTTCTATATCTTGCCTGCTGCTCATGAACGTAATCTGTACGTATACGTGCAATAGTATCCGGTTGATAACGGTGCATATAAACTAAGCATTTAAATCCATTCTCTTTTCCCGAATCAAACAACCAATAAAATGGTCTTTTTCCACCTACTCCTACAGTGCATTCAGCACAATGGTTTTGATAGAATTCATTATTAAAATAAGCACGTATCACATCTCTTGATGAACCCTTTCCTCCAAGTGCTTCAGCAATAAAGGTCAAATTATCTTCGATATCATTTTTGTTAAAGACCGTCTTTACAAACTCAACAAATCTAGCAACTATATCATCTGAAAAATATTCATCATCACATATAGGGATAATGCCATCTTTATCTGGTGAATAAGCTGAATATTTTTTTTCATCCCATGATCCACCCGCATATATCAATCCCGGAACATCTAATGAATATCTTCCAAACATACATCCCACAGCATATGAAATAAAGCTTTTGACATCACGCTGTTTATCAGCTTTACGAATTGTAACATCCTTTTCATCAACTTCAGCGCTAATTTTTCCTTCAAAACGGTAAAGAGATATAAATGCTGAGTTTATTTTTTCTTCATTCTCTTTAACCTTGTTAAAACGCTCTTCTGCTTCTTTTGCCCATCTATCATATGCCTCACGAATTGTAGTACCTCTTCCAAGGCGAACTAACGGATGCATTTTGAAATCCCAACTATTTTCAAAATTATCCCAATCTTCTTTACTAAGCATGACATTTTCACGAGATAAAGGTTCGACAATCTTTTCCGTTTCTTCATCAAGAATTACAGGAAAAGCTTTTACATCCTTGACCTGTAATGTAATCGTCGAATTAAAGGCATTAAAATACTGTGTAGCAATCCCTGTATTAAATACTGCAAGAACATAATATAAGTGCTCCACATCCACGAGAGAAGGCCCTTTAATATCAAATACACCAATCGGCGGAAGATATCTAAATCCATTTGCAGCGCTACTTAAAGAAGTGTACGTTATTCCTTCCTTAAATCTAAAGCTTTCTGCTAGTAAATTAGATGTTTTATTATTACTGTAGAAATTTAATGCATTCTCAGACCAGTCAACGACTAGATCCAAGTTGCCATACCATCTACGAAACTCTCCACCTTTGATATAAGGAACCCATTTCTCACTAAATTTTGAAAAATCAATTTCTCTCCAATAACGAACGTATTTATCATTATCAGCCGTTTTATGCTGAGAACCAGTGAATTTACTTATTGAGTCAACACTAACACCTACTCTAAAATTATCTATAAACTCTTCACTCGCATAATAAGCAACAGGCATTCCCGGAATAACTGTTAAATTATCTTGGTGTGTTCTATACCAATTATTTTTATTAAAGTATTCTTTTTCTTTTTCATCTCTACGTGCATAGCAATAATCTACTAATCTAATCGATACAAAATCCCCTCTATGTTTTCTATTTCTTACAACCCAAGAAACAATTGGATTATGTCCTACCTTTCCTTCAAATAATTCAGTTCCAAAATCCACCAATGAGGTAATTTCATAGTTGCTTATCAGCTTTTCTCTCATTTTTTCAAAGCTGGATAAATACATCCATGATGAAGTTGTTATAAACGCAACAAATCCATTTTCCTTACATAATGACGATAATGCTTTTTTAAACATTACCATGCTCAAGTCAGCTTTTTCCTCAGGATAATGTTTCTTCGTATAATCACTAAGCTTTGAATCAAACCTTGAACTGCCCAAATAAGGAGGATTAGTGACTACAACATTATATTTTTGAAAAAGCACTTCAGCCACTTGAACAAGATTCTTTAAATCAGTAAGTACTATATCTCGTGCCAAATGACTGTCATTCTCAATATCTTCAAAACGTTTATTTAATTTCCCCCAATTATGTTCACCTATAGTAAGAATTGATCCATACTCTTTAGCATCAAGGAATTCCTGAACGATACCATCAATATCTTTCTTTAAATCAATATCGCCATTACAAAAATAATCCAAAGCAAACTGATCTATATGATTACTCTCCGTAATTGAAAAAACATTTGGCTGAATGCCTCTACTAAAAAAGCGTCTATCATGCTTTCTAGCTTTCATCATCAAGGCAAAATATGCCATCTGTGCAGCTCGACCATCAATATCTAGTCCATATATGTTATTCTCAATTATCGACTTAACAGCTTCTTGCGTTGTGTATCCACTCATTTCATATATTTGAAGCAAAACATCAAATAAATATGTCAGGATATGTCCACTTCCAGAGCAAGGATCTATCACTTTTATTTGCTCTGGTTTTATTGCTGAATATTCTTCATGAAGACTACTTTTTTCTTCGTTATGATCAAATCCTGTAATATAATATTTCCAATATCCATCTGTAGAAATATCCTCGTGCCCGTCCTTCCATAGTTTCCCCAGACTATTTTCGACCATATAACGTACTGCCCAATCAGGTGTGTAAATTGTTGTTGCTGCAGGCACTAACTCTTTCTTTATCTTTTCACGCGCATAAGAACCGTTATACACCATTTCATTTTGTTCAGTAATATAAAACTGATATAACCATCCAATAATTTGAACTTGATCCGTCCAGGCTTCTTCTGGAATCATAGCAATCATTTGTTCAATAACACTGCCTTCTCGAAGCAAATAGTCAGGCAATAGAAGTTCTGTATAATCCGATATTTTTTGAAACATTCTTGGCAAAGCAGTTGATAATGAATTACACTGCGTAATCAATAAATACTTAAATAACTCATCATCATTATTATTGCTTTTTAATTCTATAACCTTATCTAAATCAAGTCCCTCTATCTCTAAATGAAGAGCCTCAGTCATAATTTGGGGTTTAAATGCACCATTTTCATCAGAAAAAACACGTACATGACTAGGAAGGTATCCATTAACTTCCATAAATCTAAGTGCAATAAATCTATTAAACCAAGTATATGCAACCTCTTCCATAACTTGATCATATCCAGCTTCATTAATCTTCTTTATAAGAGCCTTACGCTCATTTTTCTCAGATTCAGATAGCACTTCTCCATTTATACTATCTAGAGAAGGATTAAGTTCCTTATCCTTCACGATTTCATACTTAACAGCACGAGCCGTAACTTTCTCAATAAGTTCTTCTCTAGCCCATACTGCATATTTCTTAATCGCATTCTTATCCATGCTACCTTCTCCTTAATAAATTTGTATTCCATCACTTCCCTGTAAGTATTGTTTCATCTGCTTACGGATATTTTCTACATATGCATCAATATCCTCATCCGATTTAAGCACCTTTGCAGGGAACATCTGTTGCCTTGCAATCTTCTTAATGATTTCCTTCTTTACAGGAGGCTTTTCTTCACTATCACCTGCTGTTTTCACTACAGGAACTGGCTTTGGCTTCATAGCAGACTCAATTGCCATAGTCGCTCTGTCTTTTTCTGCCCACATCGGTACTGACATACCATCAAGAAGCGCCAAACTCTTTTCAGCAGCGATCTGTTCTTTCTTCTGATCAAAGAACTTATCTGCTCTTTCTGAAATGAGCTTCGTTTCTTCATTTTCAAAAGCATTCTCATGAATAGCCTCTAAACATGAACGAACTATTTCAAGAAGATTTGCTCTCTTTTCATCAAGCATTGCATCATGAGACTTTTCTACAATACTCTGCAACTCATTCAGTTCTGGTATACGCTTATAGTCATATGCTTTCCCATCTATTACATGCGTGATAAGTCTCATCTGATTAAGAGCATGCTCTGCTTCTTGATCATGACTGATATAATCCAAATCATTCTTGAGGCTCTCTACAAAGTTTGCAGCATTATCAAATACTGAAACCTGAGTTTTAAAGAAGCTCTCTACATTCCTCAAGTGATCCTGCATGTCGTAAAGAGTATCCTCACTTGCAACAACTTTATCAATAAGAGCAATGTTATCGCTCTTCTGAGAAAGAACATCCCTTACAACTCTTACAGCATCACGAACCGCTGACTGGTCAGGATACTTGTGCCCTTCGTATTTTGCACTGAGCTCATTGTAATGAGCCTCCAACTTTTCAAATTCTTCGATTATGAATGCAATAAGTCCATCTTCATCTGCTGGTACATCCATTACATCAAGGAAGTCTCTAAGGAACTCTCTTGCCTCTTTAACCTTAGCAGGACTAACCACATGACGTTTTGTAATTTCTGTCTTTCCTACTTCACTCTTCTTACGAAGCATGTCCGGTAGTCTAGGATCAGTAGGCTGAATTGTCATTCCACTGTATTTAATAGTTACCTTCTGCTCATAAATAAGAAGTGCAACTACTGCGGCTATATCAATCTCTCTCCAACCACTTGGAATACCTTGATATCTTGCCTGGATATCTGACATCTTAGTAGTGATATGCTTCATATCCTGCATTTCAAGATATTCTTCAATCTTCTGTGCAGCTCCTCCATTTGGATGAGTGCCTGCAATGTAATTATCTTTACCGGTAAGAATTGCTACGATATCCGAATCATCATTTGCAGTCTTGCCTACAAGTTCAAGATCGTAATAAACATGCGTAACAAGATACTCAAGAGCTTGATCTAATTTGCTCTTAGCATCACCACCCTTAATCTCAATATGCTCGCCATCTACATAGAACTCAGCCGTCTCGATAGCCTTCTTGATTGCATCAAGAGCATCATTTTCATACTTTGTAGCTTCATCCTGCTGATTACGGATAATATCCTGAACAGACTTAGGAAGCTGTGCTACATTTCTTGTCTTTACATACTTTCTAATCTTCAGAGCATTCTCAATAAGCTCATAATACTTACCATCTCCAAG
>OMVA01000038.1 GCA_900314445.1 uncultured Lachnospiraceae bacterium | reverse complement strand
TTATCGCAGTCCCCACTGCTATTTTCTCGCCAGAAATGCCTCTGCCACGGCCAGATCCTCCGGCGTTGTAACCTTAATATTCTGATAAGAACCCTCCACCATTTTGGAAGGAATATCCAGATACCGCTCCACAATCATGGTGTCATCCGTAATGGCAAGGCCCCTCTGTATGTCCTCACTGATTCGCATTCTGTGGTAGGCCTCCACCAGAGTTTCCCTGTCAAAAGTCTGTGGCGTCTGAATCTGATACACCCGCCTTCTGTCCGGAGTCTCAATGCCAAAGCCCTCATCATTCACAATCTTGATGGTATCCTTAACCGGCATGGCCACTGTACAGGCCTTGCATCTGCGAGCGGTGGAAATGGAATCCAGAATCATGAAATTTGTGACAAATGGTCTTGCCGTATCATGAATCATAATCAACTTATTCCTTTTGTCACAGGCCTTAATGCCTCTCTCCACCGAATCGTATCTCTCTTTTCCGCCAGCCACAATGCGGCGCACCTTGTTAAACCCATATTTCTTAACAATTTCATTCTTCACAAAATCAATATCATTACCCCGGGTAACAAGCACAATCTCATCCACCACGCTGGCATCAAAAATCTTTAGAGAATAATAAAGAAGCGGTTTCCCGTTGATTTCGAGAAACTGCTTCGCTGTCTTTGATTTCATACGGCTGCCACTGCCTGCCGCAAGTAAAATGGCACTTACCATAGCCCCCCCATTTTTCTGTAAATGCTGTGTTTATTTCCAATCCCTCCTGCAAATGGACTGCGCATCTCATTTGCAAAAGGATTATTCCTATTCCTTCTTACCTGCTGACTTTACATAGTCAGGAATTTCGTAGCTCAGTTCTTCCTCAGCGAACTGCTTGAAGTTCTTGTAGAAGAAATAAGCACGAAGTGTCTGCAGATCTTCTGGTGTTGTAACCTTGATATTCTGTCTCTCACCGATAAAGAGGTGCACAGGATGTCCCAGTTCAATAAAGAGCTCACTGGATGAAACCGGACTAAGAATGCCTCTCTTATACGCTTCTTCATGAGCCCAAAGAATCTTCTCCATGGTATAGCCCTGAGGTGCCTGGGTTACATACATGGAAGATCTCTTATAAGACTTATCGCAGAAATCACCGTCCTCGCTGTAAAGCAGGGAATCGATGGATGGTGTAACCGGCACAGCAGTACCATGTTTCTTTGTATCTCTGATACAGTTAGAAATCAGTTCCTGAGAAATCATTGGACGTACGCCGTCGCAAATTAAAATCAGGTCCTCTGGATTCTTCTGGAATTCCGCTGTTGCCACAACGCCGTTATGAATGGAGTTAAATCCATTTTCACCGCCTGGCACCACTGCCTTTACCTTCTTCACATTGAACTTCACAATGAGATCCTGCAGATAGTCAATCCAGTCTGCCTTGCAGGCTACTACAATAGCATCCACCTCAGGATGCTTGGCAAAATTCTCCATTGTACGAACGATAATTGGCTTACCGCCAACCACCAGGAACTGCTTTGGCATGTCTTGGGACTTCATACGGGAACCCACGCCGCCCGCAAAAAGCATAGCTGTAATCATATATTTCTCCATTTCTAATCTGGCAAAGGTATTGCTCACTACATATGCCATTCCATTTATCATTAGATCTGCACAGGGAACCATGACCTATCATTTCCCGGCATGCAGAAATTTTCTCTGTCTCTAATATAACAGATATTTATGTTTTGGTGTGAATTGATTTTCCCAGGCAGGCAAGGTCTTGTCCGCCGGCAATTTCATTTGCAAACTTAGTCAGCCTGTCTGTATGTCTTCATAAAGTCAGCCATCTGGTCCGTCGCTTCCTTAAGCACGGAAATCTCAGGCAGGTAAACAATACGGAAATGATCTGGCTCTTCCCAGTGGAAACCACCACCGTGTGTGAAGAGAATATGCTTCTGACGAAGTAAGTCCAGAGCAAACTTTTCATCATCATGAATATTGAACTTCTCAATATCAATCTTAGGGAAGCAGTAGAAAGCAGCTTCCGGCTTAGTTACGGAAAGACCAGGGATAGCATTGATGGCATTGTATATAAACTCACGCTGCTCATATACACGTCCACCTGGCTGAATTAATTTGTCTGTGTCATCCAGCATAGAAAGAGCTGGTGCAATCAGGCTCTGGGCTGGCACGTTAGAACACAGTCTCATGGTTGAAAGCAGATTGATACCTTCGATATAACCCTTGGCATTGGACTTGTCGCCAGAGATTGTCATCCATCCAACACGGTAGCCCGCAATGAGGTGTGACTTGGAAAGTCCATTAAATGTGATGCAAAGACAGTCTGGAGCCAGAGATGCAATGGAAGTATGCTTCTTGCCGTCCATAACAAGTCTGTCATAAATTTCATCTGCATAAATAATCAAATCATACTTCTCAGCCAGCTTCACAATCTCCTGGAGAAGCTCCTTTGGATAAAGCGCACCCGTTGGATTGTTCGGATTGATAATGACAATACCCTTGGTACGTGGCGTAATCTTTCTCTCAATATCCTTCACATCCGGATACCAGTCTGCACTCTCATCGCAAATGTAATGCACAGCAGTACCGCCTGCCAGTGTTACAGATGCTGTCCAAAGTGGATAGTCAGGAGCTGGAACTAAAACTTCATCCCCATAATCCAGCAGTCCCTGCAAGGAAAGGGTAATCAGCTCAGATACACCATTACCTGTGTAAATATCATCAGGACGCACCCCCATAATGCCCTTGGACTCATCATATTTGATGATGGCCTCACGAGCAGAAAGAATACCATGAGAATCGGAATAACCCTCTGTCTCAGTAAGATTGCTTTTCAAAATATCAATCAGGGCATCCGGTGCACGGAAACCGAATGGGGCCGGGTTACCGATGTTAAGCTTGAGAACTTTCTCTCCAGCCGCAGCCATACGATTGGCTTCATCCATAACAGGACCTCTGATATCGTAACAAACATTATTCAGTTTCACTGACTTCTCAAATTTTCTCATAATCTGCCTCGTTTCTTCTGTAAATACTTTTATCTTCTTTGTGTCTTATAAAAAGTTATGTATACCAATTTATCCGAATAACTGCTTCGATTTCTCTGACGCAATTATTCCCTCTTCTTTGATAATCACACAAAATATTTTTGCGCATTTTCAAAGTCCGAAAACGCCCATTTTATAAGGTCTTTTGCCCACTAAAGTGCTATAATCCCTTATTTTATGCGACTTTTCCACATTATCCACCAAATTATCCACAATTCATGGGCATTTGCGAGGTCTCTTGTGGATAAATCGTAAATAATTTACTTTCAAATTGTGTATATTTTCCAGGAAAATCATTTTGGTCTGGTACCGTTTCCAGTCCAAAATCTTCTGTACGCATAGTGAATATAGGCATCTGGGAACTACCGGTTTGTGATGACCACATATCACTGTTTGACATGTTTCCCCCTCCTGCTAACTTTCACAAGTATTTAATACAATGGTTTTATTATACTCACTATATGCGAAAAAGCCACCCAGTAACCTGAGTGGCTCTTACTTGCAATTTTGTCTGGCCTAAAAGATGCCAGCGCAGTTCATTTGCCAATGCAGTTCATTTGCCAGTGCAGTTCATTTGCCAGTGCAAATGGACTTTGCGAATATTTCTTAGTCAGCGTTGCCAAGATCGAATGCATCATGGATAGCATTCATAGCACGCTCTGTGTTCTTCTCGTTGATCAGAACTGTGATACGGATTTCTGATGTAGAAATCATATGGATGTTGATGTTTGCATCGTAAAGAGCTTCGAACATCTTTGCAGCAACACCTGCGGAAGACTGCATGCCAGCACCAACGATAGAAACCTTAGCAACGTCCTTACGAACATCGATTGATTCGAAGTCCATAGCGTCTGTAAGGATTGCCTTTGCTTCATCAGCATCTTCATTTGTACATGTGAAGGAAATATCCTTCTTACCATTATGTCCGATGGACTGGAGAATCATATCAATGTTGATTCCCTTCTTAGCAAGATTATTGAAGAGCTTGAATGCGATACCTGGTTCATCCTTCAGGCCTACAACGGCTACTCGAGCTGCATCTGTATCAGCTGCAACACCGCTTACGATCATCTTCTCCATCTTATTTCCCTCCTTAACGATTGTTCCCTCGTGATTATTCAGACTAGATCTAACTACCATTGTTACTCCGTACTTCTTAGCAAGTTCAACGGAGCGGTTATGTAATACGCCTGCACCAAGAGTTGCAAGCTCAAGCATTTCATCGTATGTAACTTCATCCAGCTTACGAGCTGTTTCAACCTTACGTGGATCTGCTGTGTAAACACCATCTACATCTGTATAAATTTCGCAAAGGTCAGCATGAAGTGAAGCGGCGATAGCAACAGCTGTAGTATCAGAACCACCACGACCTAAAGTTGTATAGTTATCGTACTTATCAATGCCCTGGAAACCAGTTACAATGACAATCTTATGCTGATCAAGTTCAGCCTGGATACGATCCTTGTCAATCTTGTGAAGTCTTGCATTACCATAAGCAGATGTAGTATGCATCTGAACCTGGAATGCATTCAGAGAAACTGCTGGAACACCTAAAGCGTTCATTGCCATTGCCATCAGGGCAACAGACTGCTGTTCACCTGTTGTGAGAAGCATATCCATTTCTCTCTTTGATGGGTGAGGGTTGATTTCCTGTGCCATATCAATGAGCACGTCTGTGTACTTACCCATTGCAGATAAAACGACAACAACGTCGTTGCCAGCGTTGTAGTCTGCGATACATCTCTTTGCTACGTTAAAGATACGTTCTGCATTTCCTACGGAAGTGCCGCCGAACTTCTTTACTACTAACATGTACTTGTCCTCCTGCTCCGCTCACGCCGAGCTAATATTTAGCTGCAAATGAGATACGCACATATCATTTGCATAAAGTCCTTAAGTAATATTACTGGCTAACTCTAATCTTGCTAACAACTGTGAAGCCCTTAAGTGCTTCTTCCAGATCTGCACCCTTAACTGCTTCTGTAATGAATGCTGTCTCAGTACCTGCAACCTTGGAATCAGCAGGAGCAGAAATGAACTGAACATTGTCCAGAACCTTCTCGATTTCAGCTTCCCTGCCAGCGCCTTCCACACGAACGAAGTAAGGCATTGCGAAATCATTGATGTCACCCAGAGTACGCTTTTCAGAACCCCAGAATGTCATGATGATCTTGCCCTTATGCTTGATGGCATCAACTACGTCAGATACAACGGCTGAAGCTGTAGCAAGCTTACCTGCACCCTTACCGTAGAACATGACGTCGCCAAGCATATCGCCATTCAAAAGAATTGCGTTGAATACGCCACGAACGCCGTAAAGTGGATTATCCTTATTAATAACGAATGGAGCAACCATTGCATATATATTGCCATTCTCCTTCCAAGCCTTACCTAAAAGCTTGATAGAAGCGCCCAGCTGTGAAACATATTCAAAGTCTTCCTTTGTAATCTTTGTAATTCCTTCTGTGTAGATATCCTCATAATCTACCTGCTTCTCGTAAGCCATAGAAGCCAGAATTGCAATCTTACGACATGCATCATATCCTTCCACGTCAGCTTCTGGATTTCTCTCTGCATATCCTCTGTCCTGAGCATCCTTCAGAACGTCTTCAAACTTAAGACCTTCTTCAGACATCTTCGTCAGAATATAGTTTGTAGTACCATTTAAGATACCAGAAATTTCATTTACATGGTCAACAGTCAGAGACTGGTTCAGTGGACGGATAATTGGAATACCACCACCTACAGATGCTTCATAAAGGAAGTTACAAGTATGCTCCTTAGCAACCTTCAGCAGTTCAGCACCGTACTTTGCTACCATTTCCTTATTAGAAGTACATACAGACTTGCCCTGTTCCAGAGACTGTCTTACGAATGTATGAGCAGGTTCAACACCACCCATTACTTCTACAACCACATCAACTTCTGGGTCATTTAAAATGACATTGAAGTCGTGAACGAGAACAGACTCAACTGGATCTCCTGGGAAATCTCTTAAGTCCAGTACGTATTTTACATTGACATCGTCGCCAGCGCGACGGCTGATATGACTATTGTTCTTGTTGATTACTTCGAATACACCAGAACCTACTGTGCCATATCCAAGGATAGCTACATTGACCATGATTCACCTCTCAAAATATATGTCTCACGAATAATTCTTCTATTGTAAAGACTCACTGTTCCTATACTTTACCGATTTCGAGCAGTAAAGTAAATAGGAAATACCTCCTAATATATAGAAAATCCGCAAATATTTTTGCTATTTTCCACAAAAAACACGTTTCTTTTTCGTTCACACCCGAAATTCCACGCTGACACTTTCTATTTCGTGCAATTTCAGGAAATTCCATTTGCCAAATGGCCCTTCTAACAAGTCCTCCATTTGCTTTGGCAGATTCATTTACTTAACTACTTCTGAGAAATCCATGAAAGATATGCATTGATGAATGGATCCAGTCCACCATCCAGCACTCTCTGGGCATCTCCCACTTCACAGGAAGTTCTGTGATCCTTAACCATGGTATATGGTTGCAGAACATAAGAACGAATCTGGCTACCGAAACCATTGGAAGCAACTTCACCACGGATATCGGACATGGCCGCATCCTGCTCCGCCTTCTTCAGAAGGTAAAGCTTAGCCTTCAGCATTTCCATAGCCTTATCACGGTTCTGGTGCTGAGAACGTTCATTCTGACACTGAACAACTGTTCCTGTTGGAATGTGAGTAATTCGAACTGCAGAAGAAGTCTTGTTAATGTGCTGACCACCCGCACCGCTGGCACGATATGTATCTACACGTAGATCATCTTCATTAATTTCTACTTCAATGGACTTGTCGATAACTGGCATAACTTCCACAGAACAGAAGGAAGTCTGTCTCTTACCATTGGCATTGAATGGAGAAATACGAACCAGACGATGTACTCCGTGCTCAGACTTCAGGTATCCATATGCATGGTAACCGCTAATCTGAATGGTTACTGTCTTGATTCCTGCTTCATCACCATCCAGGTAATCCAGAGTTTCAATGCCGTAACCGCGCTTTTCTGCCCATCTTGTATACATACGATAAAGCATTGAGCACCAGTCACAGGACTCGGTACCACCTGCACCAGCACTGATTTTCAATGTGGCATCATTTGTGTCGAATTCCCCTGAAAGATATGTCTCGATTCGGAAGTTCTCGAACTTCTCCTTAAAGTCAGCAAGCATCTGGCCCACTTCCTCAAACATCTCCTGATCGTCCGCTTCCTCCGCCATCTCAATCATAGCCCCAACATCTTCATACATAGACTTGATTTCATCAAACTCAGCGATGGTATCTTTCAGTCCCTTAATTTCCTTGTTTACTGACGCACTTTTATCTGGATCATTCCAGAAATCCGGTGCTTCCATTTCTTTTTCTAACTCCGCGATACGCTGTTCTTTCCCAGCGATGTCAAAGTGAATCCCTCACTTCGTTCAGCGGGCTTTCGTATTTTGCGTATTCCATCTTGTATTCATCCAGAATAAGCATGCTGATCACCTACCTTTATAGATGCAAATGAGATTGCCCCAGGTTAGCGTTATACATCCCCCGAAGCAATCACATTTCCATTTAATTCATATTCAAATTTCTAAATATCCTGTACAAAATCTGATTTACACAGGCTTTGCATAATCTACATGCCTTGCAAATCTCATTTGCCAGATAAGCATATTCGCTTAGCCGTTCCAGGACATGCCAGGTCTGCCGTGGCAGTTCTTGAACTTTTTACCGCTTCCGCAAGGACATGGATCGTTACGTCCAACCTTAGCAGTTCCTGCCTTTTTCTTGTTCACAGGAGCCTTCTTCAGAGTTGTATCCTTGTTTGTTCCTGTTTCCTTAGCAACCTGCTCACGTTCTACCTTCTCTTCAATCTTCAGGTGGAAGATGATTCTTGGAACATCTTCACGGATAGAAGCGGACATGTCGTTAAACATTTCCATACCAGCAAAGCGGTATTCTACTACTGGATCCTTAGAACCAAGTGACTGAAGACCAATACCCTGACGGAGCTGATCCATATCATCAATGTTCTGCATCCAAGCCTTATCAACAACCTTAAGGATGATGACACGTTCGATTTCTTTAAATGTCTTCTCATCTGGGAACTCTTCCTGCTTCTTAGCATAGAGTTCAACTGCTTCCTCTTCCAGACGCTGTTCAAATTCATTTGCCTTAACGCCGTTTTCCTTTTCTTCCTCAGTCAGAGCAATTGGCTGTGGATAAGGAATGATAGCCCGGAGGTTGTCGTTCAGCTGGCGGAAATCCCATGCCTCTGGATCTGCTTCATCCGAAGCTGCAAGATCCACATAGTTCTGTACAGTTGTGCGAATCATATTTACAACTGACTCGTGCATATCGTCACCATTCAGAACCTTACGACGTTCCTTGTAGATAGCTTCTCTCTGTTCATTATTAACAGCATCGTAATCCAGCAGGCTCTTTCGGATACCGAAGTTGTTTGCTTCAATCTTCTGCTGAGCACGCTCGATAAACTTTGTAATTGTCTTATGCTGAATCTCTTCACCCTCTGGGATACGAAGTGTATCGTAAAGTCCCATAATTCTTTCAGAACCAAAGAGACGAAGAAGATCATCTTCCAGTGACAAGTAGAACTTAGAAGAACCTGGGTCACCCTGACGACCAGAACGTCCACGTAACTGGTTATCAATACGACGAGACTCATGTCTCTGTGTACCGATTACACGAAGACCACCCATTTCAGCAACGCCTTCGCCAAGCTTAATATCCGTACCACGACCAGCCATGTTTGTTGCAATGGTAACCATTCCTGGCTGACCAGCATCTGCAACGATTTCAGCTTCCAGTTCATGGAACTTAGCATTCAGAACCTTATGAGCAATACCTCTCTTCTTGAGGAGAGCACTAATTTCTTCAGAAGAATCGATATTAACTGTACCAACCAGAACAGGCTGATTCTTTTCATGTGTCTCAACAATATCTTCAATGATGGCGTTGAGCTTTTCTTTCTTTGTCTTGTAGATGGCATCCATTTCGTCAATACGCTGTACTGGCTTATTGGTTGGGATACAAACTACATCCATTCCGTAAATCTCACGGAACTCAGTTTCTTCTGTCTGAGCAGTACCTGTCATACCGCCCTTCTTATCGTACTTATTGAAGAAGTTCTGGAATGTGATTGTGGCAAGCGTCTTACTTTCTCTATTAACCTTAACACCTTCCTTAGCTTCAATAGCCTGGTGAAGACCTTCGTTAAAACGACGGCCTGGCATAATACGACCAGTAAATTCATCGACAATCAGTACCTGATCATCCTTAACAACATAGTCCTGATCCAGGTGCATGATGGCATGAGCCTTCAGTGCCTGTAACATACCATGCTGAATATCAATGTTGTCACTGTCTGCAAGGTTGTCGATGTGGAAGAACTTTTCAATCTCCTTAACACCCTTCTCCGTCAAAACTACATACTTATCTTTTTCATTAACCAGGTAGTCACCGTCTTCTTCAATAGCATTTCCCATGATGGCATCCATCTTAGAAAGCTCAGTTGATGCAGTACCCCGTTCCATACGGCGTGCAAGGTAATCACACATCTTGTAAATATCTGTAGACTTACCAGACTGACCTGAAATAATCAGAGGAGTACGAGCTTCATCAATCAATACGGAATCGACTTCATCGATGATACAGAAGTGAAGACCACGCTGTACAAGCTTCTCCTTGTAAATTGCCATGTTATCACGCAGATAATCGAAACCAAGTTCGTTATTTGTGATGTATGTGATATCACAGTCGTATGCAGCCTTTCTTTCCTCAGACTTCATATCATTCAGGATAACGCCAACCTTAAGTCCAAGCCATTCATGAACCTGACCCATCCAGCTAGCATCACGCTTTGCAAGGTAGTCATTAACAGTGACGATATGAACACCCTTGCCTTCCAGTGCGTTTAAGTATGCTGGCATAGTAGACACAAGAGTCTTACCTTCACCAGTTTTCATTTCCGCAATACGTCCCTGGTGAAGAATCAGTCCACCAATAACCTGTACACGGAATGGTCTCATCTTTAAAACACGGTAGTCCGCTTCGCGGCAAACCGCAAAAGCTTCAACAAGAATATCGTCTAAAGTCTCGCCCTTAGCCAGACGATCCTTGAATTCCTGAGTCTTTGCTTTCAGCTCATCATCCGAAAGAGCCTGCATCTCTTCATCTAAAGCCATAACCTTATCAACGATTGGCTTAATCTTCTTTAACGCATGGTCACTATGTGTACCAAACAACTTTGTGCCTAGGCCCATTTTTAATCCTCCAAAAATGTAAATTTCACCACATGTACTATACCATTCTAGCGGTAAAGTAGCAAGTTACGGGCACTTGCAAATGAAATTTACATGGGATTTTTCACAGAAATTTCTCACTTATATAAGTAGAAGCATGCGCACAGCTATATTTCTCCTCCTGCGTGGCTCTGCTACACACAAGCAGGGGTGATGCTGACCAAGTACTTCAGCACCACCCCCGTGGAACCGGACTGCGATAACACGCGCCGATAAATTTCTATTTATTTTGATTTACATCTCAGGTTCAATGAGACCGTATGTATTTCCCTTTCTCTTATATACTACATTGACTGTATCTGTTTCTGCATTAATGAATACGAAGAAGTTATGTCCCAGCAGTTCCATCTGTACGCATGCATCTTCTGGATACATTGGCATTACTTCGAACTTCTTATTACGAATGATCTTAATCTCGTCATCATCATCGTCATCTTCATCCAGGAAGGCATTTGTGAAGTATGCTACATCCTGCTTTGAATCAACAATCTTCTTCTTATAACGAACAACCTGGCGTTCAATCTTTTCTACTACCATATCGATTGATACATACATATCGTCGCTATCCTGTTCCGCTCTAATGATATGTCCCTTCATAGGGATTGTTACCTCAATCTTCTGTCTCTGCTTTTCAACTGAAAGTGTTACCTGAACCTTTGTATCTGGATTGAAGAACTTCTCCAGCTTACCCAGCTTGTCGTAAATAGCTTCTCTAAGTCCATCTGTTACATCAATATTTTTTCCACTAATAATATAGTTCATACGTCTCACTCCTCTTTGCTGTAAATCCTTCATTACGGGTATGATCTTTGATTAACCCCTCCTATTAGATATTCCCTTTTTGAAGGTACTGTTATTATAACAAACTGTAAGAAATCTTACAATAATTAATTTATTTTGGCATTTGTCTGACAATTATATATAATTTGCAAACTATGCAAGTACATTCATGTAATACTTTTGTCATAAACGACAAAAATTCAAGAAAAGTTTCAATTTTATGTTAGGTATTATGTAACCACCAAAATTGTTGATAACGTTGATAACTTTGTGAATAACCCATTTTTCTAAGGATTTCGGCCATAGTTATCAACAGGCCCCTTAAGCATCTTACAAATTATCGTCAACTTGCACTTTAAGTTTTTGTGCAACCTGCACAAGTTTGAATAGTCTGTCGACATTTATTCACAATTCTTACATTCCCTGGCTTTTCCACTTTTCACCCGGATATGATGCCCTTATTTATTTACATTTTCTTAATAACTGCTTCTAAAATATGCAAATGGAATTGTCGACAATTTACTTTTTCTTCCTAAAATTTCCCTTTTTCATGAAAATTGTGCCTTTTTTACATACAATTCACCACTTATTTTTGATACTTTTCTCTTTCCTTCTTCTTACCTTATTTCAGGCATTTTCAGCACCAAAAAAAGACTCCCGATCCATAGACCGAGAGCCTTGATTCGCTATTCATATTTAGCACTTTTCGCGCCAGACAATTCCATTTGCCGACTTAGAGGAAACGAACTGCCTTTACTGGTGTGTGATAGTTGTAAGCAGAAATCTTAATACCGTCACGGCTAGATGCTGCGTGAACAATCTGGCCACCGCCGATGTACATAGCAACGTGGCTGATACCACCGCCATTGCTGTAGAAGATCAGATCGCCTGGCTCAAGAGCTGAAAGGCTAACCTGTGTACCGCAATTTGACTGAGCTGCTGCATTGTGTGGCAGTGAAATACCGAACTGTGCATAAACAGCCATTACGAAACCTGAGCAGTCAGCACCATTTGTCAGAGATGATCCACCCCAAACATATGGATTACCAACGAACTGGCAAGCATAAGATGCAGCGCTTGCTCCGCTTGAGCTTGTTGGAACTGAGATTACCTGTGCTTCTGTTGTTGCAGGAGCTTCTGTTGCAGGTGTTGTTGTTTCATTGTTTGTATTTGTATTGTTATTTGTATTGCTTGTATTGTTATTTGTATTGCTTGTGCTGTTATTTGTATTGCTGTTTGTATTGCTATTTGTATTGTTATTTGAATTATCGTTTGAATTGTTGTTTGCTTCTTCTGCGGCAGCCTTGGCAGCTGCTTCTTCTGCAAGCTTCGCATCAATTGCTTCCTGCTCAGCTACAGATACTGCACGAGCTGGTGAATACTCTAAATCAACATATTCATTCTTTACAAATCCCTGCATGGAGTCATCAATAAGGATTTCTGTCCAATTATCTCCACGGCTGAGAACTGTATAGCTTTCGCCTTCTGGTACAAGTGTTAATACATCACTTGAATCATCAGCTGTTTCACGAACCTTTAATGTAGCAGTATTGATTGTTGCTACCTTTTCAATATTGTTCTGTTCTTCGAAGTCACCTGCTGCGTCGCCGTATGCAAGGAATTCGTTCTTTACATATCCATAACAAGAACCTGAAGCAACATATGTCCATTCATCGCCAATTTCCTTAACCAGCATAACACCGCCGCGGGCAATGGTACCTACGATTTCAGAATCTGTGCTTTCTTCTGCACGAATATTTAAATTACCATCCGTTGTTGCTACTGCACGATCCTGGAACTGTGGATAACGAGTTGCATCTGTTAAGGATGCATCTGTTGCTGTTGCATCTGTTGCTGTTGCATCTGTTGCTGTTGCTGCATCGACCTCAGCTGCCTTAGCAATATTCTCTGTAATGCTGAGAGGATCTGGTGTAACCAGAAGCTCAGATACTGGATCTCCGTTTGTTGTATTGATGAAATCATCAACCTTTGTAGAAATACTTACTGATTTAGCATCATACTTTTCAGCATCTGCTTGTACAGCCGTGGTGACACCTGCAGAGCAAACTGCCATGGCAACTGCAGTTCCAATCACGATTTTCTTCGCGTCAAAATACATTATATGTCCTCCTAGAAACTGTAAACCACTATATCTTGTGGTTTGTTACAATTCTGTTACATCCTTGTAATTGTTTGTTACAGATTTGTTACACGATGCGATATTACCACGTTGACATAATTCTGTCAACCTTGACATAAAATTCCCACAAAATGTTCACATTTTAAAGACTCTGATTTCATGCCGCTCATTATGGAAACTTTTTAATTCACATAATGTATTTTTTACACTGTCAAATTATGTAAAGTAATCCCTAAATTCTGTCTCTAGCGTTCCCTCCATATAGGGGCTCCTTGACCTCTATCCTTGAAAAGCCCCTATTTATATGGTAATCTGTGGTGGTTTTCATATTGAAATATTTTCCCTATTATGAG
>OMVA01000017.1 GCA_900314445.1 uncultured Lachnospiraceae bacterium | reverse complement strand
TTCTCATCTTTACAGCTAATAAATAAGACCGTGTGAATCATCACACGGTCTTATTTATTTTCCAATTCCCAAAGCAGCTGCCGCCGCTTTTCTATCTTCTTCCCTTTCAAAATCCAAATGGAATGAGCCACTTCTGCCAATGCTGGCAAGGCGATAAACCCTATGGAACTTTCCAAAGATTCCCTTTTCCTCAAAGGTGGACACAACCCACTCCTGCAGATCACTGCGTCTCTCCACTTCGATGCGAGAAATACGCACAATCATACAGTAATGTTCCGTAATAATTATCCCCATCTCATCAAAGAGGATATTATCACTTAATTCCTGATCAATTTCAGCAAAGGCTTTTGCTTTATGCCTATACTTGTCCAGACATTTCGTCTGCACATTCACCAAAGGAAATAGCATACAAAGAACTGTATAAACAAAAAGTAAAGTCAAAATCACAAGCCCTGCATAGAGCATGATTTTCATAGCCAGGATTCGAAGGGTTGGAAATTGCATTTGATCCAGAATATAGGGACTTACAAAATCCTTCATGGAATCCTCATCCTGTTTCAGTTCCTTGGCATAGACGCTGGACACATAGGATGATGTTGCACTGTCCTTTACAATTTTAAAATTGATTTTCTTTTCTGGATTATTTTCAAGCTTTTCAATTTCAGAATTCTTTAATGCCACAAGATAAAGTTGATTTTCTACACGTATATAACCATACTCACCAACACTTTCGTCATCCTCCTCATAGGAGAAGCCAGCACTTTTCCATGCTACTGGCGATAGTTCTACATTGGTTCGTCCCATAATATGCATGCGTTCTGCATCTGTCACCGTGGCCATATCATAAGTCTGAAAGGCCGGTAACTTCAGGAGTTCGTAATGCACTCCCTCAATAACCAAAATCATGACAAATATCGGTAGCATCATAAATATTAAGTTTCTAATTAATATCTTCTGAAACATTCGCTTTCCTTATACTTCATCAAAATCTATAGTAGCGTATGCTCAAAACCAGATGAACATACGCTACCAATCTTTTTATTAAATATTATTTAGCAACAATATTTACAATCTTCTTTGGAACATAGATTTCCTTAACAATTGTCTTACCATCAAGACGCTCGCCAAGTGCTTCCTTAGCTGCTGCAAGAATTGTGTCCTTATCAGCATCAACAGGAACAGAAATCTTAACACGTGTCTTACCCATAACCTGAACAGGAAGTTCCATTTCATTTGCTTCCAGCTTAGCAGGATCAAATGTTGGCCAGCCTGTATCAAATACTGAATATTCTCCGCCCATCATCTCCCAAAGTTCTTCACCAAGATGAGGAGCAAATGGAGCAAGCAGACGTACAAATACCTTCAGAGTTTCGATATCAACACCTGTTGTCTTTGTGAGATCAACAAACTTATTGTTAAATTCCATGAATGCAGAAATAACTGTATTCAGACTGAAGCTGTTCAGTCTTTCTGTAACGGTCTTAACAAGCTGATTTCTCAGTCTTACCAACTCTTCTGTCTCTTCTGCCTTCTTCTCGATGTTATCTGTAACCATGCCATAGAAACGCTTAACGAATCTATAAATACCATCGATACCAGCATCGTCCCACATAGAATCCTGTTCTGGAGGTCCCATGAAGAGTTCATAAAGTCTCAGAGAATCACAACCATAATTTTCAACGATGTCATCAGGAGAAACAATGTTTCCCAGTGACTTTGACATCTTTGTTGGCTTACCTGTTACCTTATCCTTACCATCTACCATACCCTGGTTAAAGAGCTTCTGGAATGGCTCATCAAAGTCAAGTACACCAATATCATGAAGAACCTTTGTCCAGAATCTTGCATAGAGAAGGTGAAGAACAGCATGCTCTACACCACCGATGTAAAGATCAACTGGAAGGTACTTGTCAGCCTTTTCACGATCTACAAGAGCATCATCGTTATGAGGATCCACATATCTCAGGAAGTACCAAGAAGAACCAGCCCACTGAGGCATTGTATTTGTTTCACGTTTAGCATCAGCGCCACACTGTGGACACTTACAATTTACCCAGCTATCAATGGCAGCAAGTGGAGATTCACCGGTACCTGTTGGTTCATACTTTTCAACATCTGGAAGTTCCAGAGGAAGTTCATTTTCAGGAACAAGTACTTCACCACAGTTTGGACAATGAATGATTGGAATTGGTTCACCCCAGTATCTCTGACGTGAGAATACCCAGTCACGAAGCTTGTAATTTGTCTTAGCCTTACCAAAGCCCTTCTCTTCAATAATCTGAGGAGCCTGTACTTTCAGGTCTTCTGACTTCATACCATTCCATTCACCGGAATTGATCATGATACCCTTAGCATCTGTATATGCTACTTCCATATTTTCCATAGGTTTTCCATCTGGAGAAATAACTGGAATAATTGGAAGATCAAATTTCTTTGCAAATTCAAAGTCACGGTCATCATGAGCTGGTACACACATGATTGCACCTGTACCGTAGTCAGCAAGAACATAGTCAGAAAGCCAGATAGGAATCTGCTTGCCATTCAGAGGGTTGATTGCATAAGAACCAGTAAATACACCAGTCTTATCATGATCAGCCATACGCTCTACGGAAGACTTCTGTGATGTAGCTTTGATGTAAGCTTCTACTGCTTCACGCGTTTCATCCGTAGCAAGACCCTTGGCAATTTCAGCTTCCGGAGCAATAACCATGAATGTAGCACCATGAAGTGTATCAGGACGTGTTGTATAAACTGTGATTACTTCATCACTGTCTGCAACCTTAAAATTAACTTCAGCACCCTGAGACTTACCGATCCATTCCTTCTGCATCTTCTTAACTTTTTCAGGCCAGTCAAGACCTTCAAGGCCATCGAGCAGGCGATCAGCATAAGCTGTAATCTTCAGCATCCACTGACGAATATTCTTCTTAGTTACCTGTGAACCACAACGCTCACAGCAACCATCCTTAACTTCTTCGTTTGCAAGACCTGTCTTACATGATGGACACCAGTTGATTGGCATCTTTTTTTCATATGCAAGTCCCTGCTTATACATCTGTTCAAAGATCCACTGTGTCCACTTGTAGAACTTAGGATCTGTTGTATTTACTTCACGATCCCAATCATAGATGGCACCGATCTGCTTAATCTGTCTCTTGATGTTCTTAATATTTGCGTTAGTTGAAATAGATGGATGAATTCCATTCTTAATCGCATAGTTTTCAGCAGGAAGTCCAAATGCATCCCATCCCATTGGGTGGATAACATACTTACCGTTCATCATCTGATAACGGCTCCATACATCAGAGATAACATAGCCTCTCCAATGTCCTACATGAAGACCATTTCCTGATGGATAAGGGAACATATCCAAGCAGTAATATTTTTCTTTCTGGCCGTCATCAACATTGACTGGCTTCTCTTCCCATTTCTTTGTCCACTTCGCTTCAATCAGTTTATGATTATACTGTGACATTAGAAGTTCCTCCTGGTAATTTCTCTATTAAAAGGGCAACATTGCCCAACAAATCAGCATTATATCATATTCAAGCCAAAACTTTTATATGAAATCTACATTTTCCAAATTTTCATTTTCTTAAGTTATGTAAGGTAGCTATTCCTTTGATGAAGAGTCTTTCTTCTGTGATAAATCATCCTTTGTGGCACCTTCATCCTTTGTAGCAGCTTCATTCTTTGCAATAGCTTCATTCTTTGCAATAGCTTTATTCTTTACAGGAAGCTCATCTTTTTCAGAATTTACTCCTTCTCCATCCTCTTCGTGACGCAATCCATTTGGAATGGCATGAGTCACCTTTTCGAAAACTACACCAGCTTTCTGCAGGCGTTCCATCTGCTGCAGGCGTTTTCTTCTTGCCTTCGGAGATTCGGTTTTCAGCTTAGGTCCGTGAATCGGCTTACCATTCTGGTCGAAGCCCCTTAGATTCTTGTAGTAAGAAGTTTTGTTGGTAAGACCTCTCTTCTCTAAGCCATCTCGAAGCATAACCGTAACCAGAGTATAAATGCAGGCAAATACCGGTACTCCCAGAAGCATTCCTGCAAATCCGAAGAGATTTCCGCCCACCAGGATAGCAAAAAGCACCCAGAAGGATGAAAGTCCTGTGGAATCTCCCAAAATTAATGGTCCAATGACATTTCCATCAACCTGCTGAAGGACGATGATAAAGATAATAAATACCACACACATCTTTGGGGATTCTACCAGTACCAGGAAAATGGATGGTACAGCACCAATGAATGGTCCAAAGAAAGGAATGATATTGGTAACACCTACAATAACGCTAATCAAAACACCGTATGGCATCTTTGTAATGGCACAGAAAATGGCACAGAGAATTCCAATAATAATGGAATCAACAATCTTACCATTGATAAATCCAGAGAAAATCACATTTATACGATCCAGACTATGAAGCACGCTGTTACCACGTTTTTTATTGAAAATAGCATAAATGATTTTCTTGCCCTGGGCAGAAAGTACATCCTTGGTTCCCAGAATATAAATTGCTGCAATAATACCGATAATGAAATTCAAAACGAACTTCAAGCCACCAACAATACCTGTAGAAACCGTTTTGATAATGGTATCCATGTTAGGAAGAAGTCTGTCTGTAATCATCTTCTGCACATTGGTTTCTGCATTATCTAAATATTCACTTACTACGTTCTCTAAATCAGGGTTCTTTTTCAGGAATCTGTTTCCAAACTTTTCAATACTATCGATATAAGAAGGAATATTGTCATAGAGCTTCATAATAGAATCTCTAAGCTGTGGAATCAGAATTCTTAAAAATGTGAAAATCAAAGCTACAAAAACAAGCATGGTACAGGCTACCGCTAAATGCTTGGCCGTTTTAGATGCTGTGCCCTTGTGGTGTGTGCGAGGTTTCTTTCTGGATGACCAGGCAAAGAATTTGCGAAACCATTTCTCAAACACATTCTCAATTGGATTCAAAAGAAATGCGATGATACAGCCAATAATTACCGGTGACATGGCATTCAGCAATTTATTAATCCCTGCAAAAATCACACCAATTTTTCCAATTAACAAATAAAAAAGGACAACAATACAAAGAGCACCTGCAAATACAAGGCCCTTCTTGATGTCATCCTTATCAAATCGATCTCTATTGCTCAAAATAATTTACCTCCGAACACGCCCATTCTATCATAAAGAATTCCTTCGCGAAACTAATCTGAACAAAATCAGGAGCAGATCTTACGAATATTTGATATCCAAATATTTAAGCGAAATTCTCAGGATTTAATTCTGTAAAATCATGAATCATTGAATAGACACCAGGTTTCTTTTCCAGTTCTGTCCTCCAGCTATCTCCTATAACAGCTATGATATGACTGACGCCTGCCACATATGCTGCCTCTACGCCTGAGAGGCTGTCTTCAAAAACAAGACAATTCTCAGCAGCTACTCCCAGCTTATCAATGGCAGCAAGATAAAGATCCGGATGGGGTTTCAAAGGAATATTTCCAGCGCCAATCACCACATTCTCCCATTTGAACCATCTCTCCAGATTATATCTTTCAAAATACATATTCATATTGGCCAAGTCTGCCACGGAGGCAATGGCTCTTGGAATCCCCGCCAAAAGCAGGAAATTCAAAAAGGTTTCCAGTCCCGGAGCAAGTTCCAGATTTTCTTTTGCAATTAGATTCCGGTAGATTCTCTCCTTTTCTTCTGAGAACTGCTGAACCATAGAATCACTTAATTCATAGCCAACAAAGTGTTCCAAAATTTCTTTTGCTGTATGCCCTACAATAAAAGCATCCACGTCTGCCTCAGAAAGTTTTTGCATGGTCAGTTCTTCACAATACGCTTTCCAGGCTGCATTGTGATACTTACCATCAAAAATGCAGGTACCATTAAAGTCAAATATTACAGCAATATCCTTTCTCATGTCTTCCCCCGATGTATTTCAAGACCGATTCGTCTTTTTATAATTTCTGAATTTTCATAAAACTTTGACTTACCTGTAAGAAGGCAGAAGGTTTTATAATCCTTCTTGTAAATTTCATATCTGGCAAGTCTCTTCTCACGACTGGTTTCGTTTCTTCCAGAGAAGGTCTGCTGAGCCTTCTCATCCATAACCAGCATATGGCCAATCCCCGCCTGTTCCAGTTTGTAGATTAAGGCATGATCCGTCATATCAAGAAAGAGTTCTTCATCAAAACCATGTACCAGAATTAAACTGGACAGTCTCACTGCCATTCCACTATTAATACAATCTGCCTTCATATAGACACCTGCTTTGGTAATGAAATTGGCCTTAGTATTATATCTTTGATATCTATGCACTGGAGATAAAGGCTTTCCTGCACTCTCCATCATTCCGGTGATAATACTAATCTTGTGTCCCTGGGAAAGATTTCTTCTTTCCAACTGTAGCACTTTATTTGCCAGGGTATAGGCATGCTCAAAATAGCGTTCCTTAAAGTCTGTATCATCATCACAAAACATAATCCAGCCATCTGTGTCTAAATCCACAGTGCCAGAAGGAATATCCAGTAATTCTTCCGCTTTATTGATTCCAATATTATAAGCTTTTGCAATTCCTAAATTCTCCTCATTTCGGATATAGATTACTTTTTCTTTTAAATGATCGGGAAGTCCTTTTGATTCAAAATCTTGATTGGAATTGTCCACAACAATAAGACTCACATCTTCATGTCTTTCCTGAAACTTGAGCATAGCAGGTAAGGACTTAATATCTTCTATATTTTTTTGATAAATAACTACCAGAATATGGAACATAAACTTACCTCCCCTTATTTTTGACTTGTACCCATTTATTTTAGCACGAATTCCTTATAAATCATAAAAATACATAGAAAAAGACCGACATCAATGCGTATTTTGACCTCGGTCCTAAATCTTTATTTGCCTATGACTCATCCCTATTTTTCGGATAAATCCAGCCGATTTAATAGAATATGGAATTCAAGTTGATTCTCAGAAATTTGGGCATATACACTGCCTCCCTGCTTTTCCGCCAGGAGTTTTACGATGTAAAGGCCAAGTCCCGCTCCAGAGGTCTGCCTTGCTGTATCTCCCCGATAGGCACGGTCAAAAAGATGATCCACAGAAAGCCCATCTCCTCCCAGGTTTCTACCCTGACACAGTTCATTTGCAAATAGGATTTCCACCTTTTCATCCGGGTTCACTTTTAGTTCCACAGAGAAGGAATCCTTTGCATACTTCAGAATATTATTGAGCAAATTACTGAACATACGAAGCAGCAGTCTCTCATCTCCCATAAGAAAGATAGCTTCTTCCGGAAGATTCAGCTCTGGCTCCAGATTATTTTGACGAATTACCGTCTCATGATCCAGGATAAACCGTATCAAGGTTTCTTTCACATCAACCTTGGATAATTCAAGTGCCTGACTATCACTTTCCAATACAGATAGTTCAAAGAAATTATCCACCATGTCTTTCAGCAGGTCTGTCTTCTCCTGACAAATCCGGAGATAGGATTTACTGTCCGGCGAAAGTCCTTCTTCATTCCCCAGCATTTGAAGATTACCCTTAACCACAGTAAGGGGAGTTCTCAAATCGTGGGCAATATCCGAAACGGATTGCTTCATCTCTCTCTCTGACTTTTCGGCCTCAGATTTCAGAGACTTCTGAAAATCAAGATTTCGATTGATTTCAGTTGTAGCTTTCTCCAGATCCGGGTCCGATAATCGTATCTGAATCTGTCTGTCGTATGAACTTTCTCTGGTTCTGGCCATTTCCCTGGCAATTTCTCTGAGGGATCCCTTAATTAGCAAAATATAAATCAATTCTCCCAAAGCAAATGTAAGAAGGATGGCAATGATTATCCAGTTTAGTAATACCACGTTCATTCCTCTCTTCTATGGGCAACTCATTTGCCTGCTGACTTTAGGCGATAGCCAATACCCCATACCGTTTCAATAATTTCCTGACTGGTTTCTTTCTTTAGCTTGTTACGAAGATTACTCATGTGCACATTCACCGTATTATCCTCATAGCAATAGTCCTCTCCCCATACAGCCTCGTAAATATTGGCCTTGGTAAAGGTCTTGCTGGGATTTTCAAAAAAGAGTTGCAGAATCAAAAGTTCCTTCTTGGTAAATGAAATGGGCTTTCCTTCAAATTCCGCTTTATACTCCTCTGGAAAAAGTCTAAGTCCCAGATACCTAAGTTCCGCTCCCTTTTCCTGACCTTTATCCTTACCGCTTCTTCTAAGCACAACCTCAATTCGCGCAAGCACTTCATTCAGGTCAAAAGGCTTCAGAATATAATCATCCGCTCCCGCTCTCAGTACCTCAAGTCTGGTATCCATTATGGACTTGGCGGAAAGCACAATAACCGGCACATCGGAATATTCCCTTAACTCCTTAATAAGGGTCTCCCCACTAATAAAAGGTAACATAAGATCCATAAGCACTATGTCATAGTTCTTATCCTTTAGTCCATCTCTGGCCTCCATGCCATCAAGTGCCGCCCGTACCTGATAGCCCTGCCTTTCCAAAAAAGAAGAAAGCAGAGACGAAATTTCTTTATTATCTTCAACAATAAATACTCTTGTCATGTTCCCTCACCCGCGCCTCCCTTTCCATGCAAATGGGTTGCGCATTCCTTTTATTGAACAAAAGATAAGTCTTGTTCCGATACAGCTAGTATATCACGAACAGGGCTTATTACCTTATCTTTTACCTAGCCATATAGATCATATTGACTCTGACCTTCCAGGTTTCTTCTACTGATTTTCCTCTGCATACTTCACCGTATAATCCAGCTCATAATCCTCATCTGGATTACAAATTTTTTCTACTCCATCCTGATCCATTGGAATCTTTACATCAAGAGACAGACGCTGACTTACAAGTCCATTTGCATCTGCATCCACAAGAAAGGACCCATCTTCGTTTAAAACCGGATACTCTGAGAAGGAATAGTAATCAGCTGCCTCTGTCATATGCTGTGATACTGCCTGGCCAGATCCGTTGGACTGGGTAAGGCCAATAACTGTAACATTTGGATATTGAGACATTTCATATACTGTATGATCCCCAGCACTGATACACTCCGCATTCACTAACAAGTAAATCTTCCCATCGTGCCACATATCCTCTCCCTGATAAGTGATTTTCTCATTGGGAATCATCCTGCCTTTTTCATCAAATACATAGCCGTTTTTCTTTTCATCGTATTTGGCCGTATATAACTGTTCATGTTCTCCCTTTGGAGCGAATACAGCAAAGATGGACTTAATCATGTAGGGATCGCCACCCTCATTCCTTCTCATGTCCAGAATCAGGTTACTTTTACCAGCTTCTTTTAATTCTTTTACCTTTGTTTCCAATTCCTGTTGCATAGCTGAGTATTCGCCCTTATTCGCAGATTCCGAATCAAACATCATCATCTTGATACGTATTACCGCCGTATCCTCATCGATATCATGAACAGCAAGATTCCCTGCTTCTATCCCATCAAATAACTTATCCTGCATATCAGAAAAGCGATCATAATATGGACCCATGGCTGTAAGGGTTACTTTCTCTTCCTCTCCCTTATCATTCAGATAGGTCACATCCACTGTATCTTTACCCTTTCCTGCCACATATAGAGGCAGCATGAAGTCATAGTTTTCTTTAATGGGCATATTGTATTCAATCAGCGTAATGTCATCTCTATAGTCCTCTATAGACTTTCCACCCCAGGAAGTAATAATCGTACCGTTATGAATACCGGATTCCTTTAAGGATTTGCTAGCGTCGCCACCACTTGCCACATCTGCAGCAGCGTATTCCCCCTGGTCCAGCTTTACCAGAGAAAGCCCATAATCATTGCCCAGAATATTATCACAGGCCTGCACATAATCCTCATTCTCCCTATCAATCGGATAAAAATATACATGACCATCTGGGAATTCTGCTATGAATTTAATCATGGATTCATAATAAAGAATTCCATCATTCTTCTTTTGAGCCTCTCGAAAGGCAGGGTCGTACTTGTCTATCAGAGCATCCAGATCAATATTCTTATAATCTGCCAGAATGTAATGCTTCTGCATCTCATTTGTCATTTCTTCAAAATAATAATGATATTTCTTTCCACGATAGAGTTTACTATTCTGACAAATAGGAATGGTAATCATAAGAGCCATCACAAATAGAACTGCCATGAGTTGTTTTACTCTTTTTTTATCAAAGAAGAATCCATAGCTCGCCAGAACTGCCCCTATATATACAGGCAGCATGCATTTCTCATAGCCACCCACTCCTAGCATGATTAAATCAAGCAGGAATGGAACGATATAAACAATCCTCCAGGCTGTAGACTTATACTTGTCGGTAATACCAGGAAAGAAGAGAAAGAATACAGCGAAAATTCCATTGATTATAAGTGTTGAAATATCTAAATTCTTCATACGCCCCTCCTACCTGAAATCATATTTCTTAAAGATTACATAGCCAAATGTCAAGAAAACCAGCCCTCCAAGAATTGTAGATATGATAATTGTTAATATCATTTGAGGGTCCATGCTGGCATTAAAACTACCACTAGAATATTCTACTCCCACGGCGTAATAAGCCTGAATGTATTGACATTGGAAAAACATATTTGAGGCAAGAATTGGTGACTTGGCATTCATCTCTCCTGCCGCCGCAGGAAGAATCTCCGCCATACACATGAAAAAGTAACCAAAAAGTCCACTGATAAACACATTGCGAATGGCATAGGAAAGAAAAATCAATATGGTGGCAAATCTCACATATACAACGCTTGTCATCAAATATCGAATCCATAAGTCCCTCATCGCCATATGGTCTCCCGGCCCCCATACAAGCAGGCACACAAGCACCGGCAGAGAGTTCAAAATAAATGTGGACGCAAATGAGACGCCCATAGATACAAGGGATTGGGCTCTAAACACCTGCCATCTGCTATAGCCACAAAGAATATCATAATTGGCTGTCTTATCTCCAAATCCTCCTGCACAAACAACTCCCACTAAAAAGCCCATGAACATAAATGGGAACATCACATTTTCATTCATATAAGAAGAGATATAAAAGCTTGCACTCATGGGTGTTCCCCAGGAATCATGATCCATAAAAGGTCCCACAATGGTAACCACCTCAAGCAAGGCAATTAATAAGAATATAGTCCTCAGCATTCCAGTCTTTTTCAGACTATAGAAAATGGAAGCATAGAGATTTTTCATATTCTTTTTATTCATACTTCCACCTCCCTTATCTGGCATCTCTCTTGGAGAATGATACATATCCCAGGATTAAATAAATAATACTAAAGACAAGACTGACAATAACAATTTCACGAGCCACATTCATTTGCAGAAAAGACTTTACCACCTGCACATCTTCCCCATTCACATAATCAAAACTGTAGTTAGAAAAACCTGTGAGATAATCAGCTGCTAGATTGGAATGAAGCCAAAGGAATGTTTCTTTCTCTATCTCCAGAGCATCCATAATAATCTTAATCAGGAGTACTGGCAGTTCCAGCACACAGAAAACAGCCAGAATAAAAGCCTTCATGCTCTCTCTTAATAAGAAGATAAAGAAAATCATAAAGCATAACATTCTCATAAGAGGAAGCATCACCAGCGTCATGCGCAGGACAATCTCATTTGCCGGACACATATTTCCCCAACCATGTAGGATGGTAAAAACAAGACCGGGAAGAATCTTTTGTACAAAATAAATAAGAAACGCCCAAAGAATAGAAAGCAGGGTTCTGCCCATATAAGACATGGCTTTCCTCTTACCAGACAGAATTTCATAGTTAATCGTTTTATCCACCTGATCCCAGCCAGCCACCCGGGACACAAGAAACATGACGCTTAAGAAAACAAAGGGCATTCCATTTGCCGGCACCACTTCTGCAAAGTACTCACTTCCTGTGAGCTCCTGCAGATGATAAAAGCCCACTGTAAATAATAATTCAAGTACAGGAACCAGCAGGGTTGCAATCAGCAGCACCACAAACCAAATATCCCTTAGAATGGCATAGTGTATTGATTTACAAACATTCCACATATTATTCGCCTCCCAATGAATCCAGATAGAACTGCTCCAGGTTTGCTGATACTGGCGTGAGTTCCAGAGGAATTACCCCCTCATCATAAAGAGCTTTGGAAATATCACGAATTTGATCCAGTCCATCAAAAATTCTAAGTGCCCCGTCATCTTCCACCTCATACTTCTCTATACGACAAGTATCCTGTAGGATAGCCAGAGCCCTGGCATCGTCATCGGTATGAATGTGATAGGACTCTCTGGTTTCATGATCCAACTCTTCCCTGGATAAATTCTTAATAATTTTTCCATGATTCATAAACATATAGTGAGTACATAAAATAGGCAACTCACTTAAAATATGGGAGGAAATTAAAATAGTTACATGATCTTCCCTATTTAATTTCAAAAGCAATTCACGAATTTCTACAATTCCCTCTGGATCCAGACCATTGACAGGTTCATCTAAAATAAGCACCTCTGGTTTTCCAAGAAGAGCCATGGCAATCCCCAGTCTCTGTCTCATACCTAAAGAGAACGCTTCCACTTTTTTACGGCCCACATTTTCCAGGCCCACTAGTTTCAGCACCTCATCCACCCTTTCCTTATTGGGGATACCACGCATAATTCGAATCTTTTCCAGATTCTCCTTAGCCGTCATCTTCTGTTTAGCATATGGCGTCTCAATAATAAAGGACATACGACTTCTCTCATGGGCAACTGCCAGATCCTCATTGGGGGAAGACTCATATAATTTAAAGCTGCCATCTGTAGGAAGCACCAAACCACCTAAAATCTTCATAATGGTTGTTTTACCTGCTCCATTGGGACCAATCAGACCACAGATAACGCCCTTCTCAATCTTAAATGACACATCATCTAAGACTTTTTTCTTCATATATTGTTTAGAAAGATGTGAAACCTCAATAACCGTTTGAGACATAGATTAACCTCCCTTTTCTAATCCCCTGCAAATGAATTTGCCGAGCCATATCTAATCTCCTTACCTTCATTTTCAGTATAGAAAGAAAAATTAAAGTTTTTCTTAAATTTTCACAAATATTTAATATTAGTCATGGAAATCTCATTTGCATAATGATATTGTATATTTGCAAATTAAATATGACGTGATTATTTATGTTTAAAATAAATGATTATCGGAAGAGGCGAGGATTTACCCTGATAGAGCTAATTGTCATTCTGGTGATTCTGGCAGTCATTGCTGCCATATTGGTACCGGCCCTGCTTGGCTATATCAATAAGTCCAAGGATGCGGATAGGATTACCAAAGGACAAATGGGAGAAAAATTCATAATTATTGGGTTTATTAATGAATCCCAATCGTTCTAGGAAAAGCCAAATATCAAATGTAAAAAAAAGACCAGTAAATTATCACTGGTCTTTTTTAGTGCGGATAACAGGAGTTGAACCTGCACGGGATGTCCCACTAGAACCTAAATCTAGCGCGTCTGCCAATTCCGCCATATCCGCGTTTATAAAAAAACGGAAACCCACATAAGTGAATTTCCGAAAAATTCGTTGTGTGCCACGGGGGAATCGAACCCCCGACAACTTGATTAAAAGTCAAGTGCTCTACCGACTGAGCTAGTAGCACAAAATAACTGGGCTAGTTGGATTCGAACCAACGAATGCAGGAGTCAAAGTCCTGTGCCTTACCGCTTGGCGATAGCCCAAGAGATTTGATCTGCAAGTAGCCTTGCTTCAAAACCTTATAAGCAAAAATGCATCAGGTCTGATAAAAAAAATGGGTGGGTAGAGGGGCTCGAACCCTCGACCTCCAGAGCCACAATCTGGCACGCTAGCCAACTGCGCCATACCCACCGTATAAGATATAAAGCTTTCACTTTATAATGTGCCCGAAGGGATTCGAACCCCCGACCCACGGCTTAGAAGGCCGTTGCTCTATCCAGCTGAGCTACGGACACATGTTCTTCTCCATGTATTTTAACATAGAAAAGCGGGTGATGGGAATCGAACCCACCTATCCAGCTTGGAAGGCTGGTGTTCTACCAATGAACTACACCCGCATGTACCAATATTTATTAAATATTATTTAATAAAAGTCGGGGTGACAAGATTCGAACTTGCGACCTCCTGATCCCAAATCAGGCGCTCTAGCCAAGCTGAGCCACACCCCGAAGGTTTGTTTTATACTGCGCTCTTCAGCGACAGCACGATTACTATAACGAAATCGGATTGATTTGTCAAGTAATTTTTTTGAATTATTTTTTAATAACTCTTAGTAGCGGGAGGGGGATTTGAACCCTCGACACTGCGGGTATGAACCGCATGCTCTAGCCAACTGAGCTATCCCGCCATTTAGTATTTATAAAGCTTTAAGCTTTATGAATGGGACCTACAGGGCTCGAACCTGTGACCCTCTGCTTGTAAGGCAGATGCTCTCCCAGCTGAGCTAAGATCCCGGATTTGTCTGTTGTGTTGTTACCTCAGCAACGAAAAACATTATACGGATAGGGGTCTAAAATGTCAAGGAGTTTTAGGAGAAATTTTTCATCTTTTTTTGACAATTTCCAAAGCAACTCCAGAAGCCACTTTCAAAAGATTTTCATTGAATCAAATTTCAAATTTCTAAAAATTATTTTTAAATTTCTTTTTCAAATTTTATCAATTTTTTGAAAATTATCATGAATCCACTCCTCTATTTTTCATCTAAAAAAAGAAAAAGATTTCAATTTTTCGTTATATCTTTTTCCTATATCAGATTAAAAGACCTCAAGATGAAAATCCACCCTGTCAGGGTCACACTGGAAAATATAGTAGTGAGCAAAATCACATTGGAAGTAAGTGGTCCATCGTTTTCCATATTTACTGCCATTATGTAGCAGGAAACTGTAGTAGGCGAAGCCAGCATAATTAAAATTGCCACCATCTCACTGGAAGCAAAATGGAAAAGAACTGCCAGAGGCAAAAATACAGCTGGAAGAATCACCAGTTTAATCAGAGACGCCCAGATTGCAGGCTTTACACGGCGAGTTGCCTCCTGCTTATCAAATCCGCCACCAATGGCAATCAAAGCCACAGGCGTTGCAGTTCTTGCCACATAATCCATAGTTCTCGTGGCAATGGCTGGAAACTTTACATTCAGCAGTGCAAATGGAATGCCCAGAAGAATTCCTATAATGATTGGATTCGTTACAATATTAAACAAAGATTTCTTAATAACAGCCCCATGACTCTTCTTTTCTCCAGCACTCTTATTCAAATCTACTGAGAAAGTAAGAATAATAACAGATAGAATATTAAAGAAAGGTACAGCTGACACAATCATAAGAGGTGCCATCCCTGCACTTCCAGATATATTCTCAACAAAGGCAACACCCAGTATTGCTGCACTTCCTCTGGCTCCTGCCTGAGCAAAGGCTCCCACCAGATTCTTATCCTTTAAGAAAACGTAGGAGCAAAGCCATACCAGTAAAAACATTGCAATTGTAACCAGAGCACAAAATAGAACAAAACTACCTTTTGCACTTCTTAAGGTATCCGTAAAGGCTATATCCTGAAAAAGCATGACAGGCAAAGCACATTTGAAAACATATTTATTTGCGATTGATACAAAATTCTCATTAATCAAACCAATTTTTCTTAAGATATATCCCAGAAGGATTACCAGAAAAATGGGAATGGTTACATTAAGACTAAATATAAAATTATCCATTGTTTTCTCCGCTATCAAGTAATGTACTAAAACGACTTACATTTTACACAAAAAAATCGGGAGACACAAACCATGTGCTCCCGAAATCTTTTGTAAAATTATAGGTGATTACTCAGCTGGAGCAGCTTCAACTGCATCCTCTTCTGCATCTTCTACATCGTCATCGAAGAAATCATCATCAAAATCATCATCGAATTCATCAAAGTCATCGAGATAATCTGGTGTCAGATACTTATAAACTGCAACTGCAATACCAACGATTATAGCAATAATACCAACGATGATTGCTACTGAAATAATCGCATTTTTTGCTCCCTCAACTGGGCCATCTTCTCTTACCTCAATTTCATGCTTCATAAGGAAACCACCTCCTTCAAATACTTTAAAAGATGTTCTTAGTATAGCATAAAGCCATGTTTTTGCATAGTTAATTGTTAGACTTTTCTGAGCTTAGCCAGGGATGCAAACATCTTCTTAGGTCCACAGGATTCGAAGTCAACACATACTTCAAAGTCACTGCCAGAAGGCGTTTTCTCTGTTACCACACCCTTGCCAAACTTAAAATGTCTCACAGTATCTCCCACTTCATAGTCCGCTACCCCGCCACTTGCTGGCAGGCCCTTTGACAGACCTGGAATGGATTCAAGATTTGAGTATTTTGTCTGATGTTTTGGTGTACTTGGGAAGGGTTCATCAACGCCCGAAAATACATCAGCAGAAGTATCTCCATATGGTTTCCTGCCATAGGATGATCCACGGGAAGAACCGTAAGAAGATCCATAGGAAGAACCCCCATAGGATGAAGTTCCAAGGGAATTCCTCTTGCCAGAAGAAAAGTTTCCAAAATCTGAGGAAAATCCACTTTCATGAACTTCCAATAATTCTTCAGGAATTTCCTCCATAAAGCGGGATTTACCCAGGTAATTACGAGCACCATTAATCATTCTGGTCTCTGCCATACTCATATAGAGCTGTTTCATGGCTCTTGTAATACCTACATAGCAAAGTCTTCTTTCTTCTTCCACAGCATCTGGATCATCCGAATCAATGGACAAACCACTTGGGAATAATCTCTCCTCCATACCCACGATATGGACATAAGGGAATTCCAGACCCTTAGCGCTATGAAGAGTCATCATGGTAACTGCATCCGTATTTTCTGATAAATCCTGATCTGCCACCAGGGAGATTTCCTCCAGTAATCCCATAAGGGTAGGTTCTGGAGCATTCTGCTCATAGGTAACAATCTTATTCTTTAATTCTTCAATATTAGAAATACGTGCTTTGGCTTCGTCTGTTCCTTCCTGCTCCAGTTGTAAAACGTATCCTGTAGCTTCCAAAATTTCATCATAAAGAATGGACAGTTCATTTTCACGAGCCATGTCGCGGAACTTCTCCATCATTTCCATGAAGCCTTCGATTTTGCCTGCAGAACGTCCAAGACTCGCTCTTCCTTCTGGTTCAATACAAATATCATACATGGAGCATCCCTGCATGGCTGCCTCATCACGAATCTTATTAATGGTGGTTGCACCAATACCTCGACGAGGTACATTAATAATACGGGTAAAGGATACTTCATCCGATGGATTGGAAATACACTTGAGGTAGCATACCAGATCACGAATTTCCTTACGCTGATAGAAGTTGGTTCCTCCCACCATTTTGTAAGCCACATTGTTCATAACCAGTTTTTCTTCCAACACACGGGACTGGTTATTGGTACGATAAAGTATGGCCATATCAGCAAATGGAACCCCATTTCTGTGGTTCTGAATCAGCTGATCCACCACTCCTTCTGCTTCATGATATTCATCCTGATATTCATTGAAAATAATAGAGTTTCCCTCTTCATTTTCAGTCCAGAGTTTTTTCTGCTTACGTCCCTTATTATTGGAAATAACCGCATTTGCCGCATTAAGGATGGTGGATGTAGAACGATAGTTCTGTTCCAGTTTTACCACCTTAGCATCTGGATACTCCTGCTCGAAGTTGAGAATATTATAAATATTGGCACCTCGGAATTTGTAAATGGACTGGTCGTCATCACCTACAACGCAAAGATTCTTTTGTCCACCTGCCAGATATCTCACAAGGAGGAACTGAGAATGGTTGGTATCCTGATACTCATCCACCATGATATAGTGGAATCTTTCCTGATATGCATGTAATACATCCGGACATTTTCCAAATAATTCCAGAGTTTGGAAAATCAGATCATCAAAATCCAGCGCATTGTTCTGTCTCATGCGCTTTTCATATTCCCGATAAATATTAGCAATATTAGCCTCGCGATAGCTTGTACCAGCTCTGGCTGCCAAATCATCCGGATGCAGAAACTCTTCTTTTGCACTGGATATTTCCTTGATGCACATCTTTTCTGAATACTGCTTTGGATCCAGATTTAAAGTCTTTAAGACTTCCTTTACTACTGCTTTCTGGTCATCCGTATCGTAAATGGTAAAGTGTGTATCTCCACCAATACGATCATAAAAGCGTCTTAATATGCGTACACACATGGAATGGAATGTGCTGACCCAGACATACTCTGCACCTTCCCCTACGATTTTGTCCACACGTTCGCGCATTTCATTTGCAGCCTTATTTGTAAATGTGATTGCCAGTATGTTGTATGGATTCACTGACTTCTCATCAATTAAATATGCGATTCTGTGCGTAATCACTCTGGTTTTACCAGAGCCCGCCCCTGCTAGTATAAGAAGAGGCCCCTCGGTGTACGAGCAGGCCTCCATCTGTTTATCGTTTAATCCTAAAATTGAAGACATTAATTACTACTTTCCAAGTTTTGCTTTCAATGCTGCAAGCTCATCCTGAACGGCTGCTTCAGGATTGTCATACTTTGCAGCTAAATCTGCCACTTCATCTTTTTCTTCAGAAGAATTGAGTTCTGCTTCTGCGTCAGAAATATCCATCATTGCATCAGCCTTATCTTCCATTCTCTCAAATGCTGCAATAGAAGAAGCGGAATCACCAAGGCTGGAATTCATCTGATTAATCTTATCCTGAGTCTTAGCAACCTTAACCTTTGCCTTAACTGTATCGCGACGAGCTTCCAGATCACGGATATCCTCAACTAACTTATCATGCATCTGACGCATCTTTGTTGAATTTGAAACAGCAGCATCATATGCCTGCTGAAGAGCTGCCTGCTTCTCAGCCACACGTGCCTTCTCGGCCAGGAACTTCGTTGCATCATCATCATTTCCAGCAAGAACAGCCTTTTCTGCATATGTCTGAAGTTTAGCAACTTCAGCATTTACTTCATCAAGGTCTCTCTTTGCCTTCTTCTCATCAGCCATGATCTCAGCTGTTTCTTCCTTAACATTTGCCAGGTCCTTATTCAGATTACGAAGAATCTGATCCACCATCTTTTCAGGATCCTCAGCCTTGTCAAGAAGTGAATTAATATTGGCTGACATAATGTCCTTAAATCTACTTAATACTCCCATAATACCCTCCTTCATTTTGTAAAAATCACTACAGCTAAATTATAGGTTATGGCCTACCTTTTTTCAATATACGTATTCAACCTGCAGTTTAATTTTCACAATAATATCAAAATTAAATGCGCAGTCCATTAGGCAAATGAACTGCGCATATCCCATTAAAAATAAATACCCATAACAACTGGGTTTAAAGCAGGCTTGTCAGGACTCAGCTCATAGGCAGAAAGAAAAAGTTCCTCTGCCGTCTGCAACCTATCCTCCTTATTGCTATAGAGGGTAGCCAGCAAGTCACCCTTGTTTACATAATCTCCCAGATGCTTATTTACTCGCACACCAGCACCATAATCAATCTGATCCGTCAAACTCTCTCTTCCGGCACCTAGAATCATGGAAGACCGGCCCACCATTTCCGCATTGCAGGAAGAAAGATAGCCCTCTTCCTGAGCTCTCACTTCTCTCATATATTTGGCTGCTGGTAAAAGACTGTAGTCATCTATAAAGGCAGGATTTCCACCCTGCTGAAGGACGAACTTTCTAAACTGCTCCAGAGCTTTGCCAGAATCAATGGCCTGGTCAACATAGGGACTAATCTCTGAGAACATATCATTGAATTCCTGGGAAGTCTCCCGGAATTCAATGTCATTTCCCAGTCTCACCATTTCACAGGACAGAGTCTTGACAACCTCATAAAGTCTTCCCTCTTTTTTGCCCTTGAGAAAGTCTACGGCTTCCATAACTTCCAGAGAATTACCAACAGTATTTCCCAGAGGCTCATTCATATCTGTAACAATGGCTGTTACCTTTCTGCCCACATTTTTACCAATCTCAATCATGGTCTTTGCAAGACGCTTTGCATCCTCAGGATTCTGCATAAAAGCACCGCTGCCGCACTTCACGTCCAGCACTATGGCATCTGCTCCAGAGGCAATCTTTTTACTCATAATGGAAGATGCAATGAGAGGAATGCTGTCCACAGTGCCTGTTACATCTCGCAGGGCATAAATTTTCTTATCCGCTGGCGCAAGATTCTTGGTCTGACCAGAATCCACAAATCCCACTTCTTTTAAATTCTTCAGGAATTCCTCATCACTTAAATCAGAAGAAAAGCCAGGAATACTATCCAGTTTATCAATGGTACCACCTGTGGCCCCCAGTCCTCTACCACTCATTTTGGCAGTGCGAATTCCCAGGGAAGAAACAATAGGTCCCACAATCAAAGTGGTCTTATCTCCAATTCCTCCTGTGGAATGTTTATCCACCTTAATGCCAGGAATAGAGCTTAAATCCAGCAAATCTCCACTATGGGCCATGGCCATGGTAAGTCTTGCCGTCTCCCTGTCAGACATGCCATTTAAACAAACTGCCATGAGAAAGGCAGACATTTGATAGTCTGGAATATTGCCTTTGGTATAGGCCTCTACCAAGAAATCAATTTCCTGATCTTCCAGTTCCAGTCCCTGTTTCTTTTTACGAATGATTGGAATAAATTGCATAGGACAAGCCCCCTTCCAAAATTTTGTCGTAAGTCTCTTCCTTGATGGTATCACGGATACCCTTTAAGGCATTCTGATAACGGTCAGAAAGTCTGCCATCCCAGAAGGTATGAAGAGCTTCTGAATCAATGGATAAAGAATCGAACCAAGTGGAATCTCCTCTTTCAATTTCCTCAGCCAAATCCCGAATGAACATTTCCGCATAATCAAAGAAGAAATAATAGATATGATCCGCCAATGGTCTGAAGAAGGGCTTTGCTTCATCCGTAAAGGAATGATAGGACAACAAATAAAGCTCTTCTATGGCCACGATTTCTGCAATATCCTGTCTCTTTTCAAAGTAAGGCACAAAGCCAATCAAATCAGCCAATACTTTGAAAAAATCCTGATAGGCACCGCTGCTTTCCGCAGCCAGCACTTTGATTTCTGCCAGTCCTTCCGAAGTAGGTGTGACAAGTTCATTTGCCGCCTTTTCAAAAAAAGAAAGAAACAGACTGTCCACCTGTTTCTCCTCAGGAATCATCAACAGTCTGTCTCGGTTAAGTTGTCTCAGTTCTAAGTTTTCTGCTTTTAAATCCATAAGCCTCCACCATAATTATCGGAATTTTACAAAAAGGAAAACCGGAATGAATAGATTAATCAGATTCAGGATTAAACTAAATCTTTTCATAAGGACTCCTCCATCCGTGTTTCTGTAGGAGAAAATTGAAAAAATAAGGCCAAGAAGACCGATCAGACCTCCTGACAAAACCATGGCTCCTGTAGGAAATCCCACATTTCCTTTTTTCACAATACTATAAATAAAAGCACCAAGGATAAGCAAAAAGCCAAGGGTACCACTAACCACCGATATAATCATATCGGTGGTTACAATTTCATCTGTAAATTTATATCTTTTCTTTTTAAACTTTGCCATTTATAAACACTTTCGAATTTCGTCAAGACTCTCAATATGATGTCTTTCCATATAATTACGGATGCCTTCTACAACTTCCTCTGTTACATTAGGACGATAGAAATTAGCTGTACCCACAGAAACTGCTGTAGCACCAGCCATGATAAATTCAATAGCATCCTCTGCTGTCTGAATGCCACCCATACCAATGATTGGAACATCAACTGCATGCGCTACCTGATATACCATGCGCACTGCAATTGGTTTTACAGCTGGACCAGACAAACCGCCTGTCTTATTGGCAAGTACAAACTTGCGTCTCTCAATATCAATCTTCATACCGGTCAGTGTATTAATCAGGGATAAAGCATCTGCACCACCATCTACGGCAGCTCTTGCCATTTCAGCAATATCCGTAACATTTGGAGACAGCTTCATAATGATTGGCTGCTTTGCGTGCTTCTTAACTTCCTTTGTAACTTCATTTAAAGCATGCGGATCTACACCGAAAGCAATTCCGCCTTCCTTAACATTTGGACAGGAAACGTTGATTTCTAATAAATCAACCTTCTCGTCAGCCAGACGATCCACAACATTCAGATATTCTTCTAATGTATGGCCACATACATTAACAATAATCCTTGTATCCTTCTTCTGCAGGAAAGGAAGGTCACGGGAACAAAAAGTCTCAATACCAGGATTCTGCAGACCAACTGCATTCAGCATACCACCGTATACTTCAGCAATACGAGGTGTTGGGTTACCAGCCCAAGGCTTATCTGCTACACCCTTTGTTGTAACAGCACCAAGCTTATTAATATCTACATATTCATCAAATTCCATACCGGAACCGAAAGTTCCTGATGATACTGTAACTGGATTCTTCCAGATAACGCCGGCAATATTAATCTCTGTATTAATCAAAGTACTACCTCCTCTGCGTTAAATACTGGACCATCCTTACAAATACGCTTGTTATGAACCTTAGAATGATCATCCACATCCTTGGTCTCTGTTACACAACCGAGGCAGGCACCAATACCACATGCCATACGCTCTTCCAAAGAAATCCAGGCAGGAATGCCCTTTGCATCTGCCTCAGCCTTTACTGCACGAAGCATAGGCTTTGGACCACAGGCATATAAGGCATCGCCCTTTACATCATATTGATGAATACCATCAATAACATTTCCCTTGATTCCTGTATTTCCACTATCTGAAGTCAGATATACTGTGGCAACTTTTTCAAATTCATCCAAAAGGAATGCTGCATCACGGAATCCAAGTACAACTGATATGTCTTCCTTGGCAAGTCCCTGGCCAGCAAATTCCTTTGCCAGTTCTAGCATTGGTGGAATTCCAATACCACCGCCTAAAAGGATTGGCTTCTTTGAAAATTCAGAATAACCATTTCCAAGAGGTCCTAAAATATCAATCGTCTCTCCCTCCGTCAGAAGGCTGAACTGCTTTGTTCCTGCCGTTTCACCAGTAACACGATAAACCAGGCGAAGGCGACCATTTTCATGGTCAACTTCACACAGACTGATTGGTCTTGGTAATAATTTAGATGAATCATTAGTAAATACAGATACAAACTGTCCTGCATGTGCTGTCTTTGCCGTAACAGGAGCATCTAACCATAAACTATAAATATCACCGCCAAAGGCTTCCTGAGAAATTACCTCTGCTGTCTCAACTTCTTTCATGAACTCGCTCTCTTTCTAATTGATTAAGAAGCAAACTGCATGCCAAACTCATTTGCACACCTCATGCAAATGGACTTGCCGGGACTGTAAAACTTATTTACCCAGAGCCTGCTTTAAGTCTTCCTTCATATCCAGAACTGCTGCACGAGAAGCATCAGCAAATTCCTGCTCAGTGAACTTATCTACATAGTTTTCGTTACGGTATGCAGCGATAATTCCACGAGATGAGTTTACAATTGCACCAAGACCATCCTCATTGAAGAATCCAAGAAGATCCTTACCCTTACCGCCCTGTGCGCCATAGCCTGGAACCAGGATCATAGCATGAGGCATACGCTTTCTCAGTTCCACGCCCATTTCTGGATATGTAGCACCGACAACGGCACCTACATTAGAGTAATCGCCATCCATAGATGACTTACCCCATTCATTAACCTTATCAGCAACCATCTGATAAAGTGTCTTATCACCAATCATCTGATCCTGGAATTCACCAGATGAAGGATTTGATGTCTTAACCAGTATAAAGATACCCTTGTCATACATATTGCAAATGTCGATGAAAGGCTGTACACCATCCGAACCAAGATATGGATTTACTGTGGCATAATCTTCCGCAAATGGTGCAATCTTTGTGGAACCAACGCGAATTTCTCCCAGATGAGCTGTTGCATAAGCGCCGGATGTTGAACCAATATCACCACGCTTAACATCACCAATCACAACCAGGCCCTTTTCTCTACAATAAGCACAAGTCTCTTCAAAAGCCTTCAGTCCTGGAACACCAAACTGCTCATACATAGCAATCTGAGGTTTAACAGCAGGAATCAGGTCATATGTTGCATCAACGATTTTCTTATTGAATTCTAAAATGGCATCTGCAGCAGCTTCAAGAGTTTCACCATGCTTCTCAATTCCCTGCTTTACTAAATACTCTGGAACAAAATCCAACTTTGGATCAAGTCCTACAACGATTGGTGCATCTTTTTTTACAATTTCATCCAGTAGTCTTTTTACCATTTTTCTTCCTTCCAATCTTTGAACATTATTTTACAAAAAACAATAGGACAGATCTGTCCTAAAGACCTGCCCTATTTTAACAAAGAAAACAAAGTCATTCAACAATTCCATTTGCTAAAGCTTTATGAATAAATCAGGACAGCCAATGTTTTAACTGTTCCACATTCTTTAAAAACTCTTTTCCGAAAACAAATAGATTATCGAAATTTTTCAAATAAAGACCCTTGCTATTCATGCTGGTAATAAAATTAGGATTGATGTCCTCCCATCTTGAGATTGGCACCAGCCCGGCTTCACGAAGCTGCTTCAGGGTACTTCTGCATTTATTTGCAGCCACCTCAAAGGCTCTATCCTCCAGGTGGAAAATGTACTTGCCGTTTGCTCTTGTCAGATATTCCAAATGATTGATATCAATGGACAAGAAATCTCCACCTTCATATACATGAAATACTTTTGGAAAACTTCTGCGATTTACGCAGTTGAACCTGGTCTTATGGATATAGTAAGACAGAGATTCCGCCAGCATCTCATTTGTCACCGGAAGGGACAAAGATTCTGAAATGTGATGTCTTAATCTGGCTGAGTCCGTAAGTTCCCGAGACTCGGTAAGCACCAGGATTTCCACATAGCGATACTCCTTATTATTTCTCAGGTCATTGATTAGAGAAAAACCAGATATATCATCTTTTGCCTTTAATTTCTTCACATGTATCACAAAGAAATCAATTTGATTGTGAAGCGCAAATAGCAAGGCTTCATCTTCATCCTTAAAACAATGAATGTGAGCTTTTGCATCCTCCTTCTTCACCAATTCCACCAGTCGCTTCCCAAGCAACTCGTCCCTACTGAAAACTAAATACTTCATTACCCACCTCCACAATTTGCCCTAGGGCATATTTTATTAAAAAGGCTTACACAGAATTCTGTGCAAGCCTTTTCAGTGCAATTATGGTGTTGTAGTTCCATCAGATGGAGCTTCCTGAGATGTCTGCTCTGTCGTCGGAGCTGCTGTTTCTGTTGGTGCAGATGTATCTGCAGGTGCTTCTGTTGCCACCGCTGCGAAATATGCGCTAATGGTGTGATTGCTGTTTACACCAGAGAATGTAAATTCTGATACAGGTCCAACACTAGCACCATCTACCTGAACATCTGAAATTGTATAACCTGCTGAAGGTGAAATATAAATTGTAACCGTAGCGTCCTTAGCAGCACTAACGGAACCAGAAATGGTTCCACCTGCCGAAGCACCCGTTGCAATTGTAAATTCACCACTTGCAGGATGTAAATGACATGATGAAGTAAAGATTGATGCATCATATGGGAATGTTGCTCCCACCAGTGTACGTGCACCAGTTTCTTCGTCCTCCTTAATGGTAAATGTCTGTGTATTCACACAATTATCAGTAGCGATCTCATATGAATCCAGACAAATCGTAATTGTATTTTCGTGACCACCATCACAGTGCTTCTTTGGAATGGAGTCCGTTGCACACCAGTCAGTAACTGTTGGGCAGGATGCACCAGGTAAAAGGCCTGACTGTTCACAAAGTGTAACCTTTTCAAGACCATCTGGCTGCTCCCAATCCAAATTTGGATCGTGATTTTCCAGATTAGCAATGGCATCCATAATGTCACGCCACATTACTTTATGCATCTGGGTATCGATGGTGACGTTAGAGTCATAACCAAACCATACAGAAGCTGTATAGTATGGAGTCATACCACAGAACCAAAGGTCATAAGAATTTGATGTAGTACCTGTCTTACCAGCAGCAACTCCACCAGTCTGAAGTTTCGCTCTGGTACCAGTACCACTTGTAATTACATCCTTCATGGCATCCAGTAACTGCCATGCTGTTGTATCCTTACATTCCTCATGGCTCCGATCACTTGGATTTGTATTATCGATAACTACATTATCATCGTGATCCTTAACCACTGAGTAGTATACCGGCTTTACATAGGTACCCATATTGGCAATACCTGCATAAGCTGCAGTAATTTCAAAATTCGTAATACCGTATGTCAGACCACCAAGAGCTGTAGCCTGCTGAATATCAGAATATACATCACCATTGGGAGCTACTTCCTTGTCAACAAGTGTTGTAAATCCTTCATTTTCCAAATATCTAAATGCAACTTCTGGTGTTACTTCCGTCATAGCCTGAACGGCAATGATATTCATGGAATCACGAATCGCATCACGAAGAGATGCCCATCCACGATAACCACCATACCAGTTCTTTACGTTTGCACCACTTGTATAAGAATAAGGTGCATCGTTATAAGATCGAGCAAGACATCCACCTGTATCAATCAGTGGAAGGAAGGCCGCAAGTACCTTAAATGTAGAACCAGGCTGACGCTTGGCATCCGTTGCACGGTTGAATCCAAGGTTACCCTCTTTTTCACCTCTACCACCATTAATAGCTTTTACATATCCCGTCTTCTGGTCAATTATAGTAACGGAAGCCTGAGGCTGAATCGCTGTACTAAACTCTTCTGCCACAAAGGTACCAGCTGTTTTATCCAGCATAGCTTCTTTATAAGCATTGGCAGCTGCACGAGCTTCTGCTTCATCTGAATAAATATTGTTATACTTGGAATCACCATTTAATGTTCGGTAATAGGTAAGTAATGTATTGGTATCGTAGTTAAGATTTGTTTCCCCATCTGGATCCAGCAGAGTAAGTTTGTAGCTTAAAGCTACCGTAGACTGCTCAGGATAATACTGAGGATCATTTACAATACCATCTACAAGATTCTGAATATCCTGATCCTGTACGGAATATACGCTATAACCACCTGTGTAGATTTCATTATACGCTTCTGCTTCTGTCATATCGTACTTTTCTTCAAAGTCCTTGGCAAGAGAACGCATTAATGCATCCATGTAGTAGGAGTTATATTCGAAATTCTCATCATTTTCCTGCTTAACCTTGGCAATTCGGGAATATACATCATCCGCTTTTGCATCATCATATTCAGCCTGGGTGATGTAGCCAAGTTTAAGCATCTTATTCAACACGTCGATACGTCTGTTATCATTCTCTTCCGGATTAATAACTGGATCGAAACGATATGGATTCTTTGTAATACCAGCAATGGTTGCAATTTCAGAAAGGCTAAGTTCATTTGCCTTCTTATTGAAATAACGTTCTGCAGCGGCCTCAACACCATTTGCACCCTGTCCCAGGTAAATAGTATTGAGATAGTATTCCATAATCTGCTTCTTGGTATATTTCTTCTCAAGATCGATAGCCAGATACTGTTCCTGAACCTTACGTTCTACCTTCTGCAACTTTGTAGTTTCATTCATACCAACATCAAATACGTGGTTCTTAATAAGCTGCTGGGTTACAGTAGATGCACCTTCGTTGAAATTACCTGATGTTATGTCCTTAACGGCAGCACGCATGATACCACGAATATCAATACCATTATGCTTCCAGAAACGTTCATCTTCGATGGACACGAATGCATCAACCATTTGCTGAGGAATTTCATCATAATAGATGTAAATACGGTTAGAATTTGCTGTAGATAAAGTATCTAAGACATTTCCTTCCTGATCATAAATGGTTGTTTTAAATCCCTTTGGTTTAATATTAATTGAAGAAACATCTGGAGAATCATCCAGAATTCCCTTGAGCATACCAAAGCCTGCACCTGCCAGTACTACCATGACAAACACAAAGGCAATCAGTACGATTTTAAATACGCCAACAAAAACTCTGGACGCGTTACGACTACCATGAGACGAGAGCTTCTGCTGTCTTTTTTCAATTCCAAACTTACTAAAATTCACAATATGCCTCCAATGGAGCTTTTTCAAAAACAGAACTATTATAACAAACTATATAGTTGATTACAATCAAGGTCTACGACGGAATGTCTTTTCCGCAACGCGCATAAACTCCCGATTGTTCTTAGTATGACTAAGAATACGAACAATATCTTCTGCTACCACTTCAGGCTTTATATCTCTCATGCTGTCATGAATTAAGTTCACAACATTCTGCTCTTCTTCATCTAAAAGCAAATCATCTTTTCTTGTACCAGACTTAACGATATCAATAGCTGGGAATACACGTCTTTCCGATAACTTACGGTCAAGCACAAGTTCCATATTACCAGTACCCTTAAATTCTTCAAATACCATATCGTCCATACGAGAACCCGTGTCAATCAGAGCTGTGGCAAGAATGGTAAGACTTCCGCCTTCACGCATATTTCTCGCTGCACCAAAGAATTTCTTAGGCATATGAAGAGCCGCTGGATCCAGACCACCAGACAAAGTACGACCTGAAGCCTGAACGGTAAGATTGTAGGCTCTTGCCAGTCTTGTAATGGAGTCAATCAGAATCACTACATCCTCTCCATACTCAACAAGACGCTTTGCTCTTTCAATTGTCATTTCCGATACTCTCTTGTGATGTTCTGGAAGTTCATCAAAGGTAGAGTAAATAACCTCAACCAGATCACCCACAATAGATTCCTTAATATCTGTTACTTCTTCTGGTCTTTCATCAATCAGAAGAACCAAGAGATGGATCTTTGGATATTCAGAACAGATTCTCTGTGCAATCTGCTTTAAGAGTGTTGTCTTACCAGCCTTTGGAGGAGAAACAATCATTCCTCTCTGGCCCTTACCAATTGGTGAGAATAAATCCACAATTCGAAGGGAGGTTGGCGCATTATCATAATCCAGATGGATTCTTTCATTTGGGAAAATTGGTGTCATCTTCTCGAATACACGACGGGAAGATAACTTATCTGGAGACTGTCCATTCACGCTGGCAATATAAAGCAAAGCCGAATACTTATCCCCTTCTCTCTGATTATTACGAATGGGTCCTTCAATAATATCACCTGTACGAAGACCAAACTTTCTAATCTGTGCAGGCGAAATATAAACATCCTGCTCACCAGGTAAGTAATTATCACTACGAATAAAGCCATATCCCTCTGCCATGATTTCCAAAATACCCTTGGCAATTTTTTCTGGTCTTGCAGGTCTTACCTGTTCTGCTGGCTTTTCTTCTTTATCCTGTTCTACTGTGTTTACCTGATCTCCAGCAGAAGTTACATCAGCTGCTGGCTCAGAGGAAATCTCTGCTGGTTTTCCCTCCTGTGGCAAATGAGATGCGCCTATCTTTTCTTTCGTCTTGTCTGAAGGCTGATCTGTTGTCTTTTTAACTGATTTTTTTGAAGGTTTTTCCGTTACTTTTTTTGCGGTCTGGTCTACAGGCTTTTCTGTTGTCTTTTTAACTGTTTTCTCTACAGGCTTTTCTGTTGCTTTTTTGGCTGGCTTGTTTACAGGCTTTTCTACTGCCTTTTTAGCTGGCTTGTCTAAAGTCTTTTCTGAAGTCTTTTCTGTATTCTTTTCAACAGTTTTTTCTTCATCCTTTTTATTAGCAGTTTTAGACTTCGCAGATTTTGCAGACTCTTTTTCTCTAATTTTCTTAACTGCTTTCTTTTTCACAGGGTCTTTCTTTTCGGCAGGAGCTTTCTTTTCGGCATCCTTCTTCTTTTCTGAAAGAGCTTTGAGTCTTGCATCAATATTGGTCAAAAGTTCAACCAGCTCTGCTTTCTTCAGACCTGAAATATCGCGTAATCCTTTCTTTTCTGCGGTTTCACGCAATTCAGCAACTTTCATTTTTGTATAATCCATAGAACCTCCTAAAAATCAAAAAGTATCTCCCCATTAAAAAACCATGAATTGCATTTTCAAACAAATACTTGTATTCTTATACTGTTTTCTAAACTTAGGGGAGAAATGAAAATGAATCTTGTTTTATATAAATTAATTATTCTCTATATGCTTGACCGTGTAGATGAATACACATTGACAAATGAACAGCTTACTAGCTTTATTCAAGATCGAGGATATACATCTTTATTCAATGTTCATGAATCTATCAGTGAATTAATTGCGGACGGATTTATTTCCGTGAATACGATTAGAGATGTACAACACTATCAGATAACTGATGATGGAGAAAAAGCTTTACTTTATTACGAAAATAGAATTTCTAACACCATTAAACAAGAAATCCTTGAATTTTTCAAGCAGGAAAAAATTAAAATCAGAGAGCAGTCTGAGCTTACTGCTGATGTGGATATTAATGAAAGTCAGGAATATGTGGCCGACTTAAAGATTAAAGAAAGAGCGGAAACCATTCTGGAAATTAAGCTGGCTGTACCAACTCGTGCTCTTGCTGATCACATTTGCGATAACTGGAGAAGTAATAGCGCTGAGGTATATCAGAAGGTCAACGCCCTGCTCTTACAGGACAATTCTTCCCAGTAATTAATATATTATGCAAACATAACCCTCTTTGCTGGCATTTGCAGGTAAAGAGGGCTATTTTTATTGCAATTTTTATGGCGTTTTTTATGACAATTCTTATGACAATTTACAAGTCAATCTCCTTCAGGAAAATCACCTCCAAGAAAATCTCCTGTATTGTTGAAATCAGTATCTCAAATCATGACACGGAATCGGCACTAAAAAAGGTGCATTACCCAAGCTTAGCTCAAACATATGCACCTTATTAATCTTTAACTTATTTAAGAGCTTCTACAAAATCAAGAATTTCATCTCTACCCTGCTTTGTAACAGCAGAATAAGAAAATACTCTTGTATCTGCTGATAAATGCAGACCAGATAAAATTTCTTTTCTCAATTTCTGTACCTGGGAACGTTTAACCTTATCCACTTTGGTAAGAATGATTACTGTTTCGCAATCAGACTCCTGACAGAAATGAAGCATCTGCAAGTCATCTGCATTTGGCTTTCTTCGAATATCAATCAAAAGAAAAATCGCCTTCAGGTTACTTCTTTTGATCAGATATCCTTCAATCATAGGTCCCCATTTCGCACGTTCTTCCATAGAAACCTTCGCATAGCCATATCCAGGTAAATCAACAAAATAAAATTCATCATTAATTCTATAGAAGTTAATTGTCTGGGTCTTTCCTGGCTGGGAAGACGTTCTTGCAAGATTCTTACGATTCAGCAGCCCGTTAATCAAGGTAGATTTTCCAACGTTGGATCTGCCAGCAAATGCAATTTCAGTTTCTTGATAGGCCGGCAGTTTACTAGTAATACCGCAGACTGTTTCAAGTTCAGAACTCTTAATAATCATAATATCCTTTAGGCCTCATCTGTGCCTGTTTTCTTTTTATTTTGAGATTTACCGTTCTTTGCCTCACGTTTAATAATGTCAGGTTCAGAACCATTTATAACTGTATCCTTAGTAACAATACACTTCTCAATCGCATCGTCTGAAGGAATCTCATACATGATATCCGTCATAACATTTTCGATAATTGCTCTAAGTCCTCTAGCACCAGTTTCTCTAACCATTGCCTCATGAGCAATCTCACGAAGGGCTTCCGCAGAAAATTCTAATTCTACATCATCCAGGGAAAGTAATTTCTGATACTGCTTAACAATAGCACTCTTAGGTTCTGTAAGAATTTGAATAAGATTGTCTTCGTCCAAAGCATCCAGTGTAACTACAACCGGAACTCGACCTACAAATTCAGGAATAATACCGAATTTAACCAGATCCTGTGGCTGTACAGATCTAAGTACTGCATCAGAATCCTTAATCTTATTCTCATCAATTTCAGCATTAAAGCCGATTGACTTTTTACCAATTCTTGTCTCAATAACCTTATTGAGTCCATCAAACGCACCACCGCAGATAAAGAGAATATTCGATGTATTAATCTGAATAAGTTCCTGCTGTGGATGCTTTCTACCACCCTGAGGAGGCACAGATGCATTTGTGCCTTCAATAATCTTTAAAAGTGCCTGCTGTACACCTTCACCAGAAACATCTCTGGTGATGGATACATTTTCAGACTTCTTAGAAATCTTATCAATTTCATCGATGTAGATGATTCCGTGCTCAGCACGCTCAATATCGTAATCTGCAGCCTGAATCAGTTTTAGGAGAATATTCTCTACATCTTCCCCTACGTAACCAGCTTCTGTCAGAGTTGTAGCATCTGCAATTGCAAATGGTACATTTAACATACGAGCCAGAGTCTGGGCAATATAAGTCTTACCAGAACCTGTAGGTCCAATTACAAGGATATTACTCTTCTGAAGTTCTACATCATCAAAGTTCTTACCAGCAAGCACTCTTTTATAATGATTATAAACAGCTACTGATAAAACTTTCTTTGCACTATCCTGTCCAATAACATACTGATCAAGGAATTCCTTGATTTCTTTTGGCTTCGGTAATTCCATATCTCCTTCGAAGATTTCATCTGCCTCTTCTTCCTTGAGAATATCATCACACAGGCCAACGCATCTATCACAGATATAGATGTCCCCAGGTCCAGCAATTAATCTGCGAACCTGGTCTTCTGTCTTACCGCAGAAAGAACATCTTATTTTTTTTGTCTCGGAACGACTAGCCATTTTACCTTCGTCCTTTATATCTATTAGTTGTTTCTGTTAGTAACAACATGGTCAACAAGGCCATACGCCTTTGCTTCTTCAGCTGTCATCCAATTGTTACGATCACAGTCCTTTTCAAGAGTTGCGTAATCCTTGCCACAATTAGAAGCCATGATTTCAAGCAGACGATGCTTGATTCTCTTGATATGTTCCGCTTCGATTTCCATATCAGAAGCCTGATTCATACCAGACATGCCACCAAGTGGCTGATGAATCATAATTTCAGCGTTAGGAAGAGCAAATCTCTTACCCTTTGTACCACCTGAAAGAAGGAAGGCACCCATAGAAGCTGCCATTCCTACACAGATTGTAGATACATCACACTTAATATAATTCATTGTGTCATAGATTGCGTAACCAGCGGAAATTGAACCGCCTGGGCTGTTAATGTAAAGATTAATATCTTTCTTAGAATCCTCAGACTCCAGGAAAAGAAGCTGAGCAACAACAAGACTTGCTGTTACATCATTTACTTCATCTCCCAGGAAAATAATTCTTTCCTTTAAAAGTCTGGAATAAATATCATACGCGCGTTCACCGCGATTTGTTGTTTCAATGACTGTAGGTACAAGCGCCATAGTGGGCCTCCTTATTTAACTTCCTTTGCCTTAGAAGCAATCAGTTCAACAGCCTTCTGCATTTTGATGTCTGTGCGAACATTGTCAAGCTGTTCTTTAACAAGTTCCTTAATCTTTTCAACTTCCATGTTGTACTGCTTAGCCATCTTTTCAAGTTTCTTATCAACATCTTCATCTGTAACTTCGATGTTGTTTGTGTTAGCTACAGCTTCTACAACAAGGCTAGACTTAATCTGCTTTTCAGCATTAGGCTTAACCTGCTCCATCATATCTTCTCTTGTCTGCTTAGTCATCTGAAGGTACTGATCCATGTTCATTCCCTGATACATAAGACGCTGTTCGAAATCACGAACCATCTGTTCCTGCTGGAATCTAAGCATAGCTTCTGGAATATCCATCTTAGACATTTCAACAAGCTTATCAACTGCCTTGTTTTCCTTATCGTTCTTAGCGTCTGCAGCCTTCTTTTCTTCAAGCTTCTTCTTAACATCAGCCTTGTATTCATCAACTGTTTCGAAGTCAGTTGTGTCTGATACATAAGCATCATCAAGTTCAGGCATATTTATAGCCTTGATAGCCTTGATTGTTGTCTTAAATACAGCTGCCTTACCTGCAAGATCTTCAGCCTGATATTCTTCTGGGAATGTTACGTTTACATCAAATGTTTCACCTACAGAGTGACCAACAATCTGATCTTCAAATCCCGGGATGAAGCTACCTGAACCAAGTACGAGTGGGTAATCATTTCCCTTACCGCCTTCGAATTCAACGCCATCAACAGAACCAACGAAGTCGATTGTTGTTTCGTCTTCTAATTCTGCTGCACGGTCTGTAACATCAACCTTACTAGAGTTCTGCTTAAGATTTCTCTTGATTTCAGCTTCTACGTCTTCATCTGTAACTGTAGTGTCCATAACTTTTACTTCGATAGCTTCAAGATCACCAAGTTCTACAGCTGGCTTTGTAGCAACAGTTGCAACATAGATGAAGTCCTTACCCTTTTCAATCTGAGAAACCTTGATTTCTGGGTTAGATACAACTTCTAAATCCTCATGAGCCTTGAGTTCAGCTGGATATGTTTCGTTGATCAGATCATTTGCTGCATCATCATAGAATACGCCTGCGCCATATTCCTTCTCGATCAGAGTCATAGGAACCTTACCCTTACGGAAACCTGGCATAGAGAACTTTTTCTTATTCTTATTGTAAGCAGCAACAAGAGCCTTATCAAAATCAGCAGCTGGCACTGTGATTGTCAGTTCTGCCATATTGCCATCTAACTTCTTTACTTCAAAACTCATAATTCTTGTATCCTCCTTAGATATCATAGGTGCGCTTTTGCGCAAATATTATTAATATTATTTGGTTTTGTGCGAGTAATTCACACTAGCCTGCAAATTATAGCATACTGGGCATTTTCCGTCTAGTTCTACATTTCAGCAAGCATGCCAGTTACAAGACGTACCGTATGTACAATAGCCTGAGCCTGGAAAGAAGGATAATCCATTTCAGCAGAACCATCCGCCTTATCAGAAATGGCTCTGATTACAAGATAAGGAACCTTGGCAAGATATGCAGCATGTGCAATGGCACCGCCTTCCATTTCTGCACACATAGCTCCTGTCACTTCCTTAATCTCATCCTTTGCCTCCTTGCTGGAAACAAAGAGGTCACCGCTGGCTACTCTGCCTTCGAAAACGCCAATTTCTGGATTTACCTTCTGGCAAATGGACTTTGCCAGAGCACGAAGCTTTTCATCAGCTGGGAAAATAGAACAATCCTGATCTGGAATCACTGACTTTGGATAACCTAGTCCTCTTACATCCATATCATGCTGAACAGCATCAATTGAAAGTACAATGTCTCCAATATTGATTGCGGCATCCAGAGATCCTGCAACCCCCGTATTAATCAGAGCATCAACCTTGTATGTTTCGATAAGGATTTCCGATGCGATAGTTGCATTTACCTTACCAATACCAGAACGTACAAGAACTACTTCCTTACCACAGAGTTCCCCCTTCCAGAAATCAAGAGATGACTTTGTCTCAACTGTAGGATTTTTCATTTCCTTTTTTAGGTCATCAATCTCCTGATCCATAGCACCAATAATACCTATCATTATTTATCTCCTTTGAATATGAAATTTATACGCGTAATATTTCTTAATTCGAGTCAATCTTACCCTAAACGCCCATACTTTGTAAATGGAATTAGGGTTGATAAAGAGGGAAATTAAACCAATCGTTCAATTTTTGCAAATCTTTTTAATTATTTTTCAAAATAGCAAATTTTATACACATTTTTCAGCAAATAAATGATATTATAGGAAAAATTTGTGTACAAGTTTATGTACAACATATTAGGAGGGAAACCATGTCACAAAGAACTGATATTCACAAGGTACTTATCATCGGCTCCGGCCCTATCATTATCGGCCAGGCCTGTGAGTTTGACTATTCCGGAACTCAGGCTTGTAAAGCTCTGAGACAGCTTGGATATGAAATCGTACTTGTAAACTCAAACCCAGCTACCATTATGACGGATCCAGAAATGGCTGATGTAACTTACATCGAACCACTTAACGTTAAGCGTGTTGAAGCCGTTATCGCAAAAGAGCGTCCAGATGCTCTTCTTCCAAACCTTGGCGGTCAGAGTGGTCTGAATCTTTGCGCTGAGCTGAACAAAGCTGGTGTCCTTGATAAATACAATGTCAAGGTTATCGGTGTACAGGTTGATGCTATCGAACGTGGTGAAGACCGTGTCGAGTTTAAGGAAGCAATGGCAAAGATTGGCGTAGAATGCGCTCGTTCTGAAGTTGCTTATTCAGTAGATCATGCATTAGAAATCGCTGATGAACTTGGATATCCTGTTGTTCTTCGTCCAGCATACACCATGGGTGGTGCCGGCGGTGGTCTTGTATATAATAAGGAAGAATTAAAGACTGTATGTGCCAGAGGTCTTAAAGCTTCTCTCGTTGGTCAGGTTCTTGTAGAAGAATCTGTAAAGGGATGGGAAGAACTGGAACTGGAAGTTGTTCGTGATAAGAACGGTAAGATGATTACTGTTTGCTTCATCGAAAACGTTGACCCAATGGGTGTACATACTGGTGACTCTTACTGTACAGCTCCAATGCTTACCGTTCCTGAATCTGTTCAGAAGCGTCTGCAGGATCAGGCTTACCGTATTGTTGATTCCGTACAGGTTATCGGTGGTACAAACGTACAGTTTGCACATGACCCTAAGACAGACAGAATTATCGTAATCGAGATTAACCCTCGTACATCACGTTCTTCTGCTCTGGCTTCCAAGGCTACAGGTTTCCCAATCGCTCTTGTTTCTGCAATGCTGGCTTCTGGTCTTACACTGGATGAAATCCCATGTGGTAAGTACGGAACACTTGCTGACTACAAACCATCTGGCGATTATGTTGTAGTTAAGTTTGCTCGTTGGGCATTTGAAAAGTTCAAGGGTGTTGAAGATAAGCTTGGCACTCAGATGCGTGCCGTTGGTGAAGTAATGTCCATCGGTAAGACATATAAGGAAGCTTTCCAGAAGGCTATCCGTTCTCTGGAAAAGGGAAGATACGGCCTTGGTCACGTAAAGAACTTCAACGACCTTTCTAAGGAAGAATTACTGCAGCTCCTCATCACTCCATCTTCTGAAAGACACTTCCAGATGTATGAAGCAATCCGTAAGGGTGCAACCGTTGATGAACTGCATGAGATTACAAAGATCAATAAGTACTTCATCACACAGATGCAGGAACTTGTTGATGAGGAAGAAGATCTTGTAAATGCATTTAAGGGTTGCGTTCCTTCTGACGCTTCTCTTATCCGCGCTAAGCAGGATGGTTTCTCTGATAAGTACCTGAGCGAAATCCTTGATGTTCCAGAAGAAGACATTAGAAATCGTCGTTACGCCATCGACTGCGTTGAAGATTATGACAATATTCACGTTGCTGGTACAAAGGACAGTGCTTACTACTACTCTACATACCACAAGGCAACAGATGGTGGTAACAGAGTATCTGACAGCAATAAGAAGATCATGATCCTTGGTGGTGGTCCTAACCGTATCGGTCAGGGTATCGAATTTGACTACTGCTGCGTACACGCTGCTCAGTCACTGAAGAAGCTTGGCTTCGAATCCATCATTGTTAACTGTAACCCAGAAACCGTTTCAACTGACTACGATACATCAGACAAGCTTTACTTCGAACCACTTACACTGGAAGATGTACTTTCAATCTATCATACAGAAAAGCCACTTGGCGTTATCGCTCAGTTCGGTGGACAGACACCTCTGAACCTTGCTGCTGATCTGGAAAAGAACGGCGTTAAGATTCTTGGTACTACTCCTGCTGTTATTGATCTGGCTGAAGACCGCGACCTCTTCCGCGCTATGATGGACAAGCTTGAGATTCCAATGCCTGAATCTGGCATGTGCTCAACTGTTGAAGAAGCAAAAGAAGTTGCAAACAAGATTGGTTACCCTGTAATGGTTCGTCCATCCTTCGTACTTGGCGGACGTGGTATGGAAGTTGTTTATGATGATTCACAGATGGAAAGCTACATGGCTGCTGCCATTGGTGTAACTCCTGATCGTCCAATCCTCATCGACCGTTTCCTTCACCATGCTATGGAATGTGAAGCTGACGCCATTGCTGATGGAACACATGCATACGTTCCTGCTGTTATGGAACACATCGAACTTGCTGGTATCCACTCAGGTGACTCAGCTTGTATCCTTCCTTCAAAGCACATCTCTGAAGAAAACCTTGCAACAATCAAGGAATACACAAGACGTATTGCAAATGAGATGCACGTAGTTGGTCTCATGAACATGCAGTACGCTATTGAAGATGGTAAGGTATACGTAATTGAAGCAAACCCACGTGCATCCCGTACAGTACCTCTGGTATCTAAGGTTTGTGGCACACGTATGGTTCCAATCGCTACTGATATCATCACAAGCGAACTTACAGGACGCAAGTCGCCTGTTGAAGAACTGAACGAAAAGGCTAAGACAAGAAATATTCCTTACTACGGTGTTAAGGAAGCTGTCTTCCCATTCAACATGTTCCCAGAAGTTGACCCGGTTCTGGGACCAGAAATGCGTTCTACTGGTGAAGTACTTGGTATGTCATCATCTGCTGGTGGTGCTTACTTCAAGGCTGAAGAAGCTGCAAAGATGGAACTTCCACTTTCTGGTACAGTTCTGATCTCTGTTAATCGTAAGGAAAAGGACGAGGTTGCTGCTGTTGCTAAGCTGCTTCATGAAAACAACTTCAAGATTCTTGCAACAAGCGGAACTTATGATGTAATCACTGCTGCTGGTATTCCTGCAGAAAAGATTCTTAAGCTTTACGAGGGGCGTCCAAACATTGTTGATGCAATCACAAACGGACAGATTGATCTCATCATCAACTCACCAATCGGTAAGGATTCTATGTATGATGACAGCTACATCCGTATGAATGCCATCAACAAGAAGATTCCATATATCACTACAATCACTGCTGCTCTTGCCGCTGCTGAAGGTATTGATCATATGAACAAGCGTCATATGGGCGAAATTCATTCTATCCAGGAATGGCATAAGATGATTACTGAATAATCTCAGTAAATCCAATATTTATTAAAAACATTAGTCAGGTATTTCCTGGGAGATACCTGACTTTTTTATTGCTCAATTCCATAAGAAATAAGAGCCATTGCAATTTCCTTTTCTCCTCTCCTAAAAAAACGGGCATCCCATTTGCAAATGGAATGCCCACATATCACTATTATTTAATTCAGCCAATGACTCAGATGTCTTTACTCAGGCAATACAGGAGTCCAGTATTCGTTATTGTAAAGATCTGTAAGCAGGTAAGTAATCTGCTTATCCTGGTCTATTGTTATATTGTAGATTCCACCAGGTCCTCTACCAGAAGGTCCTCTTTAACCGCCTCCAGGTCCCGCCTGTCCTGAAGCCGAACACCACGACCACTATACTATAACCGTCAGCTCTACCAACCGGACCAGAACCAAGTCCATCGCCTCTACGATGAACACTTCCACTTCCTTTTACTTCTCTATCTCTTCCCCTACAATCCTCCATTTTTCAAAACTACTTCTGAAGTTTATCTGCTACTCCCTGAAGCCCCCAGGTCAGGATATCCACATCATTTGCAAATGAGATGTGATCCAGATAATCCTCATCCACAAAGCCATAGTCAATCATTTGTTCCATCATGGAAAACAATGGCTCATAATACTTATTTAAATTTAAGAACATGATTTTCTTATGATACATATTAAGATGAATTCTGCAAAGCACTTCAGAAGCCTCTTCCAGAGTACCTGTTCCACCGGGCATCACCACAATGCAGTCACCCATTTCCATCATCTTATCTTTTCGTTCATTGAAATCCTTTGTGACAATGAGTTCCGTAATTCCATCATGCTGCAATTCACTGTCAATAAACATCTCTGGCTCAATACCAACCACTTGGCCACCCTTTTCCAGAACGCTATCAGCCAGGATTCCCATAAGCCCAGACTTACTGCCACCATAAATCAAGCGATGTCCATGACTGCCAATCCAGTGTCCTAAATCCTGTGTAGCACGGATAATCTTTCTATCCTCAATATCCGATGCTCCCAGATATACCGTTATATTCAAAACAATTATCTCCTTTAAAATACTTGCCAATCTCATTTGCCCGGCAAATGGACTTGGCAGCCAGGCTTTTTATAAAGACCCCGACTAATTAATTATGCCACAGACATATAAAAAAGACCATCATAGAATGCTGTAAAAAAGCACGCTACAATGGTCTTATTTTACGTATTTATTCTAAAGCGAAAGTCTCAAACTAAGGAATTAGTTTTCAGCCTTTGCAGCCTTAGCTTCAGCGATCTTCTTTGTAAGAAGTGGAACGATCTTGTTCAGATCACCAACAACGCCATAGTCAGCTACGTCGAAGATTGGAGCTGTCTCATCCTTGTTGATAGCGATGATGATATCAGACTCTTCCATACCAGCTACGTGCTGGATAGCACCGCTGATACCGATTGCGAAGTATACATGAGGACGTACAGTCTTACCTGTCTGACCTACCTGAAGTTCCTTTGCAAGCCAGCCGTTATCAACAACTGCTCTTGAACAAGAAACCTGTCCGCCAAGAACTTCTGCAAGTTCTTCAAGCATCTTGAAGTTCTCTGCAGAACCAACACCACGGCCACCAGATACAAGAATCTTAGCATCCTGGATATCAGCGATATCTGAAACTTCCTTAACGATCTTTTCGATTGTTACATACTTATTGTCAGGTATGAAGCCTGGGTTGAACTCTTCTACTTCACATGTAGCGCCTGCTACACGATTCTTCTTCTGCATAACGCCTGGACGTACTGTTGCCATCTGTGGACGGAAATCAGGACAAGCGATAGTAGCGATTGTGTTGCCACCGAATGCAGGACGTGTCATAAGAAGCTGCTTATGAAGCTGGTCTGCTTCCTTACCAGGAATAGCAACCAGTGGGAAATCACCGATTTCAAGTGAAGTACAGTCAGCTGTAAGACCTGTATGAACACGTGCACATACACGAGGACCAAGGTCACGACCGATAGCTGTAGCACCGATCAGGAATACGTCTGGCTTATACTTTTCGATTACAGATGTAAGAGCATGTGCATATGGCTCTGTTCTGTAGTCCTTTAATTCTGGGTCATCGATAACGATAACCTTATCAGCACCATATTCAGCAAGGTTCTGTGCAAGACCCTTAACGTCTGAACCAATAAGTACTGCTGTTACTGTTGTATCAAGGTCTGCTGCGAGATCCTTACCCTTACCGATAAGTTCGTAGGAAATGTTGCTGATCTCGTTATCAACCTGCTGAGCGAAGATGTATACGCCCTTGAAGGATTCTCTATCTCCATCAATCTTTGCCATTTCTATTTCCTCCTTAAATAACGAACTTCTCTGTAAGCTTGCTTACAATGTAATCAGCTGCTTCATCTGCAGAATCAGGAGTAACCTTTTCGCCGGCACCCTTCTTAACCTTATCAGAAGCCTTAGCAATCTGTGTAGGTGAACCCTTAAGTCCAAGGTTTGAATCAAGAGTATCCTTAAGGTCTGCTCTGCCCCATGTAGTAATCTCAGCATCGAATGCATCGAAGATTCCACCTGGTGTCATGTAACGAGGTTCGTTTAATTCAGCAAGTGCTGTAACGAGTGCTGGAAGCTGAGCCTTAACGATCATGTATCTGTCGTCAAACTGACGCTTAACTTCTACTGCCTTACCGTCATCAACAAGCTTGAGGTCTTCCGCATAAGAGATAACTGGAAGGCCAAGGTGCTCAGAAATCTGAGGACCAACCTGTGCTGTATCTCCATCGATAGCCTGTCGACCAGTAATGATTAAGTCATATTCAAGGTTACGAAGTGCACCTGCAAGTGTCTGAGATGTAGCCCAAGTATCAGCACCACCGAGTACACGGTCTGTAACGAGTACGCCATGGTCAGCGCCCATAGCGATAGCTTCACGAAGAACTTCTGCTGCCTTAGGAAGACCCATAGTTACAACTGTAACTTCAGCACCATACTGTTCCTTCAGACGGAGTGCAGCCTCAAGGCCTGCCTTATCATCTGGATTCATAATTGTAAGCATTGCACCACGATCAAGTGTGCCATCAGCCTTAAACTTAACGCCGCCCTTTGTATCAGGTACCTGCTTTACGCAAACAACGATTTTCATTTTGTACCCTCCTTATTTCAGTAAGTTGCCAGAGATAACCATACGCATAACTTCTGAAGTTCCTTCGTAGATCTCTGTAATCTTAGCATCACGCATCATACGCTCTACATCGTACTCACGGATGTAACCGTAACCACCGTGGAGCTGTACTGCCTTAGTTGTAACGTCCATAGCTGTTTCAGCAGCGAAAAGCTTAGCTTCAGCAGCTTCAACTGAATAAGAAATAGGATTTCTAGGACCAGCAAACTTGTTGAACTCGTCCTTCTTGCATGCTGCACGGTAAACAAGTGCCTGTGCTGCATCACACTTTGTCTTCATATTAGCAAGCTGGAACTGAGTATTCTGGAACTGAGCGATTGAACGACCAAACTGTTTTCTTTCCTTTGTGTACTCAACTGTTCTGGCAAGTGCACCCTCAGCGATACCAAGAGCCTGAGCTGCGATACCAATACGTCCACCATCAAGTGTATGCATTGCGTAATTGAAGCCCTTACCCTTCTGGCCAAGAATGTTCTCAGCAGGGATACGGCAATCCTGGAAAATAAGTTCGTATGTTGAAGAACCACGGATACCCATCTTCTTTTCCTTAGTTCCGAATGTGAAACCAGGTGTACCCTTTTCTACGATGAATGCTGAAATTTCCTTCATCATTCTGCCACGCTTCTCAATGAGACCTGTAACAGCGATAACGATATAAACGTCTGCCTGCTTACCATTTGTGATAAAGCACTTAGAACCGTTCAGTACCCACTCGTTTGTAGCTTCATCAAATACAGCCTTTGTCTGCTGACCCTGAGCATCTGTACCAGCACCTGGCTCTGTAAGACCGAAAGCACCAAGCTTTCTACCTGAAGCAAGATCAGGAATATACTTCTGCTTCTGCTCTTCTGTACCATATGTCATGATAGGATCGATGCAAAGTGATGTATGAGCAGAAACGATAACTGCTGTTGTACCACAAACCTTTGCAAGTTCTTCTACGCACATAACGTATGTAAGAACGTCACATCCCTGTCCACCGTACTCCTTTGGAACCGGAATTCCAAGGAAACCAGCCTTAGCCATTTTCTCAACTGTCTCTGCAGGGAATGTCTCTGTCTCATCAACTTCCTGTGCAAGAGGCTTTACTTCTTTTTCGGCGAATTCAGCAAAAAGACGGCGTGCCATCTCATGCTTTGCGTCTAAAGTAAAATCCATGAATTTAGTCCTCCATTCATTTATTAATACATACAAACACCCGAGGTAGATTTTTGCCTCGGGAGTTTGATGTAAAATTCAATCATCTCGAATTATTTAGAATAATCGTAGAAGCCCTTACCTGTCTTACGACCAAGCTTACCGGCACGAACCATCTTACGAAGAAGTGGGCATGCACGATACTTGCTGTCTTCGAACTCGTTATAAAGAACATCCATGATTGCCAGGCAGATATCAAGACCGATGTAATCACCGAGCTCAAGTGGTCCCATTGGGTGGTTACAACCAAGCTTCATAGCTGTGTCGATGTCTTCAACTGACGCAACACCTTCCATAACTTCGTAGCAAGCTTCGTTGATCATTGTGATAAGAAGACGGTTTACAGCGAAACCAGCAGCTTCGTTGATTTCAACTGGAGTCTTACCGATTTCTACAGAGATCTTCTTGATTGTCTCAACCATCTCTGCAGGTGTGTTACCACCAGCGATAACTTCGATAAGCTTCATACGGTCTGCAGGATTGAAGAAGTGCATACCGATCATAGGTCTGTCAAGACCAGCACCGATTTCTGTGATTGAAAGTGAAGATGTATTTGAAGCGAACATACAATCCTTAGGAACGATGTTCATAAGCTCCTTGAATGTAGCCTGCTTAATAGCAAGTACTTCAGGACAAACTTCAACAACAAGATCGCAGTCTGTGCAGATGTCCTTAAGACCAGTCTTGATCTTGCCAAGGATTTCAGCACCCTTTTCTGCTGTAATCTTTTCCTTGTTTACAAGGAAATTAATATTCTTTTCGATTTTCTTCTTTCCACCCTCTGCGAATTCTTCCTTGATATCGCAAAGACGAACATCATAACCATCAGTCATTGCAAAAGCCTGTGCAATACCTGATCCCATTGTTCCGGCACCAATAACACCAACTACCATTTGTAGATCCTCCTAAAATTGATTTAATTATACCCTTTTATATCATAAGCAAATGCAGCAACTACATTTGTAAAATGAACTTATTTGTTCTGGAAGTCAACCTTCTTAACCTTTGCTGGATCGTCCTTCTTACGTAAGAAGTTAGCCATGCCTTCCTTCTGATCGTAAGACTCGAAGCAGTCACCGAAAAGTGTCTCTTCTACTTCAACAGCTGCGTCAAGTGTTGTCTTTGTAAGACCATCGTTAATAGCCTTCTTGCAGTTACGAACTGCGATTGGAGCATTACCAGCGATGATAGAAGCAAGCTTCTTAGCCTGTGGAAGAAGTTCTTCCTGTGTGTATACAGCATTTACGAGACCAACGCGAAGAGCTTCTTCTGCATTGATATTTCTAGCTGTGTAAATGAGCTGCTTAGCCATGCCTGTGCCGATTGCACGAGCAAGTCTCTGTGTACCACCGAAGCCAGGTGTAATACCAAGACCAGTTTCTGGCTGACCAAAGATTGCATTGTCAGAGCAGATTCTGAAATCACATGAAAGTGAGATTTCGCATCCGCCACCAAGTGCGAATCCGTTGACTGCAGCGATTACAGGGATTGGGAAGTTTTCAATCTTAAGGAAAACATCATTACCCTTCTTACCGAAAGCAGTGCCTTCAGCCTTTGTCAGTGTAGACATCTCTCCGATATCAGCACCAGCAACAAATGACTTATCTCCTGCACCTGTAAGTACAAGAGCTCTAGTTGTATTGAGATCTACAGCGTCGAAAGTAGCTTCGATTTCTTCAAGAACCTGGCTATTCAGCGCATTGAGTGCCTTTGGACGATTGATAGTGATTACACCAACAAATCCTTCCTGCTCATATGTTACGAATTCCATTAGGATATCCTCCGTATATTTTAATCAAATAAACTGCGTGGCAATCTCATTTGCCAAAGCGCAGACATAGTTTACCGTCTGTCATAATTTCTTACGACAGACGGAAATTTAATTAGTCTCTTTCAACGATTGTAGCGCAACCCATACCGCCACCGATGCAAAGTGTAGCAAGACCCTTCTTGAGGTCCTTCTTTTCCATCTCGTGAAGCAGTGTAACAAGGATACGTGCACCAGAAGCGCCTACTGGATGTCCAAGAGCGATAGCACCACCGTTAGGGTTAAGTACTTCATCCTTGAATCCAAGTTCCCTCTGAACAGCTACTGACTGAGCTGCGAAAGCTTCGTTAGCTTCAATTACGTCGAAGTCTTCAATTGTGTATCCAGCCTTAGCCATTGCCTTCTTTGTTGCAGGTACTGGACCTACACCCATGATTGAAGGATCACATCCGCCAAGAGCACCAGCTACGAATGTAGCCATAGGCTTAACGCCAAGTTCCTTAGCCTTTTCTTCTGACATAACAACGATAGCTGCAGCACCGTCATTGATACCGGAAGCGTTACCAGCTGTAACAACGCCACCTGGATTCAGAGCGCGAAGCTTAGCAAGTCCTTCGATTGTTGTTCCAGGACGTGGGCCCTCATCCTTAGCGAATGAAACGATTTCTTTCTTCTTCTTAACTTCTACAGGAACGATTTCAGCGTCGAATGCGCCTGATTCCTGAGCTGCGACAGCCTTAGCCTGAGACTTAACAGCGAACTCATCAAGTTCTTCTCTTGTAATATTCCACTGCTTAGCAACATTATCAGCTGTTGTGATCATGTGATAGTCATTGAATGCATCCCAAAGAGCATCATTAACCATTGTATCAACAATGCCGCCCTTTGAATTGCTTGGCCATGTCATTCTGTAACCAAATCTAGCGTTTGGAAGTGCAAATGGAGCCATTGACATGTTCTCCATACCACCAGCTACAACGATATCAGCGTCGCCTGCCTGGATCATCTGTACTGCCATGTTTACACAGTTCAGACCGGAACCACAAACAACGTTAACTGTAACTGCAGGAGTCTCAACAGGAAGGCCAGCCTTAAGTGATGCCTGACGAGCAACGTTCTGTCCCTGTCCAGCCTGGATTACGCAACCCATGTATACGTGATCTACCTGATCAGCAGGTACTCCAGCTCTGTTAAGAGCTTCCTTAATAACGATAGAACCGAGAACTGGTGCTGGTGTGTTTGAAAGAGAGCCACCCATAGTTCCGATTGCTGTACGGCAAGCGCCAGCTAAAACTACTTTCTTGTTAGCCATGAAAAAATCCTCCATATAGATATTTATATTTACAGTGGACCAACCCACTGCCCTTTTTAAGCACATAAATCATAACATAAATAAGTACTAGTCGCAATAATTGGAATTTAAGCAAATACTCTTATTTATAACAATTATTTATCCCTCTTCAGGCTTTTCTTTATATTATTTTCCATCATCGGAAATCTGAATATATTCTCCAGCCAGACCAGCACCATTAGCCACCACATTCATCGGTTCTTCCGCCATGTGACAAGGTATATCTGTAAGTTTTGAAAGATACTGATCCATACCATGAATCATAGCGCCACCACCAGAAAGGAATATTCCTTCATGGGAAATATCACTGACAAGTTCCGGTGTCGCTTCTTCAATAATTTTAGCAATTTCCTGACTAATGGTATTCATTACATCAGAGAAAGCCTCCACTGTCTCATTTGCTGTAAGTTCAATCTTAACTGGTAGTCCGTTCATCAGGTCTTTACCCTTAATTTCACAGGAAAGATCAGCCTTTCTGGTAACTACTGTTCCCACTTCCATCTTGGCATCTTCAGCAGACAGTTTACCCATTTCCATGTTGTATTTCTTACGAACATATCTGGTAAGGGCCTCATCCATATCATCTCCACCAATTCGAAGAGATGTACCAAAGGCGATATCACCAGATGAAATGATAGCAATTTCCGTAGTACCACCACCGATATTTACAATCATATGACCTCTAGTTTCCATGATATCAATACCAGTTCCCAATGCAGCTGCAATCGGAGATTCCAGTAGGAAGATTTCTCTAGCACCTGTACGAACAACCGCATCTTCCACTGCTCTTCTTTCAACTTCGGTAATACCCACAGGAATCGTTACGCAAACATTTGGGCGTCCCCAGATTCTTCTACGTTTAATGGCATTTTTAACAAAGGCCTTAATCATTCTTTCCGCAAGCTGATACTCAGAAATAACACCATTTCTAACTGGCTGTTCTACAATAACGGCGTCTGTGGTCTTACCCATCATCTTCTTTGCTTTATTACCAACTGCAATGATTTTTTTCGTTTTCTTTTCATAAGCAAGAACAGATGGCTGATGGATAACAATACCCTTATCTCTCATATAAATGCCGATATTTGAACTGCCTAAATCTATTCCGATATCGATTCGATACATATTTTCTCCTAATCTGAATGTCTAAATGTCCAAAGCAAAGGCCATTTCACAAGTATGTGCAAAGTCCATTTGCATAAAGAATGCCGATGCTTACTCGATTATAAGCATCGGCTTTTGTTTTTGCAAGAATTGTTAAATTATTAGAAATCCTCTGCAAGAAGGAGCTTCTTATTTGTTACGCCATCAGCCTTCTCGCGGTTGTCGCAACGAACAATTGCCTCATCAACATTTGTGATCAGACGATCTACGTTACCACTTTCCATAGCCATCAGCACATTTTTCAGCTTGCCTTCTACATTGTCTCCTGAACGATATCCTCTCTGCTTAGCATATGCCTTAGCGATACGAATCATATCCGAAGATTCAATCTTAGTAAGATCAACCTGCTGGTCAAACTTGCCTTCAGCTTCCTTTACAGATGCTAAAAGTTTCTTAATAGAATCTGCTTCACCTGTAAGAATCACAGCAAAGTCATTTGCTGTAGGTTCTGCAAGAGAAAGTACTTCCTTGAGTTTTTCAGGTGTAATATAGCCAGCACTTTCAACAACCATTGATCCGCCTGTGAGCTTAGAAAGTGCCTTAGAAAGATCAACCTTATTAAGTGCCTGAGCCTTAATCTTTGCGATAGTCTTCTGCTTAACAAGTCCCATATCGTAGAAGGAATGAGCGAAGTCTTCACCAATTCCTACGGAACCAAATCCGTGCTGACCAAGAATTACAACATTTCTTGGCTGGCCTGGATTATTTGCAATAGCATTAAATGCTTCTGCAATAGAATCACCAGCTGATTTAATATCAAGGTATTTCTCAAGGTAGTAAGCAGCCAGTGGAAGTTTGCCACCAGCAGCAACCTTTGTTAAGTCAATGTCGATGGAAGCAGCTGCTTCAGCCTTTGCCTTTGCTTCTTCTTCCGCACGCTTTGCTTCTTCCAGGATACGCTTTGCTTCTTCTGCCTTCTTACGAGCTTCTTCTGCAATAGCTTCTGCTTTCCTACGAGCTTCTTCTCTTGCTTCTTCTAACTTCTTAGCTTTTTCTTCAGCTTCTGCCTTTGCCTTTGCAATTGCTGCAGCCTTGGCATCTGCCTCTGCCTTAGCCTTTGCTTCTGCTTCTGCAGCAGCCTTCATGGCAGCTTCTTCGATTGCCTTCTTACGAGCTTCTTCTTCTGCCTTACGACGTGCTTCTTCCTCTGCCTTACGCTTTGCTTCTGCAGCGGCCTTAGCCTTTGCTTCTGCTTCTGCCTTTGCCTTTGCTTCTGCTTCTGCCTTTGCCTTTGCTTCTTCTTCCGCACGCTTCTTCTCAGCTTCTTCTGCTTTCTTACGAGCTTCTTCTGCTGCTTTTCTCTGTTCTTCAGCAACTCTTAAAGCTTCTTCTTCAGCCTTACGAGCTTCTTCTAAGATACGTCTAGCTTCTTCTGCCTTCTTACGAGCTTCTTCCGCTCTCTTCTTTGCTTCTTCTTCCGCTCTGAGTCTAGCCTCTTCTTCAGCCTTACGCTTTGCTTCTTCCTGAGCTCTCTTTTCTGCTTCTTCAGCCTTACGCTTTGCTTCCGCCTCAGCCTTTGCCTTTGCTTCTGCTTCAGCCTTTGCCTTTGCTTCTGCCTGGGCCTTTGCCTTTGCTTCTGCTTCAGCCTTTGCCTTTGCCTCTGCTTCCGCTCTCTTACGAGCCTCTGCTTCTGCACGCGCCTTAGCTTCTGCTTCAGCCTTTGCCTTTGCTTCTGCAGCTGCCTTTTCCTTAGCTTCTTCAATGGCAAGTCTTGCTTCTTCTGCTTCTGCCTTACGCTTTTCTTCTTCCTCAGCCAGTGCCTTTGCTTCCGCTTCTGCCTTCGCAAGTGCTTCCTCAGCTATTTTTTTAGCTTCTTCTTCCGCACGCTTAGCTTCTTCCATCAGCTTAGCTGCTTCTTCTGCCTGACGACGAGCTTCTTCTGCCTGCTTTTCAGCAGCTTCTTTAGCCTTCTGTCTCTGTTCTTCAGCAGCCTTCTTACGCTGTTCCTCAGCTGCCTTCTTTCTTTCTTCCTCTAAAGCCAGAGCTCTTTCACGAGCTTCTGCCTTCTTCTTTTCTGCTTCTTCAGCCTTACGTCTAGCGATTTCCTCAGCCTTTTCCTTAGCCTCAGCAGCTGCCTTTCTCATGATTTCGGCACGCTCTTCTTCACGACGCTTAGCTTCTTCTTCCTTCTTACGCTTTTCTTCTTCAGCCTTACGTACTGCTTCTTCTTCAGCCTTACGCTTTTCTTCCTCAGCCTTCTTTCTGGCAGCAGCACGTTCCCTTGCAGCAGCAATTCTTCTCTGCTCATCTTCAGCACGCTTCATACCAGAAGTTTCTGTCTTCTTGCGGTTTGCTTCTGCTTTACGCTTTTCTTCAGCTTCTGCTTCACGCTTTTCTTCTTCGAATCTACGACGTGCTTCCATTTCAGCACGCTTCTTTTCTTCTTCGATTTCCCTGTTCTCTACTTTTTCGCTTTCTTCAGCGATAGCTTCGATCTGTTCATCGAAGGACTGTGCTGACTCTGACTCTTCATCATCATCAATGTCATACATGCTGTTAACATCATTTGTTGGAGTCTTTCTATTTGTTGGAACAATGCTGTCCATTTCAATTTCTTCTGCATTAACAACATTCTTTTCAGCATCTTTATCAGCAACCCACTTAGAGCTTGCAGACTTAACTTCGCCGTCCTTGAAGGAAACTTTTCCTTCTTCCTTGTTGTTAATTACCTTAACCTTTGCATTGGACTTTGATGCCTTTTCAGGTTTCAGATCATCACTAAGTCCGCCACCAAGACTAGCACCAAGGCCACCTGTTGGAACGCTGCCAAGGCCACCTTCGGACTTCTTGTTCAGGCCTTCTCCTGTCTTTGTACTACCAAGTCCTCCGCCAAGACCAAATCCACCAAGACCGCCACCAAGACCAGACTCAGTTTTTTCTTCCTTCTTAACAGTTTTCTTTTCAGCCGACTTGGTTTCTTCAGCAACCTTAGTAGTAGCATCTTTCTTTGCTTTTGCTTCTGCTGTATCCTGCTTCTTTTCAGCTTCCTCAGCTGGCTTATTTTCTTCTTTACGAGGAACATAAGCTTTGCCCATCTGTTCAGCGAGCTTCCTACGCTTCTTTTCCTCAATCTTTTCAAGTTCTTCCGGTGTTAGAGTTTTATACTTCTTTGCTCCACTTTCTTTTTCTGGCTCTGCCTTCTTGCCAGAAATTGCCATGGCCTCCTGTTCTCTTTCCAGTTTAGCAGCCTTTTCAGCGCGTTCCTTCTCAACCTGCTTCCTGACCGCAGCTATAAGAGCTTCTCTCTGATCAATAGCCACTGGTGTACCTCCTTCATGCACTAAATTCTAGTATTGCTCATTACCCACATTTAGTAACGTTATCATATCTTGATTCCAAGGGATGCAAGCAGTTCTTTTGCTTCCTGCAATTTCTGTTCCTCTTCTTCAAGCCCCTCACTCAGTTTTTGCTTTTCTTCTTTCTCAATCTGCTCAAACTGATTATGATCAATCCTTAAGCCTTTTCCTCGATTAGGGAAAAGATTTGTTTTAAACTCTGGGAAATCATCACTGGCATCTGTAACGAATTCCTCAACAGGAATCTCTTCAGACTCAGTAACTTCTTCACCAGATATATCAATAGAATCCTTAGACTCTTCTGCAGACTTTTCAGTATATTCTGCAAGAAGGCTCTCAATAGAATCTTCAAAGGAACCAACTTCAATGGATTTTCTGTTTTCTTCTATAGGTTCTTGATTGCTTTCTTCATTTGCTTCTTCAGCAACTGCCTCAGATGTTTCTTCTGTAGCTTCTTCAGCAACTGCCTCAGTTGTTTCTTCTGTAGTTTCTTCAGCAACTGCCTCAATTGTTTCTTCTGTAGTTTCTTCTAATTTCTCAGCAGTTTCTTCGACAGTTTCTTCTGCTACTTCCTCAGCAACCTCTTCAACCGTCTCTTCAACAGGTTCTTCT
>OMVA01000040.1 GCA_900314445.1 uncultured Lachnospiraceae bacterium | reverse complement strand
TTATCACCACCAAGATAAATCATGTCATACTTATCAAGAAGCGTATCCTTACTTGTGTTAAATTCAACGGATGACATATGAATGACCTGAACCTGGTCAATTGTCTTTCCTAATGCATGAGCAACTTTAGCCTTTGATAAATGCCATGCATAGTAATCAACTACTGCTGAATTATCAGCAAGTCCAGTTACCTGAAGGCCAGTATAATCACTATCATAACTTGATAATGCTCTTGTACCATCATATGAAATTTCATCAGATGTTTTCTCTAAGACACCAGCAGTTCTTAAGTAATAGTAAGAACCAGTTGTAAAAGGTTCAATACCTTTTCCATCGCCTCGACCAGTTGATTTCTGGAAAGAAAGATTATTGGCATTTCCAGTAATCTTCTCTGTCTTAATAGCATCAAGTTTTACAGCAAGTGCTGTATCAATTGGATAACATGGTTCAACTTCCAAAGCTGTATAAATTGAAGTAGAAGCATCACCACTGTTATTACCCTTGAATGATCTAAAAGCACCACCATTAATAGCATCAGCCATGTCTTTTACAGACTTATAATTTTTAGCTCCGCCATAAATGGTCATTCCATTCTGTGTTGTAACAAGAATGTTTTCTTTACGAGGTTCACCCGTTGGATAAGCAACCTTATCAAACAAACCTGCAAAGTTTACAGAAGTATCATTATCCGGTGTGATAGTCGAACCAGCAACCAATGATGAATCATAGATAATACATGTATTACCCTTCATAGCATTGATTAAGCTGTCATATGCACCACTACCTAAATCAGCACTACTTGTTGCACCTTCAATAATGACAAAATCATATGAAGAAAAATCAACAGAATTTAATGCTACATTAGAACCACTTGAGGTACCAAGAGTCATATAATCGACAGCCATAAGAGTTGGCTTATCCTGACGATTACGATAACCTCTCTTTAAAATCATAGAAGTTTGATCTAATGTATAATACTCATGAGCCGAAGTATCAATATCTGCACATGACCAACCAGCAGGAATTGAATAGGTTGCTAAAGCACTTCCAGTATCATTCGTTAAGAACTTATTTGTAAGTGTCTTATCACTACCATCATTTAATACAAGTGTTTTCGCGATTCTCTGATTAGTTTTCTGTGTAGCATCAGAGTCGTTTGTAACTGTAGTTAATGTCCAGTTAGTGTACTTCTTATTACCAGACAGTGCCATGAAATATGAATTTGGATCAGAATACATAAACTGTTCTGCATTTAAAGATTTATCCCATGCATACGTGCTGTACGACGTACCTGAGTTTGCAAACTCACGATATGCCAAATCCTTCATCAATGTTGTTGTCTGCTTCTTAATAATACTAGTCTTTGTAAAGCTATCAATAAATAAAGGTTTAAATTTTTGTACAGCATATGTTTCCAGAGCAATCTTTGTTTCTTCATGTAAGTCATGAGTCTTCGTAAATGGATTATCTGGATCAATACTTACGTAAATTAAATCCGCTTTCGCAATATCAGCAGATAAATCAACAGGATTACCAGCAGTATCAAATGCACTAACTGAATTAAAGTCAATATTGCCAGTTGCAAATGACTCTGCAACATTCTTATAACCATTCAATACAAGCTTCTCAAGAACACCAGAACCACCATTTGCACAAACCGCACCAAATGAAGATGGATTACCTGAGTCAATTTCTAAAACGTGATACTTTTTATCATCACCAGTATTAGAATTTTGAATAATATGATCAATACTAGTTAAGATAGGATCTGAACTAGCATCAGCTACAATTGCATCACTTGGAGTAGCTAAATCAGCCTCATTATCAGCTTTTGACTTTCCATATGTAAAGATGCAAGTACCGGCAGCAACAACTGTAGCTAAGAAAGAAAGCAATATAAACTTTTTATTAATTTTCTTTTTCATTTCTACACGTCCTCTCCTACTTTGCATCATCTAACACATATGAATTTCTTAATACTGTCATGCTTTTACTTGTATAGCTCATCTTTTGATCTGCAAAATACATATCCAGTGCCAAAGCATTATTTGCACTATCAAAGGTCATAACAGCACCCGAAACATCATCACCACTTGTTTTTCTATAATTTAAATCATCAGAATAAACATCTGTATTATTAAGTGACGTCATGTAACGATATGTTGATTTCAATGTAATCTTATTATCATTAAAATCATATTGTTCAATCAATAAATCCTTGTCAATATCAGAAGGTATTGTGACGCCTGAAACCAGGGATCTATCTAATGGAACTGCATATCCAACGATGATTTTACTAACATAAATTTTATCAAATGATACAGTTTTTACGCCACCACTAATAGATTCATGTCTGTAATCACTATAGATGTGTGCAGCAGAAGAAGCACTGGTCTTATTGGTCTGAATGTTATGCAAGAACATACCATACTGTTCTTTTTCATCATTTGACATATAACGTAAATTCTTCCAAAACTGATCAAATTTCGCAAGACTCGCCGCATCTGAAATTGAACTTCTTGAAGATGCACTAATCGAAGTCATAGTTGTTGAATTCATCGAAGGATAAACATCCAAGATGTTACGATCTGATTGACGATAAATTCTTACAAGACTTGGTGTAGTAGAATCTGTCTTACCTTTTTCAGTTGCCTTGAAAGATATATCAGAGGAACTCGTATATCCTTCAATGTAAATATACTTAGCCTGCATAACCGCATCGTTAATCTTTTCATAGGTTTCCGAAGCAGTAGTTTGCACCTCTAAATCTTTTTTAGACTTTCTAAAAATACTTGTTTGTGAGGTCATAACTCCAACGATTGCCACAGTAACCATAGCAAGGATTGCAAGAGATATGATCAGTTCTACCATAGTAAAGCCTTTATTTTTTATAGTATTACGCACAACTCTTCCCCCTTACCTGGAAACGTGACTACCATTCTTTCTAACCAATACATGTGCAACTTTGTTACCATTTCTCTTTTTAAAGAGATAATCACCATCACCACTTACGCAATTGCCACGCTTATCATATCGGATAACAATGGCATTCGTTACGACTGGTAAGCTAACACTTTCATCATAAGTAGTACCATTAAATGTTCCGACATAATTTGCATCAACACGAGTTGATAATGTGACCACATCAGATGCTTCATACATTGTAGTTCCTGTTGAACTGTCGTAGTAAGCATCTGCGTAACAAACTTTGCCATCAGCATCCTTATACATAATCATACAGAAGTCTGTAGCAACAAAAGAACCCTTTGTATAATTTGGTTTCATGTTTTTAGACTTTGTAATAAGAGTTGCAAGAGATGTATCAAATTGAATGGCTGCATCTTTAGCTCTGGCTGCATTTACAATTGTTATTGAAACGACTGACATAGACGCCATAACAGCAATAATAGCAATAACAATGAGCATTTCGACTAAAGTATAACCTTTATTTGATTTGTTATTCTTCCCCATAATGTATTGCCCCTTATTTAATCTGTTTCAACATTCTTCATCCAGTTACTATATCTAACAACCTTTGTATAATCGATTGTGGTAATATCAACTGATTCAGATGATGAACTTGAGCTTGTTGCACTACCGTCTTCATAAGCCTCACCTAAATCGTAATAATCTTTGAAAGACTTAAGAACTTTAATTGCACGTAAAGCTTCTGCATCAACTGTAGCTTTATCAGTAGAAGGTATGCTAGGATTATTATAAAGAGACGCCTTTGTTAAACATGAATTTAGCACACCCTTACAATCAGCAACAGAAGCACGAATGTCATCCATTGTATCGCTGTTGTAATAAATCTTTCCGCCTGTAATAATAATTCCCTTAAATGAAGTAACCGCTTTATTTGAAGATGAAGCAGGATAATCATTAAAGTAAACATCACCCTTTGCAATAATGATACCTGAAATATCTGTGCTTTCTGTACGTGAATTAGGCACATTTACTTCAACATCACCTCCAGAAATCCAAACCTTGTAACCATCAAGTTTAAGATTTGTTGGATTGATATCCGTTGATGGTTCAATCTCATCAAAATTCATGTACTTGTTAATTGGTGTCAGGTAATTTTCTGAATAAGTTGCACCAGAACCATTTAATCCCTTAATTACATTTACTTCATTTGCAATATCCGATGTATCTAAATCATCCTTTAATCCCCACTTCACATAATCGTAATGCTTAGCAATTTCATCTGAAATACCAGCAATTGTAGAACCTGCAGTTGAACTTGGATCAAGTTCAAGATAGTCAGCTAATGTCAGACTTGAAGTATATGAAGTTGAAGTATTACCACTTGCTGCAGCAAGATTAGCAACATGATCATCTGGATCAGACGTTACTGCAGTTGCTGTAGCTGCATCGGTATTCTTCTTAGTGATGATACCACTTGCATATATATTAGAAGTTGTATCTACTGAAATCTTTCCTGCTAAGAAATTAGAATAATTTGTAACATCCTGAAGTCCAGCAGCAATAGCCTGATAATCTGCAACTGATGAAGGTAAAATGGCTGAATCAACATCAGATGGAAGTGCCGTTAATGTTCCATTTGCATAATCATAACCATACTGGAAGAAATCAAAATAGTCTTTAATGAAATTCTTCTTTAATGTGTCTGCTTTTAAACTATGATTAGTAGCAAGATTTGCATTTGTACCAACAATATTTTCTGATTCTATAGAGAAAGTATATACTGGAGTACCATAATATGCTGTATCCGCTCTGAAGTCATAATTAGCAACATCATCAAAATCAAAATAGAATGAATTATTTGTCTTTGTAGTACCATCAGCCATCGTTGCACTTGCATCATATTTAGCAACTGGAACAGTTAAAGATGTTTCAGATGTTCTAAAATACTTTTTAAATAAAGCAGATTTTGCAAGTGTTGCACTTACAGTAGAAGTTACTTTATGAGTAGTAGGATCTTCCACTGGATTAGAAGATGGAATGTACGCAAGCTGAGTACTCTTTACTGAAAGGGATTCACCTGTTTTATAATCATGTACAGATGATGCTGTTGCAGAACCATCAGTTGTTGCTGTTGCTTCTCCAACATCTAAAGATGAAGAAGTTGTTGTACTTGTTGAAGTACCTGAACCTGCAGTTGTACTTGTTCCTGTTGAAGTACCTGAACCTGCAGTTGTACTTGTTCCTGTTGATGAACTTGATCCCGCAGTTGTACCTGTTCCTGTACCTGTACTAGCTCCAGCTGTTGTACTTGTTCCTGCACTTGTACTTTCCGTTGCTGTAGTCTTAGCTTTTACTTTTGAAGTTTCAATGTAAGAACGACCAGCCAGATATAAGTTATCAAGATTAGATAAATTAATAGCTGAGTTCTTACCATTCATGATAATTGCTGAAGAATCATAGTGACCACGATTGATAGTAGAACCATCTGTATCTTTTTCCTGATAAATATTAAGTCCTGTAGAATTTGTGTCTGTAGTCTTGGCTACCTGAGCTGTAAATTCTCTATGATCACCATTTTTAGAACGAGAATAACCAAAGTAATTACCATAAACTGATAATGAAGAATCATCCGATTCAATTGTTGTATCATCTCGAACAAACATATTTGCATGAATAATAGCCTGGGAGCCATTTAATGCACCATGTCTCTTCTCTCCGCCTAATACAACTTCATCAGCCCATACATCAGCTCCATCAAGAGAAGAACCATTACTACCTACAACAATCAGGCTACCACTGTTCATGACAGCTAAAGAACCTGGAACGATAAATTTGCTGGCAACAACACTGACATTTGTACCATTTACATAGAAACCAGAGTACTTACTGTTGTCGTTCTTGCCATCATATTTATATTCAGTAGCAGAATTTCTTGTTAATAAATTTTTGTTAAGCAAATTGCCTGAAGCAAAAATATTATCAACCTTGTTCATCTTATAACTTTTTCCTGAAGAACTATTTGTAATAGTTTTAAGAGCTGTATCAGGATCTACATCATAATAGTTATAGTTTTTATTGTAGAAATCACTCGCAGCATATACGTTACCATTTACTGTAAATAACTGACCATACTGCTTGTCAACTTCTACACCCTTATCAGATAACATACAGTACTCAAACAGTGTATCTGAATCGAGTTTGTCATTATTAAAGTTTACTTCAAAGTCAGGTCTTGAAATTTCAATATCCGTAGAAATTGTCTGCGAGAAATTACCTGAAGCTGAAGATCTTTTATAATCAACGCTTCTTGATAAAATAATATTTTTAATAATGATTTTACCAAGCTTTTCCCCGTCTACATAAGTGCCACCATTTTCATCAAGTTTAACAACTCTCATCCTGCTCGCATCAAGTTTTACAGATGGATTAGAAATCATGGACTTCATTTCAGCCGGTAATGCAGTTGTATCATCAACTACACCCGAAGCATTCATTACAATATTGAAGTAAGATGAACCACCAGAAAGTTTAGACATGAATGTGTCTTTGAAGAGCTTATTTGCATCTTCATTAGGCATATTTACATATCCACCCTTACCACCATTGGCTGTCTTACTATAATAAACAACAGATTCACGAGTATCTTCATATGCTTCCAGCATGTAACTCATGGATTTCTGACCTACACCAGCGTAGATTTCATCCATAGCCTGCTCAAGATAATAGAAGTTACTCTGTGCGTTATAATCATATGCCTTCAAACGGTATACGGATGCGACTGCAGTAAGCAGTGCACCAGCAAGAATTCCTACAAAAGCAAGGGCAACGATTACAAGCACAATACTAGAACCAGTATTTTTTAATTGTTGTCTGATTTTAGAAATCAATTTTTTCAATTACTGTGCCCCCTTAGCTCCTGTGTATTCATAGTTATGTCCATTTGCACCAACATATAACAAATGAATTCTATATAACTTTCCACTATATCTCTTATCATCTTCAATTTTGATAATAGAATCTACGTTTTCAGAACTACCTGTATTCTTCCAGGTAATTGTTGAAGGATACTCAAATCTTCCAGTCGTTGTATACCCAATAAGTTCTGGCGTAGACGGATTACTTCTACTGCCCTCACTAGATGCATTATAAGTACATAAGCTTTTATCAAAAGTATCTGACGAAATTTCAAGATTAGTAACAATCTGTAATGCATTATCTTGTGAACCCAAAGTATTTACATTGATCTTTACTTTAGATGGATTTGTTGCTGCACCTTCATAGGTATAATAACAAGGATCATCATAACTATATGCAGTACCAAATCCCATACCACCTAAGTCCTTTGTATTGACCTTCTGCCAGGTATTATCAGGCTTAATAATATATACTTTACTAGGTGATTCTCCCACGTCCTGACCGGAAGTAGCAGAATCACCAGATGCTACAATATAATCCACATAAGAATACTTCGAATAAGAAGATGCATGATCAAGAATAAATGGCTCATACTCAATCAAAACATCCGGTGCAGATGTGGTAAAGAAATCCTTTGACATTAAATTGTAATGGAAATTTTCCTTTACCTGATCCGTTGCGGAAGATGAAGAGCCACTACGAGCAACATCAAATGTTGCACGATAATTTAAATCGATAGATACATGATAACCAGTAGAAACTGTTGAAGTACTTGTATTTTTGGTAACATTAATCACAAACACTCTTGAAAAAACACCATCATTTAAGGCATTTTCTGCAAGTGTAGAAAGCTGAGATGAATATGATTCCCAGGCAGAATCAGTCATTCCCGCTTTATTCTCTGTAGCTTGTTTGATGAAAGAACTGATGAAGTCATTTTCAAAAGACTGATCATATTCTGTTTCATCACCAGAAATAATAGCCATCTTGTTTACATCAAGATCCTGAATAGCACCTAAGTTGGTTAAGTTAGGATCTGTATAGGTTGTGGAACCGCCAGGAATTGCATCTACTACAGCTGCTGAAATACAGCCCTCCGTATCATACTGAACTGCACCCATATTTTCTGTGAATGTCCATGAAGAACCTAATACGTCGCTAGCAAAAGTAGAATTCTTATCAATATCAGCTGACATTCTATATCCTGATTCAAGTAGTTTATTGTTTAAATCATCAACAATAACAGTTCTTGAATAAGTAGTCTTTTTTCTACCTAAATGCTCATCAGCTAATGTATACTTTCTAACTTTATATTCTACGTAGTCCGTAGATGTTCCTGAAGCTGCACCATTTTGAACAATCATGCATTGCTTTGTCTGTTCCGGTCCAATTGTACTGATCTGAAGAGTTGGATCCTGAACTTTGCCAGAAACCAAATCTTCTACAGAATTCTTCTTGAAATATTCCATTACAAGTTCAGCATTATCATTTACATACTGTCGTTCCTTGGCAGATGCACTGTTATTCAAGGTTTGTGCAACGCTTCGGATAATTGGAGTAATTAAGATTGCCATAACTGCGACAGCAATAATCAATTCAATTAAACTGAAACCTTTATTGTTGTTTTTGGTCATATAAACCAGCCCCAATCTTAATAAACCTTAACTCCACCTGATGTTTCCCCAAGTACAAATCTTGGATTTGATGCATCATCGTCAACAACCTTAAAGTAAACAGGAAGTGTTGTAGAGTTAGTTAACTTAACATTTACACCGTTAGTATCATCTGCATTTACTCTTGCTGAAGACTTAACGTATACCTTTACATCATTCGATGTAACTTCTTTTTCAAACTTATTCGAACCAATTGCATATGAAACATAGTTTTTACCATCTTTTTCATATACATCTACATTTAAGTCAGATACAGCGTTTTCACTTGAAGTTACGTAAGACGAAGAATCAGCTTCACTTGCAGCAACAATAATTCCTGAATTTGTATCATTACCTGCATTCTCAAGAAGAACAACAAGATCATGATTTGTAATAATTTCAGCAGCACCATCTGCATCATATGATGTAGAAGCCTTGCTTGAAGATGTTGCTGTATTGCCATCAGCAAAGATATTCTTCTTTCCTTCTGGTACATTTACATTTGGTTCGTCTGGAGTACGATCAGGTCCAGAAATAGCATATCCATTTAACACAAGATTTCCATTAATTACTTTTGTAGGGTCTTCAGCATCAGCTTCATAATTAATTTCAATCTCAGAAATTGTCATTCTATACTTATAATCAGCAATATAAGCAAGATATGACTTTAATCCTTCATATGTACCTTTATAATCTACTTCATAAGCATCCTTAATAACAATATACTGATCATCACTCTCTGATGACGCACTTGCATCCGTTGAAACAGAAGCATCCGTTGAAACAGAAGCATCACCTGAAACAGCACCTGAACCTAATACATAATACTCAGTATCCGTTGGAAGTGTTACATTCTCATGAGAAAACTCATTCTCGTCTTCAACTCCCTTAAGGAACATTACTGTAGATTCCTGATTGAGATCTGCAGGATAATCTTTTAAAACATCTTCAAAATCTTTATTATACTGCTCTGTCTCCGCTTTAATTTCATCTTCCTTATCAACCTTAGACTGTAAATCATTATACTGAGCAGTTAACTGTGCTGTCTGTGCATTTAATGAGTCGATTTCTTCTTTCTTTGGTCTTGCATATAAGAAAATTGATAAAGCAACGGCAAGTACTCCGGCAAGTACAAGAAGAATCTTAATATCAGATTTTTTCATTTCAACCCCTCCTATTCAACTGTTACTGCATCATCAGCTTCTGATGCATCTGTTGCTGTAGCATTTGGATTTGTATATACACACTCTAAATTAAAGTGTAATACAGTCTCTCCTGTAGACATACTCTCTTCTTTGCCAACTTCTGAAACATATACATCATCAATACAATCAATAGTCTTAAGATTGATAATGTAGTCAGCAATCTGTTCGTAATTATCAGCAACACAAGGGATTTCAATTTTTGTTGCATCTGCTTTAATTGAAGAAACAACAACGCCTGTAGGTGATTTATCTTCCAAATCATTAATAAGATCAAGCATCTGTTCATTTAATTCATAAGTAGAAGCAGACATACTCTGAATATCTTCAGCTTTTGCCTGAGCAGCATCATGTTCTGCAATAACATCATTGATATACTGAAGACTATCAACCTTAGCCTGCATATCATCACGTGCAGTTTCAGCAGCATTTCTCTTATACGTAAAGAAACCTATAATAGCGCCAGCCGCAAGAAGAAGAACCGCAGCGATAGCAACAAATGGTGCAATGCTATCATTGCCAGAGGATGTACCACCCTTTCCTGGCATACCAAATCCCATAGGAGCAAAAGCAGCACCGATAGGAGCAATTAAATAAACTGGAGAATAAAGCTTGAGATCAATAGCTGGATCAAACTTCACATTGTAAAGAGAGTCCATAATTCTTGAAGAAACATTTAACTGAACCTTAAAGAGGCCATCAATACCCTTAATCAGAGCACCATCACCAGTAAGGAAAACATTTTCGATAGGAAGGTTTGGATTCTTTGAAGCATAGAAGTCCATAACACGACCAATATTATTAATCAAATATCTAAGAGCATTTGTAGGTTCGTTATCATCGAAATCTGCTGTGATAACACGATCATTCTGAAGAATTGCCATAGCTTCCGTAGGTTCACAGCCTCTCTCTTCCATTACTGCATTGACACATGGATTCGTACCATATGGAACTGTTCTCTGAAGAAGAAGCTTATCGCCATGAACAACATTAAGAACTGTGCTATCAGAACCAAGCTGAATCACCATAGTAGTAGACTGTTCTGCAGTTTGAGTCTTGATAAGCTGAAGCATAGCATTACCAGCATAATCGAGAGCTTCACATTTAAGTCCAGCTGCTGAAGCAAGTTCATAATAGCCAGCAACCATACCCTGAGGAGCAGCAACTGCCATAACACGAAGCTGCTTTGCACCATTCTCATCTGTAAAATCTTCCAGAACCGTATTAGAAATTACATAATCTTCAATGTTAGAAACCGGGAAATAATCATTCGCATTCGCATTGATCATTTCTCCAACCTTATTCGGTTTAACATAAGGAATTACAACTTCACGGTTAACAATCTTAGTTGAATTCATAACAAAAATAGCATTCTTATTATTAACACCATTGTTTTGAAGTTCTTCCTTGATCTTAGCCGCAAGGCTTGAAGGATTCTTAATCATACCATCATCAAAAGAATCTTCCGGTGTTTCAAAAATCAGTACTTTGTGAATGTAGGTCTGCTTCTTCTGAGAAGCTGTGATCTCTACAATAGTCACACTTTCATTGTTAATGTCGATTGACAAAACCTTGTTACTCTTTGCCATTCTATAGCCTCCCTCGCTAATCAGCATATTTATTTATAAGGTTGGAAACCTTAGACTTACAGAGGTCAGCTGCAAGCGTTTCGGTTCGCAGACCCCAAAGGATATGTAACCGTCCATACCCCTTTTCTAT
>OMVA01000107.1 GCA_900314445.1 uncultured Lachnospiraceae bacterium | reverse complement strand
CAATCAATCTATCTAAATATTGATTTCTTTTAATAATCTTCATATAATCTCCCCCTTTCAAAACTTAAATATTTTTAATCTTTTGAAACTATCTTATCATTCACTTTCAAAACTTTCAATTTTTTTCACTTTTGAAAGTTGTTCCAATCGTGTTTTTATGATTGTTATCGTTCGTTAAATTTTCGCGGAAAATACACACATCTCATTTGCATGAGTGATAAAATATAACCGAAGGTTGAGGCTTATATGAAGAAGCGTGGGGCAAATCGGTCCCACATGAAGTGAATTAGGCTTGAAGAGGTTCAGGCCAAGAAGTAGTTGTCATTGAAGAAAGGAGAGATGACTATGTGTACTTCAGTAAGTTTTGTAACAAAGGATCATTATTTTGGTAGGAATCTGGATCTTGAGTTTTCTTATCATGAGACGGTTGCGGTGACGCCACGGAATAAGGCTTTTGCCTTCCGGCATGAAGATGCGACTCAGAAGCATCTGGCGATGATTGGCATGGCTTTTGTGGTGGATGATTATCCGCTTTATTATGATGCGACCAACGAGAAGGGACTGAGCATTGCTGGGCTGAATTTCCCAGGAAATGCGTGTTATGGTGAGCCTGTTGAGGGAAAGCACAATGTGGCTTCTTTTGAGTTGATTCCATGGCTTCTTTCGTCTTGCGAGTCTGTTGCCGAGGCGAGACTTCTTTTAGAGAATACGAATATTACTGACGACTCCTTCAGTCCGGAATTGCCCCCTGCAACTTTGCATTGGATGATTGCGGATCAGAAGGAGTCTATTGTTTTTGAGCAGACACAGAGCGGTGGCAAGGTCTATGACAATCCGGTTGGGGTTATGACGAACAATCCGACTTTTGATTATCAGATGTTGCACCTTCAGGACTACATGACCTGTTCACCGGATGGGCCGGTGAATAAGATTGCTGCGGGAGTAGACTTCTCTCCTTACAGCAGGGGTATGGGCGGAATTGGAATTCCTGGTGATTTGTCTTCTGCGTCGAGATTTGTGAAGGTGGCGTTTACGAAGATGAATTCGCTGGCGGGGGAATTAATTGCAGGGAACTCACTGGCTGAAGGTGCTGGTGCGGGCAATGCTAGTGGTGGGGCTCCTAGTGTGGACGAATCCAGTGTGGGTGCTTCACTTGCGGGCGGTGCTCGTGTGAGTGCTACTGAATCAGCCAGTATTTCTCAGTTCTTCAAAATCCTGGGCTCGGTGGAACAGCAGAAGGGCTGCTGCCGGTTGGGTGTAGACGCGGCGGGCAATCCCATTTGCGAATATACGATTTATTCTAGCTGCTGCAATATCGATAAGGGTATCTATTATTACACGACTTACGAGAACAGCCAGATTAGTGCTGTAAATATGCATCACGAGGATCTGGATGGGGAGTCGGTGATTGTGTATGAGCTGATTAAGGGGCAGCAGATCAGGGAGCAGAACTAAAGGCTCTTGCTAAATTCGTGTTCATGGAGACCAACACAGTTAATACCCATCAAAATAAATAGGAGCGACACTAGGCGGTAGATTTTAAATCTGCCGCCTTTTATTTTGGATTAAGGATGACATGTATAACATACTTATCTAATGAAAAAGTTGAAAACATATGAGCAAAGTTTGATTTGAAAGAGAGGGCTTAATATGAAAAAGAAATTATTTAGAAATATGATACCAGTCGTGGCACTTGGAGTGTCAATTGCAGTTACAGGTTGTGGAAGTAGCGTGAGTAGTGTAGATGTAGATACTGCGCAAGCGTCAGTGTCCGCATCTTCGTTTGTGGAAGCGGAAATGTCTGCATCGGATTCATCCGCAGATTCATCATCAGACTCAGACTCAGCAGCGTCCGATGATACTTCGTCCGCAGAAACGAATTCAGTAGATACATCATCTGAAGAAACGACTTCAGCTACAGCATCTGAAGATGATTCTGAGGACGACGCTGAAGATGGTGTATACAGTGACAGGAATCAGGAGCAAACTTCTGACACCAGCGAGGCAGAGATGCTCGAGGTGGCTGATGGAGAGACGATTACCATTACAGAAAAGGGCACTTACATTCTGACCGGCACTGCTTCTGAATGCACGGTTCTGGTGAATGCAGCTAATGCGAAAAGTCCAGCTTGTACTGGACGACGTCACAATCACCAATACATCTGAACCTGCCATCTACGTTTTAGATGCGGACAAGTGTTTCGTCACAAGCGCTGAGGGTAGTGAAAATGTGCTGTCCGTCAGCAGTTCATTTGCAACGGATACGGAAAATGGTGTGAATACGGATGTGGTTATTTTCTCAAAGACGGATCTCACTTTAACCGGAACTGGTAGTTCACATGGCGGAACACTTACTGTGAACGGTGAAGAAGTTACGGAGCTGATCAACCAAATGATGGGTGGCGGCACGGCCCAGGGCGGCACGGCCCAGGGCGGCATGGGCCAGGGCGGTATGGGCCCTGGCGGTATGAACCAGGGCGGCATGGGCCCAGGATTCGGACAGTAGAAGTATTCGTACAAAATAAACTCATTTGCGCTATAATATCCTGGACTTTAGTCAGAACAGGAGCTTTTTATGGAAGTAAATGATAGAGAAAAACTCTTAGGCGAAGGACCAATCAATTCGCTGATGATAAAATTTGCGGTGCCAAGTATTATAGCCATGCTGGTCAGTGCCATCTACAATATTGTTGACCAGATCTTTATCGGGCAGTATGTGGGCACCTTGGGAAATGCAGCGACGAACATCTCATTTCCCCTGGCTATGGCCTGCACATCAATAGGACTTTTGTTTGGTATTGGTGGTGCGGCGAACTTTAATCTGCATCTTGGACGTAAGGAGTATGATAAGGCGCCTTACTTCATTGGAAATGCAGTTGTTATGCTTGGGATTTTGGGAACACTTCTTTTCCTTGTAACCGAAATTTTCTTACATCCAATCCTTGTATTATTCGGCTCTCCAGCGGATGTTCTTCCATATGCCGCAACCTATGTAAGGGTAACGGCTATAGGATTTCCATTCCTGATACTTACAACTGGTGGCGGTAATATCATGCGTGCGGATTCCAGTCCAAAGATGGCCATGATTGTATCGATGACCGGTGCTATTTTAAATGTTATTCTTGACGCATTTTTCGTCATTGTCCTCAGGTGGGGCATGTTTGGAGCGGCTCTGGCAACTGTTATTGGCCAGGTGGTCTCAGGTCTCATGTTCCTGAATTATATGAGACATTTTAAGACCAGACCTCTGCTTAAGAAACATTTGAAACCGAGTCTTCCAATCGTGCTGCAGACAGCTTCACTTGGCACGGCATCCTGTGTGAATCAGATTGCCATGATGATCATGCAGATCATCTTAAATAACAGCTTAAAACATTATGGACTTCTGTCCGTTTATGGTGAGTCTATCCCGATTGCCTGTGCAGGAATTGTAACTAAGGTGAATCAGATTTTCTTCGCCATTGTCATTGGACTCGCTCAGGGCTCACAGCCTATTGAAAGTTTCAATTACGGCGCTGGAAATTATAGAAGAGTAAAGAAGACATATAGGGTTACGATCATTGCAGCCTTTGTTGTTTCCTTGGTGGCATGGATTTTGTTCCAGACGATTCCCCAGCAACTGCTTGGACTCTTCGGCCAGGGCTCAGAGGAATATTATGAATTTGGAACACGTTTCTTCCGTATCTTCCTCTTCTTTACTTGGGCTAACTGTATTCAGCCAGCAACATCTCAGTTCTTTGCCTCTGTGGGCAAACCATTGCGAGGAATGTTCATATCCTTAACAAGACAGATTATTTTCCTGATTCCACTGATTCTGATTTTGCCTCTCTTCTCTGGAATCGATGGAATCCTTTTTGCAGGTCCTGTTGCTGACATCATGGCAGCGGTAGTTGCGGTAATTATGGTCAGAATTGAATTTAGTGATATGAGTAAGAAAGAGAAAAATAGAGCCATAATAAAGGGATAGAATAAAGAGATACAATAAAGGGATTTGATAAATATAGAGATTGGAAAGCATTGTCTACCTAAGGGTAGGCGATGCTTTTTTGATGCAGAAGGCAGGGCTCTCCAAAATCGATTGAGGGCCTGGCATCCCATCTGCAAAATGCGTTGTGAACGGTCGTAATAATGAGTATTATTAGAGGTGGAGATAATATATAATTTGAGGGGCGAAGCTGGCTGAACAAACTAAATATCAACATTTATTATGAGTAAAAATGAAGTTGGGGGGGATGGAATATTGGAATTACGAGGATTTTTACATGATATAAATCGTCGAGAAACTTTATGAGGGCGATAAGATCTTTATAGTAGTTTGAGAGCTTTGTTAATTCATTAACCAGTGGATTGCTGGCTACTACCTTAGTTCGAATGGAACCTGGGCTTATTAAAAAGGCGTTAGGAAAATCTGAATAAAACCAATCCGATTGGATGATAGAAAAGCCTTAGAGAAATCTAGGGCTATTTTGGTACATTCTTAGAAGTAGATTTATGGGAATAGTGTAAGGAGAAAACATGTCACAGAAAACAGATCCAGAATTAATAGGAAATCATTTAATAGAAGAAGCCATTCACGCTTTTAAGGAACAGACCACAGATGAGACGCTGGCCCATGTGCTGACAGTGATTCGAAATCGCGTGCAAGAACAGGGCCATCTTATCATTGCAGTGGACATGGTAGTGCAGGGGGCGCCTCTTTCCATTCGACCAGTGACCACATCCGATGGCAGCAAGTGGTGGGCGGTCTTCACATCCTATGAAGAGGAAATGAAGGGCAAAGGCAAAGCCCAGCCAGTTTCCCTTTTCACAGCAAGCATGGAGCAGATTTTCAATCAGGTGAAAGTTGTTCCTGAAATCAGTGGCGTCATCGTGAATCCTTGGAGCGAGTCCCTGCCACTAAATAAGAAATTAATTGACCTGGTTATGCAGTACAGAACAAGTAATTAATCATAAAAGCATTTCCATCTTTTCTTAAAGACGGACATCTCATTTGCATGGATTTCTTCTTTCAGATCGCCAAGATCAAGTTCCAACTTTCATACGTTTCATGGGGGATGATTCCAAAAAGTTGGCGAAGAAAGAGTTAAAGGCTCAAATGGCAAATGCGGAGGATAAGAAGAAATATATTTTGTCTTTATAATTTCATAAAATGAACATATTTATTTGCTATGATTAAAAATGTTCATGCAATTTGTCTTTAGAAGGGAAGTACTTATAATGAATAGGAAAATGATTCTTTCAATTGCAACTGCCTCTGTTCTGGCACTGGCTATGACAGCCTGCGGCAATCAGACCACAGAGACAAGAAAGACAAGTGTGACAGAAAGTCAGACCACTGAGGCAATCACAGAAGCTAGTGCAAGTGATAGCACAGAGGAAGCTCAGAATGCAGATGGATTGGACAATCCTTGGACCGATTCGGATCGGGCGGGTGTGCTGGAAGCAACTGGATTTGATTTGGCAGCGCCAGACGACGCAAGCGACGTAGCTTACAGTTATATGGCTGATGAAAAACTTGCGCAAATGACATTTGCACAGGCGGGAGTTAACTACACTTACCGTGTGCAGTCAACGGATGGTCTCACGGATATTTCGGGTATGTATTATGATTGGACTTCTCAGAAAGATACAAAGGTTTCCAATTTGGACGGTCTGTATCTGACCTATGAAGCTAAGGATGGATCTGGGGATGCCCAGGTGCTGAACTGGTATGATGAGGTTACTGGTGTTACTTATTCTCTTTCTGCCAGCGCAGATAGTTTAGAGGGAGAGGATCTTCTTGTTCTTGCTGAGTCTATTTACCAGCCTCTGCAGGGTGAAGCAAGTGATGACCCTGACAGAGATGCGAAAAATGAAGTGAAGGATTATTTTCTGGGCGAGCATGCAAGAAGTGAAGATGGCAGTAGCCTGACAATTGCAGAAAATGAGGACGGCACATACAAGGTGGATATTTCCATCACTCGTCTTTGCAACCTGGAAGATGGAAGTGGCACTTTCAAAGATCATAAGGTGAAATTCACAGTGAAAGATCCATCAGGAAATCTTATGAAAGGTGAAATTTACAGAGATTCCGATAACAGTCTTGTGGTGAAATTTACAGATAGTACTTGGGATTATCTGCCAAATAATGAGACCCTGAAAGGGTTTGGGAAATAAAAAAGATGGGCCTTTTGACAGGCGCACCTCATAGAAAACTATAATTATTTAAGAGACGACTCCATTATGAGGTCGCCTCTTATTACTCACCTTCGTATTTCTCGCCTTCGTTGGCGCCCTGCATAAGCAGTTCCTCCTGAAGGTAAGGGGATTCAAAATGCACTCGGACTATAGCCTGTGCATAGTTCATGGAAATCATGGCGGTCAGATTTTTCTCACTGGCCACCTTTCGAATTTCGTCCACAATTTCCTGAATGATTTCTTTTGTGAAATAGCCACCTCGCCAATGAAAGGTGAGGGGCTTTTTCTTTTTTGCTGCCTGCAGGGAGCGTTTATAGACATCCTCTAATTTCGTGAAAGATAACTTCTTCTCTTTGTAATAGAAGTTATCTGTCTCGGTACAAGCTGGGGCATGGGGCATGGGCAAACTATTTTTAATCTTAAGAAAATGATTCAGGGCTGGTGTGATTCACCTCTGACGGAAGAGGAAATTCAGCAGGCGAAGGATGCAGGAGAGAATGTTACGCTGCCTTGATGAAATCATGATGAAGCAGGATCACCACTATGTTTTGGCAGTATCTCACGGCAATGCAAGTTATCAGTTTTTGAAGAAAGTTGATCCGGATGCTTTAGAAAATATCACAGGATTTGGTAACTGCCAGGTTATGCACTTTAAATATGAGAATCATAGTTTTAAGTTGATAGAGATTATTTAATAGCACAGAGATGGCAAGATGGTTCTAAATTTAAATGAATAAGAAAAATAACTCCTCACATTTTCAATATAGGTGTTAATATATCTATTAGGGGAAAATAGAATTCGTTAAGTGAGATATTCAAAATATTGGAGGCGATTTTAGTGAAGGACGCAGGTCTGGAAGAGGTAATTGAGTTACCTTTAGAACGTGAAGTTTTAGGGAGCAAGGCGCTTGATACTTGTGCTTTTACAGCGGGTGAGTTTATCGAAGGTGCTAGCGTTTATTGCAATAATCCGTATTTAAGAATGATTGTAAATGGGTTTGTCTTCGATGAAAGTGGAGTGACCTTAAAGTGCTGGTGCAAGAATAAGAGTCAGCAGGTAATTGAACTCTTCTTTGATGGTGAGGTAAATGATGTTTATTTTGAAAAAAATAAGCAAGGAATTCCATTAAATCCAAATGAGCAGAGAGATGTTGAACTCCGTTTTGAAATCCCTTGGAGGGGCTATGTTTGGGGCGTATATTTTCCAAACAGAGTGTTTTATAAAGTTCTGCTTCATATCATGATTTATAATAATGCAGTTGAGAAAATGCTAATCTTTGATGTTCCTGAAATGGAGTTCAATGCAGATTATTATGTGGGTTATAAAGACTCAGAGGATGAAAGAACAACCGTCCTGAAGTCTGAAGTCCCGGGCGGAATCAAGGTCTTTGCCTTTGACAGAAAGTCTGTTGCTGGTCGATATAGTCATCTCTACATAAAAATTCAGAATCTAAATACCTATCCACTTTTGATCTGCCTATCTTATTCAGAGGCAAAGGAAAAAATATATACCAGACCAGGTTCTTCAAAAATAGATATCATCAATCTCGACAATGATAGTGACGACATCGTGCTGGATCTGGTTACCTACAGAATGGTAATGGGTGAAATTAAGAGAGACATCTACAGGGTGACAGGCACTACATCTATAGCACAGACTGAATACAGGCCACAGGATGGAATAATAGGCGGACTTATGAACGATGTCATGGTATATGTGTCTGAGGAAGTTTAGAGATAATCTCCGCACGAAGGAAATGAATTGCCTAAATTCATTTTTAGAAGAACGGATAAATTTGGAAGGAATATAAGAAAATGGCAAAGAGTTACTTAATCAAAGATACAACATTTCAAGAACGTCTCGAAATCGTAAGACAGTGGCAGGAAGACGAGAGCTGCGAGAACTCAGGCATCGACCTCACGGAGTTCTACAACGACTACATCAGTGGCAGAAAAGAGATTGCTGAAATTAATGCAGAATACGTAGCAAATCAGCAGGGGTATGTAGTTGATGTACCTGAGGATGAAAAGCCAAACTGTGGACAGGGCGGAAGACGCTTCTAACTTCGAGGACTTCAGAAATGATGTCCTCATTTTTATAAACTGCTACGGCTGAAACCCATTACCTTTAGGTGATGGGTAGTTCAATCATTATTTCAGTAATAATATATCAAATGAAGGTAGGGTGGATCATATAAATATGACTGAAATCATAATTGCAGTTTTGGTAGCTGTGATTGTATGTGTTTTGGTGATTCTAGAAGAAGGGCAGAAGTTCAAAGGCGTAGATGAGGATAGTATTCCTCAAAAAGTAAAAGAACATTTAAAGTCGGCAGAAGCAAGAAAAATGGTCAGACTATAAGGGAATAAGACATATTATTCTGTTCCTGGATATATTGAGGAAGTCGTTAAAGTCGGAGCCGGGCACGGCGTAGGAACATATAGATTTAAGATATTGTACTTTGATTTCTTAAATAAAAAATTGTATCAGCAGAGAGCGAAAACGTTAATGCCTATGTAGCGAGAAAGACAAACGATGGTACAGAGTTAGACCTTGTGGTATATACCAACGGTAAGGGTAAGGTCAAATTTGACAAGTATGAATTACTGAAAAGAACAGCTTTTCCAAACGGGAAAATATAGAATATGAATTGTTAAGTAGTAAAGGGGAGACATAGTTGAAAAAGAATAGAAGTTCATTTATTCCGGGAACAGATCCGAAACAGATGGGTAAAGGTTCAGTTGTCGCCATAGTCTTAGGGCTCATAGGAATCGCTTTTTACATATTTCTGATTCTGCTCTGGATGAATGATCACAAATCAGGTCAGGATTCTGTCGGGCTGCCAGTGCTCATTCTATTTGGATGCCTGTATCTCCCAGCGGCGATATATGTGTTATCTCTCGGCTTTAGAAAGAAGAGTCAGGCAAATGATATGCAAGATGAAATATTTAATATCAGTCTGAATGATCAGACAATAAATCTTGGGGCTATGCTTTTCCTGATTCCAGTGGAATTTGGCGAAGCACCAGTAAAATTGGAAAAACCAGATTTTGAATTACATTTTAATGAGCATGATGCGAAGATGTATAAACAGGATGCAATGTTATTTTGTTCAGATCTGCCAAAGAGTTTTGTTCCGGCAAAGGTCCCTAACGCACAGTTGATGCATTATCAGACATTAATGTCTCAGCACGATGGACAAAGATATATGCCATTATTTACATCCTATAAAATCATGACATCAATTTACGGAGAGAATATCAGAGTCGGGGAAATCTCATTTGCAACTGCAAGGAAGTTTGTCGTAAGTGAAAAACTGGATGGTATTGTTTTTTCTCCAGGCCTTGTTAATAAAGTAATCACAGCGGAAGAACTATGCTAACCCGTGCATAGGCAGGCATGACCCATGAAGAAATGAAAGCCTATTGTGAGAAACTGTTTCCAACACGGAAGCGTTGGAAGAAGGATTGATTAAATAAAATTTGATAAGTGTATTTTGGATGTAGTAGCATAAATTCAGAATGAAGCAATGTAAAGTAGAGAGTTTGAGATGATAAAAATACTTTTCGTCTGCCACGGCACTCCAGTTTTATGATAATGCATATCTTCGCAGACTGGGGCAATACAGGGCAGAATATGGCGGAAAGCCTTGGAATTACTACGGTTTCGACTACTAAGGCACATGGCTGGAAGTGGGATAAAGGCAAAGGTGTTGGGAGGATTCCTTAGTAGTAAGGGACTACTTGCAGGCAATGTAGTAGATTTTTTATTGATGGAAATGCGGAAAAAATATAAAAACTATTGCAATTTTTCTGAGTTTTGAATACACTATATGTAACAGAGTTGCCCGAAGTCTTTTGGACATTGGGGACCAAGCTGAGTCGTGTGCTCAGCTTTTTTACGTTAAGGAGAGATTTTATGGATTTGAAAAAACCATTGACCTTTGACGAACAGTTAGATAAGTTAATAGTTCACGGGATGATTGTTGCTGATAGAGAAAAAGCAAAAGATATATTAAAAAGAGTAAATTATTATCGTTTTACGGGTTATGCTTTGCAATTCAGACAAGAGCCTTCTGGTAGTAACTATATTGAAGGAACTACTTTTGAAACGGTATATCATTTATATAAAGTAGATGAAATATTGCGTGATACATTTCGGCGCTATATCGAAAAGGCAGAAGTATATTATAGGACGCAGATAGCATATGGATTTTCAATAGCCAAATGTACGGAAGCTCCGTATGATCAACATTACGATGAAAATAATTTCTATAACAAAAAGGGTTACAAGGAAGTTATGGAAAATTTCAGCAGGGAGAAAAATTATTACAAAGATAGTCTGATTGTGAAACATCACAAGATAAAATATTCCAGCAGAATGCCGTTGTGGGTTATTGTAGAATTAATGTCTTTTTCTAATATGTCTAAGTTATACAGTTCTATGTATTATTCAGAAAAAGATGCTATCGCTCGTATGGTTGGTGTTGGAAAGGATACATTAGAAAATCATCTTCATTGTTTGTCAGTATTACGAAATAAATGTGCACATGCAGCAAGGATGTATAACACGGATTTCAATCCACCAGCAAAATTTACAACATCATTTTTGAAAAAGCATCAGGAGATAAAGAATAACTCATTATTTGCATATACGCTTGTTTTACTGAAAAGACTTCCAGATGAAAGCAGTAAAAAATCTTTGATCCAAACAGTGGAGAATGTGATAGATGAGTATAGGAATGATATTGATTTGAATCTGATTGGATTCCCGGAAAATTATTTGGAAATTATGGAAAATAATTTGTGAGAAATCGGATAACTATGAAATATATGTTTTTAAGAACCATAACTATTGGTAGGAAACTATCAAAGGTATGGTTTTCTTTTTTATAAGACGAATTTACAATCTAAGTGCAACAGTTGATGAAACTAAAAAATGACACATGGACT
>OMVA01000045.1 GCA_900314445.1 uncultured Lachnospiraceae bacterium | reverse complement strand
AAACAAGTAAGAAACAAGCAAGAAACAAGTAAATCGCTGGGCATCTCATTTGCCGAGAAAACGTGAAAGAAGGAGAATCCCATATGTGTGGATTTGTAGGATTTTTTAATGAAGAAGATAATCAGGCTCGCAACACGGAAATTGTTCGTGCCATGTCTGATCGTATTTATCATAGAGGACCTGACCAGGGAGACGAGTATGTTGATGACTGTGTTTCCTTAGGTTTCCGCCGTCTGTCTATCATGGATGTTGAGGGCGGCAGCCAGCCTATTACAAATGAGGATGGCACAAAGGTACTTTTATTTAATGGTGAAATCTATGATTTCCAGCCACTCCGTGAAGAACTGGAAAAGGCTGGTCACGTATTCAAGACACATACAGACTCAGAAGTACTTCTGCACGGCTATGAAGAGTGGGGCAAGGGATTGCTCACACGTCTTCGTGGTATGTTCGCGTTTGTAATCTGGGATCGCAACAAGAGAGAGCTTTTTGGCGCTCGTGATATTTTCGGAATCAAGCCTTTCTTCTATTTTAAGAAGGGTAAGAAGTTTATCTTCGGTTCTGAAATTAAGTCTTTCCTTGCAAACCCCCAGTTTGAAAAGGATCTGAATGTAAACAGACTGCCAGACTATCTCTGCTTTGAGTACATTCCTACAAATGAAACAATGTTCCGCAATGTTTACAAGGTAACTCCAGGAACATGCTTCACAGTTAAGGATGGCAAGTTCACAGAAGAGCGTTACTTCACACCTCAGTATGATATTGATGAGGAGAAGTCTGTTGAATACTGGGCTGATCTTATTGATTCTACATTTAAGGCTTCTACAAAGTCTCATGCCTTCGCTGACGTTGAAGTTGGTTGCTTCCTGTCATCTGGTGTTGACTCATCCTTCGTAGTTCATGAGATGGCTAAGCAGAACAAAATCAAGACTTTCTCTGTTGGTTATGCAGAAGAGAAGTACTCTGAGCTTGCACCTGCAGAAGAATTTGCCAAGCATGAAGGCGTTCCAAACTTTACAAAGAAAATTACTGCTGAAGAATATTTTGGTGCTACACCAATCATTCAGTATTATATGGATGAACCACTTCCAAACCCATCAGCAATTGCTCTCTACTATCTGACAGGTCTTGCAGCTGAGCAGGTTAAGGCTGTTCTGTCTGGCGAAGGTGCGGATGAATTATTTGGTGGTTACCATTACTACAGAGAACCTCTGGACTTTGCCAAGTACATGAAGGTTCCACAGCCAATTCGAAATGTTTTAGGTGGCATCGCATCTCATTTGCCTGCCTTCCACGGAAGAAGGTTCCTTATGCGTGGTCGCTATGGCATTGAAAAGCGTTACATTAGAAATAACTATGTCTACAACCATTCCGAAGTAGACGGCATCTTAAAGACGCCAATTCCATCAAAGGATCCTTCCTTCTATACAAAGAAGTTCTTTGAAGAAGCTGGGGATGTGGATGATATTTCCAAGATGCAGTATGTAGATATGCAGACATGGCTGGTACAGGATATCCTGGTTAAGGCTGACCGTATGTCAATGGCTAACTCTCTGGAACTTCGTGTTCCATTTATGGATAAGGAAATGCTGGCTGTTGCTTTGAAGATTCCAGCAAAGTACAGAATCACAGACAAGACAACAAAGTATGCACTGCGTATGGCCGCAGAAAAGAACATGCCTGAAAAGACATCTATGATGCCTAAGAAGGGCTTCCTGACACCACTGAACGACTGGCTGAAGCGCGACAAGTTCTATGGCATGGTTAAGGAAAAGTTCCAGGGTGAAGTTGCAAATCGCTACTTCAACCAAGATGCAATCATGAAGCTTCTTGATGATCACAAGGCTGGCAAGGCTCACAACATGAAGAAGATCTGGTCAATCTACTGCTTCATTCTCTGGTATGAAAAGTACTTCATTGAAACAGAAGATCCAACAAAGACAGATCCATTTGCTGGTCGTGCAGACCGCCTGCGTCGCGAACAGGCCTAGGCTGAAAGAAGTCTACACCAGCGCAAAGCCCGGTTGCTAAACGCGAAAAGAAAAGTACATGTTGAAGGAGAGACTAACTGTCATGCGTGAAAGAGTCATGAATGAGAGTCAGCTGAAGAATAAAGATACTGCAGAGGAAATCGCTGAACTGAGAAAATTATCCGGCATGAAACGCCGTGAATTTTGTGAATACCTGGGACTACCATATAGAACTTTACAGGATTGGGAACTGGGAAATAGACATATGCCACCATATGTCCTGAGTCTTATTACTTATAAGGTAAAAATGGACAAAATTTTAGAAGCAAAAGGCCTGAAAGAAGAAATAATTAGCGAAATTTAAGATTTGAGCAAAAAGTGGGCTTGCTTGCCTGCTGGAGATGGGGTATAATGTGCAACACATTTGTGCAAATGCACTTTACTCGGTTAAAGTATAAGCCTATAATACTTAGAACTAAGGCACATGTTGAAACCTGGGTCCGACATAATCTTTGCAGGGAATGCTGGAAATACGGGCAGCTCATTTGCAAAGTTCAGGATTGTTAATTAATAAAATTAGGAATATATCATACAAAGGAGATGTAAAAGCATGTTCAAGATCGTAAAGAAACAGACGCTCAATCCAACGGTTGTTCTGATCGAAGTGGAAGCTCCACTTATTGCTCGTAAGGCAGAGCCAGGACAGTTCGTAATTGTACGCGCAAAGGAAGACAGCGAGCGTATTCCATTCACTATTGAGGGATATGATCGTGAAAAGGGAACCGTTTCTATCGTATATCAGATCGTAGGTGCTGGAACAGAGATTCTTAATTCTCTGAATGAAGGCGATGAAATCCACGATTTCGCTGGCCCTCTGGGAAATGCTACTAAGACTGAAGGTCTTAAGAATGTAGCAGTTGTCGGTGGTGGTGTTGGATGTGCCATTGCTTATCCTGTTGCTAAGAAGTTACATGAAGAAGGATGCAGAGTTACAAGTATCGTTGGTTTCCGTACAAAGGATCTTGTTATCCTGGAAGACGAATTCCGTGCCTGCTCTGATAACTATATCCTGATGTCTGATGATGGTTCAGTAGGACAGAAGGGTGTTGTTACAGCACCACTTGAAGAACTCATTAAGAATGGTGAGCAGTTCGATGAAGTTATTGCAATCGGACCACTGATCATGATGAAGTTCGTTGTTCTCACAACAAAGAAGTACAATGTTAAGACTGTAGTTTCCATGAACCCTATCATGATCGATGGTACAGGTATGTGTGGTGGCTGCAGACTTACAGTTGGTGGTAAGACTAAGTTCGCTTGTGTTGATGGTCCAGAATTCGATGGTTTCGAAGTAGATTTCGACGAAGCTATGCACCGTGGAACAATGTATAAGCCATTTGAGGCACATGCTAGAGATGAAGCATGTAATCTTCTTCATAAGGGGGAACAGTAAAATGCCAGATTTCAATATGAGACCTGATAAGAATCCTATGCCAGCACAGGATCCTAATGTCAGAAATAAGAACTTTAAAGAAGTAACACTTGGTTACACAGTAGAACAGGCAATGGATGAAGCTAAGAGATGTCTTAACTGTAAGACACGTCCTTGCCAGGCTCATTGCCCAGTTCAGATTAATATTCCAGAATTCATTGCTGAAATCGTAAATGGTGATTTCGAAGCAGCTTACAAGATAATTACAGAGTCTTCTTCACTTCCAGCAGTCTGCGGACGTGTTTGCCCACAGGAATCACAGTGTGAAATGAAGTGTACTCGTGGCGTTAAGGGTGAATCAGTTGCAATCGGACGTCTTGAAAGATTCGTAGCGGACTACCACAACCAGCACTCAACAGAAAAGCCAGTTGTTCCAGCTCCAAACGGACACAAGGTTGCTGTTATCGGTTCTGGTCCTTCAGGTCTTGCTTGTGCATCAGACCTTGCTAAGAAGGGTTATAAGGTTAACATTTACGAAGCACTCCACACAGAAGGTGGCGTACTTGCTTACGGTATTCCTGAATTCCGTCTTCCTAAGGCAATCGTTAAGAAGGAAGTTGAAGGTCTGAAGGATATGGGGGTTGAAATCGACACTGACGTAATTATTGGTAAGACAATCACTATCGATGAACTTTTTGATGAATTCGGTTTTGAATCTGTATTCATTGGTTCCGGTGCTGGTCTCCCAAGATTCATGAACATCCCAGGCGAAAGCTTAAATGGTGTTTACTCAGCTAACGAATTCCTTACACGTATCAACCTCATGAAGGCTTACCTTGATGAGTCTACAACACCAATCATGCATCCTAAGAAGGCGGTTATTGTTGGTGGTGGTAACGTTGCTATGGATGCTGCTCGTTCAGCTAAGCGTCTTGGCGCTGACGTTACAATCGTATACAGACGTTCTATGGAAGAACTTCCTGCTCGTAAGGAAGAAGTAGAGCATGCTATGGAAGAAGGAATCAAGTTCGAACTTCTTAACAACCCAGTTGAAATTGTTGGCGAAGACGGTTGGGTTAAGGCAGTTAAGTGCCAGGCTATGGAACTTGGTGAACCGGATGCTTCCGGCAGAAGAAGCCCGGTTGAAATTGAAGGCAAGTTCAACGAATTCGAAGCTGACTGCTTCATCGTTTCAATCGGTACTTCACCAAACCCACTAATCAAGAACACAACAGCTGGTCTTGAAGTAACAAAACGTGGTGGACTTGTTGCCGACGAAAATGGTGCTACAACACGTGAAGGCGTATTCGCTGGTGGTGATGCAGTTACTGGTGCAGCTACAGTTATCAAGGCTATGGGTGCCGGTAAGGTTGCAGCTAAGGCAATCGACGAGTACATCCAGAATAAGGCGAACTAATTAGTTGGGATCTGATTTCTGCAGGTTAATGCGGAATGGTGTCAGTGTAAGTTGGCAGATAAAATGAAATAGGGAGGGGTGCAGATATCTGCACCCCTTCTGTTATTGTCTGGGGATTGTAAGCGATAGGTAAATTTTGACAGAAGCCCCGAAACTTGCTAATCTATGTGAAGCATTACAATAGATTAACTATGCTTAAATGGAAAACTAGGAAAAAGTGGCTAACAACGTAATTTCAAGTGGATATCAATGTGCTGATCTAAAGATATCAAAGAAAATGACCTGGGATTCAAATTGTGAAAAGAGATAGGAATTAGATTCATGTCAGAAACAAAGAAAAAGAGAATGCAACAGGGCACCATGCGTGCGGCTGGAATCCTGGTGGTGGCAAACTTCCTGTCCTCCATGCTTGGATATGTGAGAAATATTATTATCACATCCACATTTGGAATGGGGATGTATTCGGATGCTTATTATGCAGCCTTTACCATTCCAGATACCATTTATACAGTGCTTGTAGGTGGCGGTCTAACCTCTGCCTTTATTCCTGTATTCAGTGGATATATTGCCCGGGGTGAGGATGAAGATGGTTACAAGATGGCCAGTACCATTCTGAAACTGGTCGCCATTGTAGTTATGTCCTTTTGTGTAGTGGGTGAAATTTTCACGCCACAGCTTCTGCCACTGATCGTAGATTTCTCACAGGGTGGTGAACCATTCCTGAACCTGACGGTTAAGCTGACTCGTATCATGTTCTTCCAGTGCTTATTTATGTGTCTCATTGGAATCAGCATGGGTATTCTTCAGTCCTACAAGAACTTCATTCCATCTTCTTTAGGTTCCATTGCCTATAACTTCGTAATGATTATTGTAGGCATCATGCTTTACAAGGCTGGACTTGGTATTGCCGGTTTCTCTTTAGGTGTTGTAACTGGTGCTTTCGTAGACTTCCTGATTCAGGCAATTCCTATTGCAAAATCAGAATTTAAATATCAGAAGGGATTGGACCTGCATCATCCAGGTGTAAGAAAATTCTTCCGCCTCTTTGGCCCTATGCTACTAGGTGTTTCTGTTTCCCAGCTGAATCTGATTGTAAATAAGTACTTCGGTACAACGGTTGGAGAAAGCGTACTTTCTCAGATGCAGAATGCACAGAGTATTATGCAGCTTCCAATCAATATTCTTGGATACTCCATAGCAGTATCCATCTTCCCGACCATGGTAGAGCATTACAGCAAGGGCATGGTTCAGAATTATAAGCAGGATATTTCAAATGGAATTCGCAGTGTCATGTTTCTGACTCTGCCTGCATCTTTTGGAATTATTGCTGTAGCAAAGGAATTGATTCGCGCTCTTTATCTGCAGGGAAAATTCACCACAGAAAATATGCTTAGTCTTTCAGATATTTTGATTTTCTATGCCATCGGTATTGTGGGATATTCGATTCGACAGGTACTTCTTCAGGGCTTCTATGCTGTCTCTGAAACAAAGACGCCTGTAAAAATTAACATCTTTATCCTTTGCCTGAACATGATCTTAAGCTTTATCTTTGTTCGTGTGGCAGGTGCTCTGGGACTTGGTTTTGCATATTCGCTGGCAGGTCTTACATCCATGGCTCTGCTTATGTTCTTCCTGAAGCGTAAGGTGGAAGATTATCACGGCGACGAAATCCGTGATGCTTTTATCAAAATTGCTGCATCCACAGTGGTAATGTTTGTGGTTATTAAGGGACTTAGCTTCCTGCTAGAACATGTGCTTCCAATGGAACGTAAAATCTATCAGTTCCTGGATTTAATCATCCTGATTGGTGTAGGCGTGCTGGTTTATATCCTCATGGCCTTCATTCTCAAGATGAAAGAATTAACATCGGTAACAGATGTGCTGAAGAGAAAATTCCTGCACAGATAATATATTCGTACATCTGCAAATGAACTTGTGATAAATTAGCGCAACTCATTTGCTGAAATATAGAAAAGTGACTTACAAGACAGGAAAGAAGGGTTCATATGTATCGTGAAATTCCAAGGTTAGTTATGTTTCGTCAGTTTGGTGAGGATAGCATTTTAATGCGACTCGCTGCCATCATGCATGATTTTGATGAAAATCTGGATGAGAAAGAGAATTTGATCAGCAGAATTTATGAAGAAATTCGTGCTCTCCTTGAGGTGTCAACGGATTTTGCTTTTGATAAAAATCTCTGGCACGATTATTTAACTTATCTTTTAATCACAAACGAAAACCCATTTACGATGACTGCAGAAAAGGTTGGGGCTAGCAATGGCTCTGTTAACCAGTTTGCCAAGAATGATATGCGCATTTTCTGCAGACTTTATAACTACGATTTCGACAAGATTGAGGAAGCTCTGGGAATCGACTGCTTCACAACTGTGACGCACTACCATTCCATTTCCAAGAAGGAGCAGATGTTCAATCGCAATATTTCCGAGAAGGTTCTGGATATCACAGAACGCCTGGAGGCAGTATTTGCCAACGAAGGTAGCCTTGTGGAGACAGGAAAGAAGGACGAAAAGGGACAGCCAATCACAAAGGTCATCATCAAAGATGATGTGGAAGCAAAGGTGGCAAATGAGATGTTCGCCATCATCACTGACTTCTACCATGATTATGGTGTAGGTATGTTTGGTCTGAACAAGGCCTTCCGAATTCGCCATGAAGATGGTCATGATATGGAGATTCTTCCAATCACATCCACGGAGTATGTAAAGCTGGATGACCTGGTTGGTTACGAAGTACAGAAGCAGGAACTTCGTGAGAATACAGAAGCGTTTGTACAGGGACGTCCTGCCAATAACTGCCTGCTTTACGGTGATGCCGGAACAGGTAAGTCCACAAGTATCAAGGCACTCATCAACGAGTACTACGATCAGGGACTTCGTATGATTGAAATCTACAAGCATCAGTTCAAGGATCTGAGCCGCCTGATTTCCATCATCAAGAATCGTAATTACAGATTCATCATTTATATGGATGATCTTTCATTTGAAGATTTTGAAATTGAGTACAAGTATCTGAAGGCTGTCATCGAAGGTGGTCTGGAAGTTCGCCCAGACAATGTGCTGATTTATGCAACATCAAATCGCCGTCACCTGATTCGTGAAAGCTGGAAGGATAAGTCTGACATGTCAGACGACCTGCACCACAGCGATACTGTGGAAGAGAAACTTTCTCTTTCCAGCCGTTTTGGTTGTGCAATCCGCTACATCAATCCTGACAAGAAGGAATTTAACCAGATCATTATGGAACTTGCTTCTCGTTGCCCAGAAATCAAGATGACTGAGGAGGAACTCCTGGCAGCAGCCAACCAGTGGGAAATCTACCATGGTGGCATGTCTGGCCGTACCGCTCAGCAGTTCATTGATTCCCTTCGTGGCAAGGCAGCAACCGATGCTGAATAATTTTGCAAATGAGATGTGCAGTTTATTTGCGGGGGAAATAAGAATGACTAAGAAAGAAAGAGCAGCCCTGGTCTGCGAAAAACTGAATAAAGAATTTGGAACAGACATTAAGTGCTCTCTGGACTTTGAGCCGGGAGTTGCCTGGCAGCTTCTCTTTGCCACCATTATGTCTGCCCAGTGCACAGATGCCCGGGTGAATGAGGTTACAAAGACTCTTTTCGTCAAGTATCCAAGCCTGGAGGCCTTTGCCCATGCCAATCTTTCGGAGATGGAGCAGGACATAAAGCCAACGGGATTCTTCCACAATAAGGCCAGGAATATTATTGCCTGTGCCAATGCGCTTCTTGACCGCTATGACGGTCAGGTGCCAAGGGAACTGGATGATCTGGTATCCCTTCCAGGAGTTGGCAGAAAGACAGCCAATGTAATTCGAGGCAACATTTTTGGTGACCAGTCCATCGTGGTGGACACCCATGTGAAGAGAATTTCCAAATTACTGGGGCTTACCAAAGAGGAAGAACCTACAAAAGTCGAATTAGATTTGATGAAATGTGTTCCAAAAGAGCAGTGGATATTGTATAATCATCAAATAATTGCGCTTGGTAGAACGGTGTGCATCGCACGCAGACCTCATTGCGAAAACTGTGTTTTGCAGGAAGCCTGCAAGCACTATCATGACAAAGAGATGAAGGCGCAGAAGAAATAGTGTAAGGATTAGACACTTATGTGTCGTGTTATGTTACCGCATATGCGGAATGAAAGGGAAAAAATGGTAAATTTTTCTAGCAAAAAAAGTAAGACAAAGAGAATTATTGCAGGCACAATCTGTGCCCTTCTTGCAGCAGGCATGATTATTGGCCTTCTGATGATGGGACGCTGATTAATTTAGTGTTTTGTTAATGGTTTTGGGTTGCTTTGAGAATAGTTTTAGAAATTGGTTAAGAACAAAATGAGAAAAATGAGAAGAGAAAAGAAACTGGCTACAGGGCTGGTTGCAGCAATGGTACTTGCGCTTCTTGCAGTACCTGCTGGAAAGAATACAAAGGTAAATACAGTTAAGGCAGCAGCTACATTCTCGGATGCTGTTAAGGACATGACAATTGCAAGTGGTGTCACAGTTGATGGATTCGATGTAAGCGGACTGACTCCGGATGAAGCATTGGCTTCTCTGAAGACAGAGTTCGGCAATGAGTCTGAAGTAAGTGTTACACTGAATAGCTCTGTTGGTAATGTTACAACAACTCTGGGTGCTTTGGGCTATGATAATCACCTGAAAGATGCTGTGGACGAGGCAGTTGGTCTTGGGAACACAGGAACATTGTTAAAGAGATATAAGGATCAGAAGAACCTTGCCGCAGGTAAGGGGGAGATTGCCTTAAATCGTACCCTGGATGAGGATATGATTAAGACCGTTGTAAATTCTGATCTGAACAATATTACAGATGCAGGTAATGGTTTCACACTCAACAAGAATGATGATGGTACAGTTTCTGTATCCATGAGTGGTGAAATTGCATCGGTGGATAGTTCTGCTATGAAGACAGTTCTGGAAGATCTGATGGCTGACGGCTGGGATGGCAGTGACATCACAACAGATATGCAGATGGCTGATGAAAGCGAAAATGCTACAGCGCAGGCAATCGCAACAATTCATGACAAATTAGGAACATATACAACTCATTACGACACAGGTACTTCTCGTGCAAAGAACGTAGAACGTGCCACAGAACTGATGAATGGACGTGTTCTTTTCCCAGGTGAAACAATCTCTGTATATCAGAATATTTCCCCTATCACTGTTGAAAATGGATATGGCATGGGCCACAACTATGTGGGCACTAAGATTGTTGATGGTGTCGGCGGTGGTGTATGTCAGGTGGCTACAACTCTTTACAATGCAGCTCTTCTTTCTGAGCTTGAAATCGTACAGAGGAATAACCATTCCATGACTGTATCATACGTGCCAATCTCATTTGACGCGGCTATTGCAGGTGGTATCCTGGATCTGAAGTTCAAGAATAATCTGGAGAATCCTATCTACATTTGTGGTGAATGGGATGGCTCTGGTAATCTGACATTCACAATTTATGGTAAGGAATACCGTGATCCAGGCAGAACAATTAAGTTTAAATCTGCAACAACAGGTGTTATTCAGCCCGGTGAGGATCGTATTGTAGAAGATGGATCCGTTCCTGTTGAGTCGGAAGGCGTGACTGTCGAGAAGGCAGTTACAGGTTACACAGGTGCTCTTTATAAGTATGTTTATGAAAATGGTACTTTGGTTGATACAATTCAGGTAAACTCCAGCCGTTATCAGGCTTCCGCTGCTGAAATACATATCAATCCAGGTCATACAGCTTACGTGGAAGCTCAGGCAGCTGCGGAAGCCCAGGCAACAGCAGATGCTCAGGCAGCGGCTGCAGCGGCTGCGGCGGCAGCAGCAACACCTGCCACAGAAGCACCAGCCACAGAGGCTCCAGCCACAGAAGCGTCAGCCACAGAGGATCCAGCAGTGGAGACACCTACTGTAGAAACAACTCCAGCACCTGATGGCCAGACTCAGCCACAGTAGGACTGAGTTACAAAAGGATTAGTCATTGTACAGGCCGAGAGGTAAAGCCTTGGCTGAGGTATGACTCAATCAAAAACCGATTAGTGTAATCGTTTCGAGCGGGTTTATCCCGCTCGTTTCTGCATAACGAACCGGATGAGAGGATCGCTGAAAAGTTCATTTGCCAAGGGGATTGGCAAGATGGGAGTATATGCAAAAACAAAAGGGAACTGTGTCTACACGTATCTTAAAGAGAAGCGTGTTGAGACATATTAAGAAAGAAGTGCCGGTGGGCACAAAAATTGGTGATGATTTTAGTGTTCTGAATCCAAACACGGGACTACTCAGTGCCATTGGTGCTGCGGCTTCCTACGAGGTGCGTGGACTGAATCCGCAGTGCGAGAGTACGGAGCCCACAGTATTTCAGTCGGCGGCTTTGCTTGCTCTTCTTAGAGCTGGCAATCACATCGCCATGGCGGGAGCCAGAATCGAGTCCGTTAGTATTCTGATTGTGGCGTCGGAGGAAACACCTGAGGCGGCCATTCGTGAAGAGATGTCTGCTCTTGCGGCTGCTTGTAAGAAGAGAAATATCATTATTGCCGGCGGCAATACCATTTATTCAGGGGAAGGAGATTCTTATACCTTCCAGATTGTTGCAAATGGTCACTGGTCCTATGCTGGCGCGGATATTCCGGAGAAGGCATTTTACCCAGTTGCCATTGCGGCGGCGGGAGACCAGGTGCTTTACTTTGGAAATGCTGGCAGTTTTGGGGCGGAGCAGATTCTGAGACGAAATTACACAGAACTTTCGGGTAGGTTTTCCAAGCACTTTCTGACCAAGGTCATTCATGACGAGAAGGATTATGATCTGCAACAGAAGGCAGCTTCCTGGATTGCCGTGGAAAGAGAACTGGCTCATATGAAAGTCATTTGCCATGCAGGTGGCACGGGTGGAGTGTATCGTTTGGCCTATGAACTGTCGGAAAAGACGGGCTTTGGTATTCGAATTCATCATGAGAAAATTCCAATTCTCCAGGAAAGTATTGAACTGGCAGAAGTGAAGAATGTAAATCCATATCTTGCTTCTGCGCTGGGATCCTTTGCTGTGCTGACTCGGAAAGAGCATGTGGAGAAACTTTTGCATGATGCGGCAGCAGCAGGAATTAAGGGGTGCCTTCTGGGAGAACTCACCATGGAAAAGGGAAAGCTTGTGGTATCTGAGGCAGGCTGGAACCGAGCAATAACACTTTTTGAAGGCGATAAAATGTAAGATTGAAAGCAGGTAGCTTTCATAAAAATGACTAAATTGGAGGAAAAAAGATGCGCGAGGAATTATTACATCTACTGGAAAACAATGGTCGTCTTTCGACAGAGGATCTGGCGGCTATGTTAGGTACAAGTCAGGAAGCGGTTGAAAAGGAAATGGCAGAACTGGAAGCCAGCAAGGTCATTTGTGGTTATCGTGCGTCTGTTGACTGGGACAAGACAGATGAAGAGTATGTATCCGCTCTGATTGGTGTAAAGATTTCACCACAGCGTGGACAGGGCTTTGATAAGATTGCTATGCGAATCAGTCGTTTTGATGAAGTAAAGTCTGTACATCTCATCTCTGGTTCTGGTTCTGATTTAATTCTTACCATTGAAGGAAAGACACTGCGTGATATTTCACAGTTCGTATATAACAAGATTGCTCCACTGGAGGCAGTTGTTTCCACAGCAACTTATTTCGTTCTTCGTAAGTATAAGGAGAATGGTGTAATTCTGGGAGAGGAAAAGGATATTGATGAACGTATCCAGATTATGCCATGAAGTCATATAACGAAGTTGCTGTCGGCTTAAAGCCATCAGGAATCAGAAAGTTCTTTGATATCGTTAGTGAAATGCCAGATGCTATTTCACTTGGTGTAGGGGAACCTGATTTTGAAACTCCTTGGCATATTGCTGAGGAAGGTATCTACTCTCTGGAAAAGGGAAAGACCTTCTATACATCTAATTCCGGCCTTAAGGAATTGCGCCAGGAACTGGCAAAGATGTATTCTCGTAAATACCATGTGGATTATGATCCACTTCATGAATGTCTGGTAACAGTAGGTGGTAGTGAAGGTATTGACCTTGCTCTCCGTGCACTTTGCAATCCAGGAGATGAAGTAATCATTCCAGAACCTTGCTATGTATCATACAAGCCATGTGCAGAACTGATTGGTGCAACTCCGGTTACCATTGATCTGCAGGAGAAGAATAATTTCAAGCTCACAGAGGAAGAACTCCGTGCAGCCATTACAGATAAAACCAAGATTTTGATTTTGGCATTCCCTAACAATCCAACAGGTGCCATTATGACGAAGGAAGAGTTGGAACCAATTGCCAAGGTCTGCATCGAAAAGGATATCTATGTTCTGACAGATGAAATCTATGCAGCTCTGAACTATGGTAAGAATGAGCATTGTTGTATTGCATCCCTTCCAGGCATGAAGGAAAGAACTATTGTCATCAATGGTTTCTCCAAGGCTTATGCCATGACTGGTTGGAGACTGGGGTACGCATTTGCCCCAGCAGAAATCTGTGGCCTTATGACTAAGATTCATCAGTTTGCCATTATGTGTGCCCCAACAACATCTCAGTATGCTGCTGTGGAAGCTGTTAAGAATGGAGATGCTGATATTGAAAGAATGCGCGTTTCTTATAACGAGCGTCGTAGATATCTGGTAAAGAAGTTAAATGAAATTGGCATGCCAGCCTTTGAACCAGAGGGAGCTTTCTATATCTTCCCATCTATTCAGCGCTTTGGCATGACATCCGAAGAATTCGCTACTCGTCTTCTCAAGCAGGAGAAGCTGGCTGTTGTTCCAGGCACTGCTTTCGGTGATTCTGGTGAGGGCTTCCTTCGAATCTCCTACGCATACTCCATGGATAGATTGAAGGATGCCATGGGAAGAATTGAGCATTTCATTTCTACTCTCTAGGATGATGCTTGACTAGAGCAAGCTGGTTGAGGTCAGGAAACTGGTTGGTTTGAACAAGCTGGTTTAGGCAAGCGAATAAATCAGATCGAATAAGTTGAGATTCGTGGCCCTAGGTCGGATTCTCAACTTTTTTAATGAACATAAGGAAATTTGTTGATTGGAGAAAATTTCTGCCTGCCCGAAATCGACAAATAAAAAAATAGTGGCGACTTTTGCAGAAAACCATCCCATGCCAGAAAAGGCCAGGTCAGTCATTAGCAAATTTGCCCTCACTTTAATTGACAGAAGTGCCCATCCGCGGTAAGGTAGACAACGTACGCATAGTTTATGAAGGTGACTCTGGGTGCAAATGGATTTGGCAAAATCCATCTAAGGGGAATAAGAATTAGGAGTAAAGCGATTTGAATAAGAAAGAATTCAAAGAGGGTATGCGTGACGGTATTCCAATTGCTCTGGGATATCTGGCAGTGTCCTTTACTTTTGGTATGATGGCGGTTAAGGACCACATTGGAATTCTGCAGGCAGTTATTATTTCTCTGACAAATGTAACTTCAGCAGGCCAGTTCGCAGGTCTTGATATTATCGTAGCTGGCGGAAGCCTAATTGAAATGGCTCTGACTCAGCTGATTATTAATTTGAGATATAGTCTTATGTCCATTTCTCTTTCTCAGAAATTGCAGAAGGGAACTGGTACAGGAAAAAGACTTCTTCTTGCTTACAGTGTGACGGATGAAATCTTCGGCGTTAGTGCAGCAAGAAAAGGAAAGTTGAATATTTTCTATTCCTATGGTGCCATTGCCGTTGCCGTTCCAGGCTGGGTTCTGGGAACTGCCTTGGGAGCAATCTCAGGAAGCATTATGCCAGCCTTTCTTATGAGCGCATTCTCTGTTGCAATTTATGGAATGTTCCTGGCAATCATCATCCCACCTGCCAAGGAGAATAAAGCGGTACTTGGAGTTGTGCTCGCAGCCATGGCCCTGGCAAGTGCATTTGCATATGTGCCAGGTATGAAGAAAATTTCTTCCGGCTTTGCCATCATCATTGTTACCCTGCTTGTTTCTGCAATCGCAGCAATTCTTCATCCACATGTGGAGGAAGAGGAGGTGTCTAGTCATGCGTAACATTTACATTTATATCCTTGTCATGGCTGGTGTCACATACCTCATTCGTATGCTGCCACTTGTTCTGCTTAAGAAGGAAATCAAGAATCAGTTTGTAAAATCATTTTTATATTATGTGCCATATGCCTGCCTTGCAGCTATGACATTCCCAGCAATCATCACTTCTCCGTCCGCAGTTGCCACATATGGTGGTGTGATTGGACTTCTGCCAGGCCTTGTGGGATTTATCCTGGCTCTGCTTCTGGCTTATAAAAAGAAGAGCCTGATTGTGGTTGCTCTTGCAGCCTGTGCTGCGGTTTTCCTTGTGGAAAGAATATTGAGCTTTGTGATTCTTGGCACTTTGATTTAGTGGGAGTAAAGAAAAAATTCAAATTGTTTATTGGCCCGCCAGGCTTTACCTGGCGGGTATTTTCGAAGAAAAGAGAGAAGATAAATGCTTAACATTGTACTTTTTGAGCCGGAAATGCCGGCCAATACAGGAAATATCGGACGTACCTGCGTCATCACCAATACGGCCCTGCATCTGATTGAGCCCCTGGGTTTCCAGATCACAGACAAAATGCTAAAGCGCTCTGGCCTGGATTACTGGCCAAGACTGGATGTCACATCCTACGCCGACATCTATGACTTCTATATCCGCAATGGCTTCAAGGAAGACTACGATCCAGCCATCGTTAGTAGCGTAAGTGCTTATGTGGATGAAGATATTAAGCAGGAAATCTCTGCAAATGAGATTGGTGACGGAATTGAAAATGCAAAGAAGGGCGATACAGAAAGCAAGGTGGCAGCTTGCACGCCTCGTGTATTTTATGCTACAACCAAGGCAAAATATCGCTACACAGATGTGGAATTCCATGATGGTGACTTCATTATGTTTGGTAAAGAAAGCGCCGGTATTCCAGAGGAAATTCTGGTTCAGCATCCAGAGGAATGTATTCGTATTCCAATGATGCCAGAGGAAAGATCTCTGAACCTGGCGAACTCAGTAGCCATTGTCCTCTATGAAGCATTACGTCAGCTGAACTTCCCAGGACTGGAAGCAGAAGGTGAACTTCATCGCCTGCATTGGTAAACGAATCTTGAACAATTCTAAGTAAAATTAAAAAGCCTCATCCTTTGATAGGTACCCTCTTTACTGGACAATGTAAAGTTCAGTAAGGAGGGTTATTTTTATGGAAATTACAAATCTATCAGAATATTACAATCATTCAGCGGACTTAGAATTCTCTTCCTGTGTCAGGCCGCTTGTGTTTTCTGAGTGTGTCAGTCCACCTGTATTTCCTGAATGAACCAGTCCGCTTGTGGTATTACCGCTGTGGGACAGGGAGTCTGTGCCGGAAGCATCCTTCCCGTGCTCAGGAGCCTTTGGAAGAGTGAAGACGAATTCACTACCCTGACCCATGTGGGAGAATACCTCGATATTCTCGTTATGAGCCTTGATAATTTCCTTTGTAATGGCAAGGCCAAGACCGGTGCCACCCTTGTCTTTACCACGGGAGGTATCACCCTTGTAGAATCGGGTCCAGATCTTCTTCTGGGTATCCTCATCCATTCCAATACCCTCATCCTTAATGGAGACAATGAGCTTATCGTTCTTCTCATTAATGGTGACGTAAATCTTCTTGCCTGCTGGTGTGAACTTCAGGGCATTATCAATCAGGTTATAAACCACCTGCTGAATTTTCGTTTTATCTGCGGTAACCATGGTCTTTTCTGCGTGGTTGTTCAGATAGATAGCCACATTCTTATCAATACATTTCATTTCAAAAGTATTGAGAGTTGGCTTAATAATATCGATGAAGTCAAATGTACTGAGCTTGAGGTATGGCCCATAACTTTCCAGGTTGTTCAGGTCAAGCAGTCCATTTGTCAGCTTGGTGAGTCGCTTGGTTTCGTTCAGGACAATGCCCAGATACTTCTGCTGGTTTTCAGGAGGGATTGTGCCGTCCTGCATGGCCTGTACGTATCCTGTGATGGAGGTAAGAGGAGAGCGGAAGTCATGGGAAATGTTACTTACAAAATCTCTTCTGTATTCATCCAACTTCTGTAACTCGCCGGCCATGTATTCCATGGAACCAGCCAGCTGGCCGAATTCGTCTTCTGTATGAATACCGGTTTCTACGTCGAAGTTACCCTTGGAATATTCCTCGGCAACGCCGGAAAGCTTCTTGATTGGTCGAACCACCTTACGAGAAATAATGGCCAGGAAGATGAAGGAAATGGCAATGATTACCAGACATGGCATAAAGCTCACGGTATAGTAATTCTTCATGGTATCGCCGATTTCTTCCAGTGGCGTATGCATAATCAGAGTGCCAATGTAGGTTCTGTGAGGCTGACCTTTTTCATCCACAGTGGAAGCATAGAGAGGTGCGTTGATGGATAACATCTGGTTGGAGAAAACTCCATAGAATTTTCCAGAGCGATAAGATTCCTTCTTCAGCTTGTAATTCTTGTCCAGGTCATAGATGCTTGCAGGTGGCGCTTTTTTCTCCTGCATCACGCTGCTGGCATCTGTGGAAGAAGCATTGCTGAAATACTTGGCTGAATCCGAATAGGCAATGAGACTACCCTCCGAAGACATATACCAAATATCGGCGTTCAAAGCGGTGGCATAGTAACTCAGATACTGGGTCAGCTCCTCCTTACTGATATCGCCACTCTCGTAGGAAGACACCGCCTGGGAGGCAATCAGGTTGGCCTCATTGGTGAGGGTATCCTGCTTCTCCTGCATGAGAGACCGTCGAGTGAAATATGAAATAAAATAAATTAAGAAAACAAAAGAAACCACCAGAATAAGCAGGAACGCTATGTAAATTCGGTCGAGTACAGAACGCTGCATAATTTTACCTTCCCATATGTAATCGCTTAAAACATGGCAAATGAACTGCACATCTCATTTGCATGGAGTGATATTTATTTTACTTCGAACTTGTAACCGATACGCCAAACTGTGGCGATGGACCAGTTATGTTTGCCGGAAAGTTTTTCCCGAAGTCGTTTGATGTGCACGTCAACGGTACGGGTATCGCCCATGAATTCAAATCCCCAAAGCTGATTCAGGAGCTGCTCACGTGTGAATACCTGGTTTGGCTTGGAAGCCAGGAAGTAAAGGAGTTCCAGCTCTTTAGGTGGCATGTCCAATTCTTTGCCCATGTACATGACTGTGTAGTTGGAAATATTGATGATGAGGTCAGGGAATTCCACGAAGGAACCCGTATGAACCTGATCAGGTGTTTCTAGGATTTCTGTCTGACTTGGTGACGGAGTTGATGTGCGGCGCAGAACGGCGCGAACCCGGGCAACCATTTCGTTGGAGTCGAAAGGCTTCTGAATGTAATCGTCAGCGCCCAGCTTCAGACCCAGTACCTTATCGAATACTTCGCCCTTGGCAGACAGCATGATGATTGGCACATTGCTTTCCCGACGGAGATTCTGACAAACCTCGTAGCCATCCATGCCAGGAAGCATCAGATCCAGGAGTACCAGATCTGGCTTATAAACAGGGAAAAGCTTCAGGGCAGCTTCACCATCTCCAACAGTTTCTGTATCAAAACATTCCTTATTTAGGTATAAGGAAATGAGTTCTGCAATATTCTCATCATCATCAACGATTAAGATTTTTGGTTTGTTCATGTTTCCCCTCCTCCTATTTAATGACAGATCTAGTATCATTTGAATTCAACAATGGTCACACCGGCATCACCTTCACCGTATTCTGCCAGGTGGTAGGACTTGATAAAACTCTGCTTCTTTAAGTAATTATGAATACCTGTGCGCAGAGCACCTGTGCCCTTGCCGTGTACAATACGTACCTTGGCGATATGGGTAAGCATGGCGTCGTCCAGGAATTTTTCTAATTGAGAAATACCCTCATCCACAGTACAACCCAGCAAGTTGATTTCTGGATTGAAGGTCATGGCCTTGCTGGAAGATGCGGCTCTCATGGCACGACGTGTTGCATGATTGTCCTTAGGTGCGGGATCTTCTGGAAGAATCAGCAGTTCTTCAGGCTTGTATGCAGATTTCAAAATTCCCATCTGCACCTGAAGGCGACCCTTGGAATCGGCTTCTGCGACAATGTATCCTTCTGTATCCAGGTTCAGTACCAGAACCTTATCACCAATGTGGAAGTCGGAAGCCTTCTGGCCAGAAATCTTGGCCTTTGGAGCGGCTTTCTTGCTTTCCATCTTGGACATCTTATCTCGAAGAGCGGCTCTTTCTTCTTCCATGCGACGGGCATCTGCCTTGGCAGGATTCTTCAGCCACTTGTTATAGTCACGAATTGCCTGGTCGGCAGTATCCTTTGCCTCTGCCAGGATTTCTTCCGCCTGCTTCTTAGCCTTGTGAAGAATTTCATTTCGCTTTTCATCCAGATTCTTATTCTTATCTGTGAGACTCTGACGCAACTTGTTGGTCTCAATCTTGAGAGTCTCAACTTCCGCACGGTCGCTGGCAGCTTCCTTACGGGCTTCTTCAAGTTCTGCAATAACCTTTTCCATCTTGATCTGATTATCAGACAGATTCTGGCGGGCAGCATCTGTGATTTCGTCAGGCATGCCAAGACGCTTGGCGATGGCAAATGCATTTGACGAACCTGGTACACCAATCATGAGGTGGTAGGTTGGACGCAGGGTCTTCAGGTCGAACTCGCAGGATGCGTTTTCAACTCCAGGCTCAGCAATTGCGTAAGTCTTTAATTCTGTATAGTGAGTGGTTGCCATAGTAGTGGTACCGCGTGCTTTTAAGGCATTAAGAATGGCGATGGCCAGAGCTGCACCTTCGGCAGGATCTGTTCCGCCACCTGGTTCATCGAAGAGGCAGAGAGAATCTTCATCTGCGTGCTCCACAATGAAAATGATATTGCTCATGTGAGATGAGAAAGTAGACAGGTTCTGTTCAATACTCTGCTCATCACCGATATCTGCAAAGATATCGCTAAAGATTGGCAGGCGGCTTCCTGCAAGGGCAGGGATGTGAAGGCCGGCCTGTGCCATGAGGGAAAGGAGTCCCAGAGTCTTCAGAGATACGGTTTTACCACCAGTATTTGGACCGGTAATAATCAGAGAAGAGTAGGTCTCACCAATTTTTAAATCAATAGGTACTGCCTTGTGCCTTTCCAGAAGTGGGTGGATGGCTGCTTTCAGATCCACGATTTTATCGTGATTGAAAGTTGGCTGGGATGCGTGAATCTCTCTGGCGTATTTCGCCTTGGCAAAGATGAAATCCAGTTCCACCAGTAAATCATAATCTTCATGAATCTGCTCTCTGGCACTGGCTGTAAGACTTGACAGACGATTTAGAATCTTCTGGATTTCCGCACGTTCGTCATCATGAAGTTCTGTAATTTCGTTGTTGAGATTAACCGCTGAGATTGGCTCAATAAAAAGAGTAGAGCCAGTTGCAGAGCGGTCATGGATCATGCCAGGGAAGGAATTCTTATATTCCACTTTAACAGGGATACAGTATCTGCCACCACGGGTGGTAATCAGCTGTTCCATCAGCATATCCTGCATGGAAGAAGACTTGATGATCTTTTCCAGCTCGCTGTGAAGTTTGGCGTTGGCGCTGGTTATCTTTCTGCGAATGGACTGCAAAGTGCTGGATGCATCATCTGCAAATTCATCCTGGGAAAGAATGCATCTTCTGATTTCACCGGAAACATCGGTGAGAGGTGTGATGAAGGAAAACTTCTCGGAAAGAGTATCCGTGGCAGTGGAGCCACAGCCATATTCCTTAACCGTAGAAGCTGCATCTAAAAGGGATGCAATGTTGAGAAGTTCCTGAGAGGAAAGCGTGGAGCCGATTTCAAGCAGTTTCTCACTTTCTCTTACATCATGAATGCCGGCGAAAGCCACGTTGCCGTCGTGTTCCAGACGAAGAAAGGCGTCACGTGTGTTCTGCTGGGCGATTTCAATCTGGGCTTCCTCAGTCATTGCCTTAATATTTAAACATTTTTTCTTGGCACCCTTTGAGCCTGCGAAGGTCGCCAGCTGCTCCTGAATCTTATGAAATTCCAGTATTCTAAGTGATCTTTTATTCAAAACAATTTCCTTTATTTCTAAATTATTGATTTGCGAAAATTATGGCAAATGAGATTGCCGGGCATCCCATTGGCATGGGGATTGGCCAATCGCATAATCCACATAAGTATAACATTCGAATGATGCCATTTCAACGAAGCGAAGACCCGAAAACTTGCGAGAAATCGGGGAAAGTGATACCCTATCTACAATTATGGCTTTTAACTAGAAAGGGATTTTTATGCACTATATTAATACTTTGCAGGATGGCGATGACATCTCAGATATTTACTACTGCAAAATGAAGAAATCTGCCCAGTCTAAGTACGGAAAGACTTACTATAGTCTGGTACTCCAGGACAAGACTGGCACCATTGATGCTAAGGTTTGGACACTCAATAATTCCATTGAACACTTCGAGGCTGAGGACTATATCTTCATCGAAGGTCGTGGACAGAGCTTTAATGATACGTTACAGATTTCTGTAACAAAGGCTCGCAAGGCTCGAGAGGGCGAGTATGACGTGAAGGATTACATGCCATGCACAGATCTTAGCGTGGACAGCATGTATGAGGAACTTCTCGGTCTCATCGACAGCGTAGTGGAAAAGCACCTGAACAAGTTGCTTCTTTCCTTCTTTGCTGAGGATCCTGCCTTTGCAGAAAAGTTCAAGACACACAGTGCAGCAAAGACAATTCACCATGGCTTTATCGGTGGACTTCTCCAGCACACACTGGCTGTTGCAAAGATGTGTGATTTTATGGCACAGACTTATTCCATCATAAATAGAGACCTTCTGATTACAGCTGCAATCTGCCATGATATTGGTAAGCTGGATGAAATCTCTGAGTTCCCAAAGAATGATTACACAGATGATGGTAATCTTATGGGTCACATTGTCATTGGCGCCATGATGGTTCGTGATAAGATGAAGGAGCAGGAAGACTTCCCAGATCAGCTGGGTAAAGAACTTCTGCATTGCATTCTTTCTCACCACGGCGAACTGGAATATGGTTCTCCAAAGAAGCCAGCTCTGATTGAAGCAGCGGCTCTGAACCTTGCAGACAATGCGGATGCAAGACTGGAAACCTTTGCCGAAGCACTGGACAAGAGCCAGGGCAAGACAGAATGGTTAGGTTATAATAGGATGCTGGATGCAAACATCCGTAAGACACTTATCTAGCTATAAATACTGACAGCTTAGTTGGACAGAAATACTGCAGATATTCGCAGAATAATCCTAATGAATAGAGGGAATAAAATGGGAAAATACTTTGGTACTGACGGCTTCCGTGGAGAAGCAAATGTGAATTTAACAGCAGATCACGCTTTTCAGGTTGGTCGTTTCCTTGGTTGGTATTTTGGGGAAATTAAGAGACAGAAGGGTCTGGATGCAAGTCCAAAGATCGTAATCGGTAAGGATACAAGACGTTCTTCTTACATGTTCGAGTATTCACTGGTTTCTGGTCTGGTTGCTTCTGGTGCAGATGCTTATCTGCTTCATGTTACAACAACGCCATCGGTTGCTTACGTAACTCGTATTGATGATTTTGATTGCGGCATCATGATTTCTGCATCTCACAATCCATACTATGATAATGGTATCAAGCTTCTTAACGGCAGCGGTGAGAAGATGGATGAAGAGACAATTTCTTATGTAGAAGCATATCTGGATGGCAATCTGGAACTCTTCGGTAAGAAGTGGGAAACTCTTCCATATGCTGAAAGAGAAAAGATTGGTTGTACAGTGGACTACGTTTCCGGACGTAACAGATACATCGGCTACCTGATTTCTCTTGGTATTTACTCATTCAAGGGCGTTAAGGTTGGCCTTGACTGCGCAAATGGTGCTTCATGGAATATTGCCAAGTCTGTATTCGATGCACTGGGTGCAACAACTTATGTAATTAATAACACACCAGATGGTACAAACATCAACCGTGATGCTGGTTCTACTCATATTGAAGGCCTGCAGAAGTTCGTTGTAGATAATGGACTGGATGTTGGTTTTGCTTACGATGGTGATGCGGATAGATGTCTTGCTGTAGATGAAAAGGGTCAGGTAATCACTGGTGATCACATCCTTTATATCTGTGGTAAGTATATGAAGAAGCAGGGCAAGCTGGTTAACAACACAGTTGTTACAACGGTTATGTCTAACTTCGGTCTCTACAAGGCATTTGATGAAGCTGGTATCGATTATGCAAAGACTGCAGTTGGCGACAAGTACGTTTATGAGTACATGTCAAACAATGGTTGCCGTATCGGTGGTGAACAGTCTGGACATATCATTTACTCAAAGTATGCAACAACAGGTGATGGTATTCTCACATCCCTGAAGCTTATGGAAGTTATGATGGCTGAGAAGACAAGCATGTCTGAGCTCCACAAGGATCTTACAATCTTCCCTCAGGTTCTTGAAAATGTTCGCGTAACAGACAAGGCAGAAGCACAGGCTGACGCTGACGTGCAGGCGAAGGTTGCTGAAGTTACAGAAAAGCTTGGCACAACAGGACGCATCCTGGTTCGTGAATCAGGAACAGAGCCAGTAGTTCGTGTCATGGTGGAAGCAGAAACAGAAGCAATCTGCCAGAAATATGTAGACAGCGTTGTGGATGTAATCAAGGCTAAGGGATACGCAGTAGAATAATCCCCCTTTTGCAAATGGATTGCGCAAAAAATAAAATATCGATTAACAGAAATGATATTACCCTCTTTGCCGGACAAGTACTGTTCAGCAAGGAGGGTATTTTTTAGGCGATATCTGGCATTTTAATTAAGAAAAATGAAAAGAAAAAAACTAGTTAAGACGAGTAGCCAAAGCCAGTAAAGTCGAGAAGGAAAAGCTGGTAAAGATAAGAAGGAAAATACCTTAAAGTTGAGAAAGAATAAACGATAAGGAATTAGAGGGAAAAGCAAACAAATACCAGGGAAAAAGGGATTGACAAAATCCCTTATTTTATCTATTATCAACTTTACCGAGTTAAAGCGTTAATGTGATAAAAGAAGTGGAGATTTTGCTGCATATTGGGGGCACGCAAATCTCATTTGCACGAACCTTTATCTGTGTAATAACAAGGGAAAACTATATAAAAGGGAGAGTTATTATGGCACTAATTATTGTTCTCTTGGTCTGTTTCTTTACGCTGATGATTGGCGTTGGAATTTACTCAAGAGCAAAAGCGACTGACGTTGAAGGATTCGTTCTGGGTGGTAGAGGTGTAGGCCCTTGGCTTACAGCTTTTGCCTTCGGTACTTCATATTTCTCAGCCGTAATTTTCGTAGGATATGCCGGACAGTTCGGATGGAACTTCGGTATGTCAGCAACATGGGCAGGTCTTGGAAATGCCTTCATCGGTTCCCTTCTTGCATGGAATATCCTTGGAAGAAGAACAAGAATCATGACACAGCATCTGGACGCTAAGACAATGCCTGACTTTTTTGGTAAGAGGTTTGATTCCACACCACTGAAGGTTATTGCATCCATTATCGTATTCGTATTCCTGATTCCTTATACAGCTTCTCTGTATAATGGTCTTTCAAGCCTTTTCGGTCTTGTATTCAACATCCCTTACTGGGTTGTAATTTTAATCATGGCAGTGCTGACTGGTATTTACGTAGTTGTAGGTGGTTACATGGCTACTGCAATTAACGATTTCATCCAGGGTATTATCATGCTCTTTGGTATCTCAGCTGTTATTTATGCAGTTGTACATAACAATGGTGGTCTGCTTGTTGCTTCTCAGAAGCTTGCTGAAATCGAAGGCAATGCAGGATGGAAGGGTGCATACTCTTCATTCTTTGGGCCAGATCCACTGGCACTTCTCTTCGTAGTAATACTTACATCTCTGGGTACATGGGGACTTCCACAGATGGTTGGTAAGTTCTATGCCATCAAGAGTGAAAAGGATATTCATAAGGGAACCGTTATTTCCACAGTATTTGCCATCGTTGTTGCAGGTGGATGTTACTTCCTGGGTGGCTTCGGACGCCTCTATGCAGATTCTCCTAACATTAAGTGGAATCCAGTAAAGGAAGGCGTGCCTCTCTTTGACTCCATCGTACCAGCAATGCTTTCAACACTGCCAACCGTTCTGATTGCTATCGTAATCGTACTTGTACTTTCAGCATCCATGTCAACACTTTCATCACTGGTTCTCACATCCAGCTCAACATTTACACTGGACGTTATTAAGCCACTCAGCAAGAAGGAAATGACAGAGAAGAAGCAGGTTGCAATAATGAGATTCTTCATTATCTTCTTCATTACTGTATCTGCAGTAATCGCTGTATTCAAGGATGCAAATCCAAATGTAACATTTATCGCACAGATGATGGGTGTATCATGGGGCGCACTTGCAGGTGCATTCCTGGCACCATTCTTATATGGTCTCTACTCAAAGAAGATTTCCAAGGCTTCTGTATACGTATGTTATGTATGGGGCTGCGGACTTGCTATTGCGCAGATGATTATTTCTCTTGGTCAGGTAGATGTATCAGGCTGGGGAACCGTTCTTTCATACATCTTTAAGTCATCTATTAACTCAGGTGTAGTTGCCATGGTTGGCGGTCTGATTATTGTTCCAATCGTGAGCCTGTTTACAAAGAAGCCTTCAGAAGAAAAACTGAACGAGCTCTTCGCTTGCTACGATGAGAAGGTTCTTGTTAAGCAGAAGGATGCTCTGGAAGAGGCTGAATAATCAAAAGAATGCTCTGGAAGAGACCGAATAATCAAAAGGTTCGGTGGATCTTTTGATAAGAACTTAATTTAAGAATAAATAGACACCCTGCTGGCATAGCTGGCAGGGTGTTTTCGGTTAGTCATTACAAAAAGAAAAAAGGACCGCATTTCATGCGATCCTTGAAAACTGGGGTACTAGGATTCGAACCTAGAAAATGACGGAGTCAGAGTCCGTTGCCTTACCATTTGGCGATACCCCAATATTTAATTTTCCTGTTGCTTCATCAGCAACGAAAGGAAGTATACCGCATGCTTTTATAAAATGCAAGTGTTTTTATATAAATTTTTTAAGATTTGTGATAACATAAGCGAGAACAAGGAAAAATAGGCAATTTGCGGATATATTTTTATTTGGAATGAATTAGAATTTTTGATATAGATTTGTCGAAGTTGCAATTGAAAGGAAATAATATGGAATTAGGAAAATGGAATTTGCTCCGAATGGATCATAAGAAAGAAATGGGAGCATATCTTACAGATGGAACTACTGAAGTTCTTCTTCCAAAGAGACAGGTGCCTGAGGATTTAGAAGAAGGCGATTCAATGAATGTTTTCGTTTATAAGGATTCAGAAGATAGAATCATTGCAACTGTTCGTCAGCCACTGATTGAAATTGGAAAGTTTGCTCGCCTTAAGGTTAAGAGCGTATCTCCAATTGGCGCTTTCCTGGATTGGGGTCTGGAAAAGGATCTCTTCCTGCCATTCAAGGAGCAGACAGAGACAGTTAAGCAGGAGAAGTCTTATCTTGTTAAGCTTTACATTGATAAGTCAAACAGACTTGCTGCTTCCATGCGTCTTATGGATGACCTGCAGCCAATGCCAGAAGGTCTCTATAAGAAGGGAGATCGAGTAAATGGTACCGTTGTAAAAATCACACCAGGTCTTGGTGCATTTGTTGCCATTGATGACACATACCATGGTCTCATTCACCAGAATGAAATCTTTGATTCATTATATGTAGGCGATACAGTGAACTGTCGTATCGTAACTATCAGAGAAGATGGAAAGACTGATCTTGCCATGCGTGATGCCATCCCACAGCAGATGGATCATGATGCAGAGATGGTTTATGACATCCTCAAGTCCTATGGTGGACGTTTCCCATACACAGACAAGTCTGTTTCACCAGAAGTTGTTAAGTCTGAATTTGGTATTTCTAAGGCTGCATTCAAGCGTGCCATTGGCCGACTTCTCAAGGAAGGCAAGATTGCCATTGAAGATGATGGCATCACAATTAAATAAATAAAAGATGGGGATATGCAAATTTTGCATATCCCCATTTCTTATATTTCAATTTATGTTTCCGCAGGCACCTTTTTTGCACGTCTGTCTGCTTCTTCCATAGCAGCCTTTGTGAATCCCTTGAAGAGTGGATGTGGCTTGTTTGGACGAGACTTGAATTCTGGATGTGCCTGAGTTCCGATGAACCAAGGATGATCTGGAATTTCAATCATTTCAACGATGTGTCCATCTGGTGAAAGACCAGCAAGCTTCATGCCGTGAGATACAAGTTCATCGCGGTAATCGTTGTTGACTTCATATCTGTGTCTGTGACGCTCTGAAATCTGATCAGTGCCATAAACCTTGGCAGCTAAGGAATCAGAAGCAAGAACACAAGGATAAGCGCCAAGTCTTAAGGTACCGCCCAGGTCTGTTATACCATTCTGGCTAGGCAGGATGTGAATAACCTGATTATTAGAAGATGGATCAAACTCTTCAGAGTTTGCATCTGCATAACCTAAAACATTTCTTGCGAACTCAACAATGGTAAGCTGCATACCAAGGCAGAGGCCCAGGTATGGAACCTTGTTTTCACGAGCGTACTTAATAGCAGTAATCATGCCATCAATACCACGGTCGCCAAAACCACCAGGAACGATGATACCAGTTACATCACCAAGTCGTTCAGCAACTGTGTCAGGAGTGATTGTCTCAGACTCAACCCATTTGATTTCTACCTGAGCACCGTTGGAGAATGCGCCGTGCTTGAGTGATTCAACAACAGAGATATAAGCATCGTGAAGAGCAGTATATTTGCCGACCAGAGCAACCTTTACTACACGAGTTGGGTTCTTCCATGAATGAACCATATCAATCCAGTCTGAAAGGTCTGGAGTAGGATTTGCAAGGTTCAGTTCCTTACAAACAACATCTGCCAGATGTTCTTTTTCCATAGCAAGTGGAACTTCGTAGAGCACGTCTACGTCCAGGTTTTCAATTACATTTTCTGTTGGAACATTACAGAAGTTGGAAATCTTTTCCTTGATGTCATTATCCAGAGGATAGTCAGAACGGCAAACCAATACGTCTGTACGGATACCCATAGCCTGCAGGGACTTAACAGATGCCTGAGTTGGCTTTGTCTTCAGTTCGCCGGAAGCCTTAAGGTAAGGAATCAGAGTAACGTGAATCATGATGGAATCATTTGGTGCAATTTCCTGCTGGAACTGTCTGATTGCTTCCAGGAAAGGCTGGCTTTCGATATCGCCCACTGTACCACCAACTTCGATGATACAAACTTCATCTTCTTTTGCATCTGGATTTCTGTAGATGCGGCTCTTGATTTCATCTGTGATATGAGGAATTACCTGAACAGTGTGACCACCAAAATCACCGTGACGTTCCTTGTTCAGAACTGCCCAATAAACCTTACCGCTTGTTACGTTTGAGCCCTTGTTGAGCTTTTCATCGATGAATCTTTCGTAATGTCCAAGGTCAAGATCTGTTTCAGCGCCGTCATCGGTGACGAAAACTTCACCGTGCTGGATTGGGTTCATTGTACCTGGATCAATGTTGAGATATGGATCGAATTTCTGACTGGTTACGTGATAGCCGCGCGCCTTAAGCAGACGACCAAGAGAAGCGGCAGTAATGCCCTTGCCGAGTCCGGAAACAACACCACCTGTGACGAATACATATTTAACTGCCATGACTGACCTCCTTCTAAGCTGACATGCAGATGAAATAATGAAAGCAAATCCTCCGGCAGATGAACTGCCCACAGATTTGCTTATGAATAGAAACAATAATTAACGAGTAAGAATAATTGCAAAAATGTTTATTAAAATCACAAAAACATAAGAAAAGTAAATTAAATAACGAATAAATAAGAAATAATTACTCAAATTAATAAACAATGGAGATATTATAGAAATATCAAAAGTGCGAGTCAAGGAAAAATGTCGCAGCTATTTTAAAAACTAAAAATATTAAGTGAGATGCTTTTTAGGAATCCCTATAGGGGGCTTTTGACAATGCAGGTTTAGGTAAGATACTTATTAAAAGTGGCTGAAGTAGGATATTGGGACTTGTGCAATACCTGGAAAGAGTGTAAAAATAATGGGGCCTATTTAAATAAGAATAAGATCTCCGGACAGTCCATTTGCAGGGTGGGGAGTAGGAAAAGAAATAAAGCAATGAATAATGTGGTGAAAGAAATGTCGAGTGTAATTAAAATTTATAAAGCAAATAGAGAGAACTTCATTGATGAAGTGAATCAGGCGCTGGATCAGCATAAGGAAGGATATTTACTTCTCCTTTCTCCAGAGGATCGATTCGAGGAAGGCTTTGAGGTAAAAATGACCAAGGCTTTGGACCAGCAGCCAGAGGCAGTTTTGATTTCTGCCAAGAAGCTTTTCCAGTTCCCAGATCGTATTGCAGGTACCATGATCAATCTGAAATATGTGGGCAAACTGCGCATGAAGAAGGAACTGAAATATGATGCGGAGGCCGATTTCCTCCTTCGTCTTGTTATGGGAAGATCCTTCCTTTTGTTGCAGGATACGAAGTATGTGCAGACAGAGCCTGGAGATGGTAACTTCCAGGAGTTTGAGGGACTATTTGAGAAGGACTGGTATACCAAGGACTTTGATGATTTCCTTCTGCCACTCTTAAAGGAGTCTGCAGCTCTGCATGGCAATATGGCGCCAGATTTTCTGCAGTACTTTGCCATGTACTTCATCCGCTGTCGTCTGGATGCCAATATGAATAACCGTAACAGACATGTTCTGGTGGGAGAGGAAATTGATGAGTTCAAGGAGAAACTTCATGAGACTCTTCAGTGGATTCGCGATTCCATCATTATGAACAATTATGGTTATCCGATTTCCTCCAAGAATTTTTTAAGAGACCGTATGCTGCTTCGCATCAAGCATGGCAAGGAAAAACTGCCTCATATTTTGTCAGAGGTAAAGCCGAATCCTGACAAATGGCTTGCTCAGAGACAGAAACTTCAGCGTCTGGAAAATGCACCACTTCGTTTGGTGGACACAGAGAATCTCTTCATGGAACAGCCAATGAAGTCTGGTCTTGTTATGAATTTTAGAGGCCATGAGACCTATGGCACTTCGGATTTAAAATGTAATATTCAGGCCATGGATGTTAGAGGGACAATCTTAGAAATCGATGGTTCTTTGCCAGATATTTTCCCAAAGGAAGAAGTGAAATATTATTTCCGATTCAATGGGGAAAAGACGCCGGTAAACTTTAATGAAGCCTATAGTCTTACCAAGTATTTTGGACAATCTGCCTGGAAGAGATTTACCTTCCATGCTGAAGTTGATCTGGGAGAATTAAAGGGAAGACAGAAGGAAAGACTTATTTTCTGCCTGTCCTATGATGGTAAGGAATATGAGATTCCATTTGAGTATGATTCTCATTTCTCCAGACTGTCTGCTTATCCTAAGAATTCTTACTGGCACGCTGACAAGTACATTTTCACAAATGAATATGTGGCCACTGGTTATGTGAATGCCAAGAAGGAAAAGGAGAGCCGTGTAACGGCTATTATTATTCAACCATATAACTGGTTCAGAATGGCAGCTAGAGAACTGGGAACGCAGGGAGAACTTCTCTTCTCCTTTCAGAAGCACCGCCTGAATTTCTTCCTGCTGCGTGCTGCCTGGGTTGTGACACATCCTTTCTTCCGAAAGAAAATCTGGATGTTCTATGACAAGATTTATAAGGGTGGAGATTCTTCAGAATATCTTTATCGTTACTGCGAAGAGCAGAAGGATGGCATTAAGAAATACTATCTTTTAGATGAGAAAACTTCCGATTATAAGAGACTGCAGAAGGATGGATATAAGCCACTGAAGAGAGGCTCCTTCCTGCACAGACTGGTTTTCCTGAATGCAGATATGATGATTGTTTCCAATTCTACCGTCTTTGCTTTCAATGATTACTATATGGAGAATTCCCGCTATATTCGTGGTATTCCTGACTTCCATGTAGTATGTGTTCAGCATGGTCTGTCTGTGCAGAAGATTGGTCTTGCTCAGACAAGACTTCGTGATAACACAAGACTTTACTTCTGTGCATCCAAGTACGAGATTGAGAATCTGCAGCATCCCGTTTACAACTATGCAGGAACGGAAGCTCTGCAGCTCACCGGTGTGCCAAGATACGATGGCCTGGTGGATGAAGAGAAGAAGCAGATTATGATTTCTCCAACCTGGCGTATGCAGGCTGCCAAGCTGGTTACCAGGAATGAGGGTGTGGAGAGAGATTACAATCCGGAATTCAAGGAAACTCCTTACTTCCAGGTTTACAATGGCCTGATCAACGATAAGCGTCTGATTGATGCAGCAGAAAAATACGGCTATCGCATTAAGTATGTGCTGCACCCAATCGTGTCACCACAGGAGAAGGACTTCACAAAGAATAAATTTGTGGATATTATCCCAGCCGTTGGTGATATGTCCTATGAGCAGATGTTCCGGGATTCTTCTCTTATGGTGACAGATTATTCTGGTATTCAGTTCGACTTCGCCTATATGAGAAAGCCACTGGTTTATTATCATCCTGAGGAACTGGAAGCTCATTATGAAGAAGGCACCTTCAAGTACGACACTATGGCCTTTGGGGAGATCGTTCATAAGCGCGACGAGTTAGTTGATCTGCTGGTTTCCTATATGGAAAATGGCTGCAAGATGAAGGAAGAGTACGTGAAGCGCGCAGATGACTTCTATGAATTTTCTGATCACAAGAATTGTGAGCGAATCTATAATGTCATGCTTCCATATGCAAAGAAGTATGGAAAGGCCTAGTGCAAATGAACTGCCCCTACGCAGTGATTATTGTTGACTAACTAAAAATTGTTTTGCTACGATACGTGCGGTGTCAGTTTGGCACCGCACTATTTGTTTGGAGAATACTATGACTGCTTACTTATTTTTTGTAACCAATGTACTTTTAGGTGTTGGCCTTTCCATGGATGCCTTTTCCATCTCTCTGGCAAATGGATTGAATGAGCCTGAGATGAGAAAATTCAAGCACTGGGGAATTGCTGGGTGTTATGGTTTCTTCCAGTTTCTGATGCCAATGATTGGTTGGATTTGTGTTTACACCATCGTTACTTATTTCAAATCTTTCCAGAAGTTTATTCCTTGGATTGCACTGATTCTCCTGCTTTTCATTGGTGGAAAGATGCTGATTGAAGGGATTCAGAATCTGAAGAAAGATCCAGAAGAAAGAAATCCTCATATCCTGAAAATCAAAGAACTGGTATTTCAGGGTGTAGCAACAGCCATTGATGCTTTGTCTGTTGGCTTTACAATCGCAAATTACAATTTACTCAAAGCTTTCATTGCCTCTGTAATTATCGGCGTGGTTACTATGGTTCTTTGCCTGATTGGTGTATCCATTGGACGTAAGGTGGGAACAAAGATTGGAGATAAGGCAACTATCATCGGTGGTATTATTCTCATTGCCATTGGTATTGAGATTTTTGTAACTGGTGTTTTCTAAAAAATACCCTATATTAAAGTATGTGTTCTGATATTAGCGCAAACGGGTTTCTGTGGAAAGTCCATTTGCGCTAATTTTTTATGAATATTCGAAAAAACTTGTTGACAAATTTTTCTGAAATGATTACACTTTATCCAACTAAAGCATATGACGAAACCAATGAAGTGGAGATAACGTCAAGAGATGTGCAGTACAGAGAGTCCGGGATGATGAGAACCGGGTCGTAACAGCTTGGCAAATGGACCACGGAGGGTGCGGTGAAAAGATTTTTCTTAGTAGCACGCAACGGGGAGCCGCCCGTTATCCTGGCGAGGATATGTTAGTATCCTAATGAGAGCAGAATTTATCGGTGGAGGTAATATTTACGGGGGTAGACATCCTGTATTGATTAGCAAGCTGAATTAGAAATTCTGAATTAAGGTGGCAACACGGAAATGATTATTTTCGCCCTTAGTAGATACATTAGTGTCGACTAAGGGCGTTTCTTTTTTTGCAGAACTCCTTGGTCGATGAACGGATCAAGGAGGTTTTTTTATGGCAATTCTTACACAGCTTGAAGAACTGAAGAATTACGCGGCAGATTACAGAAATGTACCAGTTGCCAAGGAGATACTTTCAGATGGTGTGACACCAATGGAGGTACTTCGCAGACTGAAGAAGGTTAGTAAGCATGTATACATTCTGGAAAGTGTTGTAAATCAGGCATACTTCGGACGCTATACATTCTTAGGATATGAACCTAAGTTCACCATCAATCTGCGAGATGGACTTTTAAAGGTTAGAAAGTTCCAGGAAGAAAGCACAAAGGGCGAGAAGATGGAAGAGATTTATGAGATTGGCAAGGGCCATCGCTATGAATCTCCAAACGAATATCTGAGAGAAGTGATTTCTCAGTATAAGAGCCCTCGTATTAAGACTCTTCCAACCTTTACAGGGGGACTTGTTGGTTACTTCGCTTATGACTTCATCAAGTACAGTGAGCCAGTTCTTGACTTAGATGCCAGAGATGAAGACGAATTCGATGATATGAATCTCATGTTATTCGATAAGGTAATCGCATTTGACAACATCATGCAGAGACTGGTGCTGATTACAAATATTGCAACAGACAATCTGAGTGAGAATTATGCGCAGGCTCTTGCGGAGCTGGATCAGATGGAAGAACTGGTAACAGAGGGACAGAAACAGGTTGTTCCAAAGGGCAAACTCCTTTCAGATTTCAGACCACTCTTCACAAAGGAAGAGTACTGCCAGATGGTGGAAAAGGGTAAGAAGTACATTTATGAAGGAGACATTTTCCAGGTTGTTCTTTCCAACAGACTGGAAGCAGACTTTGCAGGAAGCCTTCTGGATACTTACAGACAGCTTCGTGCCAGTAATCCATCTCCTTACATGTTCTATCTGGATATGGATGGAGAAGAAATTGCAGGGGCATCTCCTGAGACCCTGACAAAGCTGGATAGTGGCGAGCTTTACACCTTCCCATTGGCAGGTACAAGACCAAGAGGTAAGACTCCTGAGGAAGATGCAGAACTGGAAAAGGGACTGCTGAAAGATGAGAAGGAACTGGCCGAGCACAACATGCTGGTAGACCTTGGCCGAAATGATCTGGGTAAGATTTCCAAGTTTGGTTCTGTAGAAGTTATGAAGTATATGTCCATCGAGCGTTACTCCCATGTCATGCATATTGGTTCTACAGTTAAGGGAATCATTGATGATAAACATGATGCCATTGATGCGGTGGCAGCAGTACAGCCAGCCGGTACACTTTCCGGAGCACCAAAGATCAGAGCATGTGAAATTATCAACGAGTTAGAAAATTCAAAGCGTGGTGTTTACGGCGGTGCCATTGGCTACTTAGATTTTACAGGCAATATGGACACTTGTATTGCCATTCGATTTGCTTATAAGAAGAACAGTAAGGTCTTCGTTCGAGCAGGTGCAGGAATTGTTGCAGATTCCGTTCCAGAGACAGAGGCACAGGAGTGCCACAACAAAGCAGCAGCAGTCATGAAGGCACTTCGGGCTGCAAATGAGATGTAAGGGAGAAAATGCAAATGATATTACTAATCGATAATTACGACAGCTTTTCCTATAACCTTTATCAGTTAATCGGAACGCTGACATCAGATATCAAAGTTATTCGAAATGATGAAATGACAGTGGAAGAAATTGAGGCATTAAATCCTGCTAAGATTATTCTTTCACCTGGACCGAAAACTCCTTCGGAAGCAGGTGTTTGTGAAGATGTAGTAAGACGCCTGGCAGGCAAGATTCCAATCCTTGGTGTCTGCCTTGGCCATCAGGCCATTTGTGAAGTTTATGGCGCAACAGTTACACATGCCAAGCGACTCATGCACGGTAAAAAATCCATTTCCACAATCAGGCAGGATGCTCCCATCTTTAAGGGGCTGCCAGAAAAGATTGAAGTGGCACGTTACCATTCCCTGGCAGCAAAGGCGGACACAATTCCTGATTGCTTAGAAGTGATTGCCACAGCAGATGATGACGGGGAAGTCATGGCAGTCAGACATAAGCAGTATTCCGTTTACGGATTACAATTCCATCCGGAATCAATTCTTACACCGATGGGTATTAGTATTTTAAAGAATTTTTTGCAGGAGGGCAGAATGATGATTAAGGAAACAATTTCAAAGGTAGCAGCAGGACAGGATCTTTCATATCAGGAAGCTTATGATGTCGTTGATGAAATCATGAGCGGTGAGACATCACAGGCACAGACAGCAGCACTTCTTACTGCACTACATGGCAAAGGCGAGACACCTTCAGAAATCGCTGGTGCTGCAGCAGCAATGAGAGATAAGGCAACTCCAGTTGAACATCATAATCCAGTTCTTGAAATCGTTGGAACAGGTGGAGATAAGGCACAGTCCATGAACGTTTCCACAACAACTGCCTTCCTGGTTGCAGCAGATGGAATCGCAGTAGCAAAGCATGGTAACAGAGCAGCAACATCAAAATCGGGTACTGCAGATGCCTTAGAAGCTCTGGGCGGAAACCTCATGGTTGATCCAGAGCAGAATACAAAGATGCTTGATGAAAATAACTTCTGCTTCATGTTCGCACAGAAGTATCATTCAGCAATGAGATTCGTAGGACCTGTTAGAAAAGATATCGGTATTCAGACAATCTTCAATATCCTTGGACCTCTTACAAATCCAACAAAGCCTGACTACTTCCTGCTTGGTGTATACAAAGAAGAACTTGTACTTCCAGTAGCAGAAACTTTAAAGCAGATTGGTGCAAAGCGTGCCATGGTTGTATTTGGACAGGATGTTCTGGATGAAATTTCAGTATCTGCAAAGACGACAGTTGCTGAATTCGCAGAGGACGGCGTCATCCATCAGTACGAGATCGACCCGGCAGACTACGGCATTCCAGCAGGTTACACAAGAGATGACATCGCAGGTGGCACACCTGATGTCAACGCTTGCTACACAAAGCAGATTCTTGCAAATGAGATGACAGGTGCTAAGCGTGAAGTTGTACTTCTTAACGCAGCTGCAGCTATCCACATTGCAAAGCAGATTCCTATGAAGGAAGCATATAAGGAAGCAGAAGAAGTTATGGCTTCTAAGAAGGCTCTGGACGTAATCGATAGGTACGTTAAGCTTTCAAACGAGCAGTAATTATTTTACTTAAGAAATTCCCCTGGCAAATGGGATGCGCATCTCATTTGCCAGGAGTTAGAAATATCAGTTGAGGAATCAGATATGATTTTAGATGATTTAGCAATCGCTACAAAAAAGAGAATTGAGAAGCAGAAGGAAGAGGAGAGAGCGGATGCACTTTTCGAGGAAGTGCAGGCCCTTCTTGCCAGTGGTTATCAGAATCCAGCAGAAAAGCGTTTGGGAGCCTTTCCATTTGAGAAGGCGCTGGGGGGAAGAGCGAATATGGAGACAGAACTGGCAAATTCTGGTGACGCAGACAAGAAACACTTTGCCATCATCTCTGAGGTAAAGAAAGCATCTCCTTCCAAGGGTACCATTGCGGAGGAATTCCCATATCTTGCCATTGCAAAGGAATATGAAGCAGCGGGAGCGGACGCCATTTCCTGTCTCACAGAACCTGACTACTTCAAGGGTTCTGACCAGTATCTGATGGAGATTGCAAAGGAAGTTGCTATCCCGGTTCTGAGAAAAGATTTTACAGTGGATCCTTATATGATCTATCAGGCAAGAAAGTTTGGCGCTTCTGCAGTTCTGCTGATTGCAGCCATTCTTTCCGATGAGGAATTGAAGGAATACTTTAGAATTGCAGAGAGCCTGGGCCTTTCCTGTCTCTTCGAAGCACACGACGCAGAAGAAGTGGAAAGATGCCTTGCAGCAGGTGCAAGAATCCTTGGAGTCAACAACAGAAACCTTAAGGATTTTACAGTAGATATCAATAACAGTGTGCGCTTGCGGGAGATGGTGCCAGCAGATATAATTTTTGTGTCAGAAAGCGGAATTAGCAAGCCGAGTGACGTGAAGACGCTGAAGTCCAATGGCACAAATGCAGTTCTCATCGGAGAAATGCTCATGAGATCCAATGAAAAGAGTAAGTTGATTGCAGAACTGAAGGAAGCATAGAGGGTGCCGCTAACCTGAGTAGGAAGTAAATATGATATAAGCGCATTCCATTTGCAAATGGGATTGCAGAAAATTCGCGGCCTGGCCGCAATTCTAGGAGGAAAAAACTTTGGCAGAGAATACCAGATTTGGTGAGTTCGGTGGACAGTATGTTCCGGAAACACTGATGAATGAAATCAATCGCTTAAGCGAAGCTTATGAACATTACAAAAATGATCCGGATTTCCAGAAGGAACTTCATGATCTTTTCAATAATTATGCAGGTAGACCTTCAAACCTCTACTTCGCAAAGAATATGACTGAGGATCTGGGTGGCGCTAAGATTTACTTAAAGCGTGAAGACCTGAACCATACAGGTGCTCATAAGATTAATAACGTACTTGGTCAGATTCTTCTGGCTAAGAAGATGGGCAAGACTCGTATCATTGCTGAGACAGGTGCAGGACAGCACGGTGTTGCCACAGCAACTGGTTGTGCTCTTTTCGGTATGGAGTGTGAAATCTTCATGGGTGAAAATGACTGTGAGAGACAGGCTCTCAATGTTTACCGTATGAAACTTCTGGGAGCTAAGGTACATTCTGTATCTACAGGCTCTGGCGTTCTCAAGGACGCTGTAAATGAGTGCATGCGTGAATGGACAAAGAGATGTGATGATACTCATTATCTGATTGGCTCCACTATGGGACCTTACCCATTCCCAACCATGGTTCGTGATTTCCAGTCTGTTATTTCCAAGGAAGCACGCCAGCAGATTCTTGAAGTAGAAGGTAAGCTTCCTACGGCAGTACTTGCCTGTGTTGGTGGTGGTTCTAACGCTATGGGTATGTTCTACAACTTCGTTCCAGATGAAGGAGTTCGTCTGATTGGTTGTGAAGCAGCTGGTAAGGGTGCTGATACAAACCTTACAGCAGCTACCATGACAGTTGGTACACCTGGTATCTTCCATGGTATGAAGTCCCTCTTCTGTCAGGACAAGTTCGGACAGATTGCTCCTGTATATTCAATTTCAGCAGGTCTGGATTACCCTGGTATTGGACCAGAACATGCATATCTGCAGTCAATTGGTCGTGCAGAATATGTACCAGTTACAGATGATGAAGCAGTTGATGCATTTGAATACATTGCCAAAACAGAAGGTATCATTGCAGCCATCGAGAGCTCACATGCTCTTGCTCATGCAATCAAGCTTGCACCACAGCTTTCTAAGGATGACATTATGATTGTTTGCGTATCTGGTCGTGGAGACAAGGACGTAGCAGCAATTGCAAGATACAGAGGGGAGAACATCTATGATTAAGATTGCAGACGCATTTCAAAATAAAAAAGCTTTCATTCCATTCCTGACAGCTGGCGATCCAGACATCAAGACTTCTCTGGAAAACTATAAGGCAGTTGCAGAAGCAGGGGCTGACCTGATTGAAATCGGCATCCCATTTTCAGATCCTATTGCAGAAGGTCCTGTTATTCAGGAAGCTGATATCCGTGCCCTTGGCAGTGGCACAACAACGGATGATGTATTTGAGATGGTAAAGGAACTCCGTAAGACAGTTAGGGAGACACCTCTTGTATTTATGACCTATGCAAATCCTGTATATCACTATGGTCTGGATGAATTCTTCAAAAAGACTGCAGAAGCAGGCGTACAGGGAATTATCATTCCTGATATTCCTTACGAAGAAAAGGCTGAGTTCGTAGAAGCAGCCAATAAGTATGGGGTGGAATTTGTTTCACTTATCGCTCCAACTTCTGAGGAGCGTGTAAAGACCATCGCCAGCGAAGCACAGGGCTTCCTCTATGTAGTTTCTTCCATGGGTGTTACAGGAACACGTACAGATGGTCAGTTCGACAGCCACCTGACAGATATCCTTGCTAAGATTCATGAGACAACAGATGTGCCAGCAGCTATTGGTTTCGGTGTTTCTACACCTGAGCAGGCGGCTACTATGGCGTCCATCGCCGACGGCGTTATCGTTGGTTCTGCCATGGTTAAGATTGTTGCCAGGTACGGCAAGGATGCACCTGCAAAACTGGCAGAATATGTGAAGAGCATGAAGGCCGCAATTGACGCTGAATAATAAGTTGACCATACGCTGGTGATATATATTATAAATAAATGGAGTCCCCGGGCATCTCATTTGCAGGGGGCTCTTTTTGTGTGGGTGGATTTCAAGGATTGCTTATTGAAAAATGTACTTTCAGAACTTACACTAGATAGGAATAATCATGAAAGTGAGGTTCTTGGAATATGAAGAAGATTGATGTTAAGGATTATGCACAGCAGATTTTTACACAGCTGCCAAAGGGGGCTCTTTTAAATACAAAGGCAGATGGAAAGTCAAATACTATGACAATCGGCTGGGGTGGCCTGGGAACAGATTTTCAGAAGACGGTATTTACTATTTATGTACGTGCCAGCCGTTTTTCAAAGGAACTTTTAGATAAGAATGCAGAATTCACTGTTTCCTTCCCTCTGGGCGAAGCCAGTGAAGAACAGAAGAAGATTTTAGGTGTCTGCGGTACAAAGAGCGGACGTAATATGGATAAGTTCAAGGAACTTGGGCTTCATGAAGTTAAGGGCCGGGAAGTTTCTACACCAGCAATTAAGGAATTCCCATTAACACTGGAATGCAAGGTTGTTTTCAAGCAGCAGAAGAAGATTGCACTGGTTGCACCAGAATATCAGGGAGTATATCCAATGCTGGATATTGAAAACAAGGTTGGCAAGGTACAGGATCCTCACTATGTATTTGAGGGTGAAGTTGTGAACGCTTATATTGTTGAGTAAAAAGAAAAGGTCGAAGCATATCAAATGCTTCGACCTTTATTTGTTTTAGTATGAACGTGGATCTACATAAGAACCATTGACTCTAAGACCCCAGTGGAGATGAGGACCTGTTGAGAATCCAGTGTTTCCTGAGTAACCAATCAGCTGTCCCTTAGAAACGTTCTGACCTGCACTTACTGCAAATCCGCTTAAGTGATAGTACATTGAAGTTGCTCCATTACCATGGGAAATCAGAATAGCGTTACCACAGTTGTAATAATTACTTTGTGCTGTAATAACATATCCGTCAGCACATGCATATACAGGTGTTCCGATTGGAGCAGGGATATCAATACCATTGTGAGATGAACCCCAACGCGTTCCCAGACCAGAGGAAACAGAGTAGCAACCAGGAATTGGCCAAGACATGCTTCCGCCATTCCATGTGTTATATTTGCCGGATGAACTACTTGTATTATTGGAAACAGGAACCTGTTCGGTTACTGTCGTTGTAACAGTCTTTGTTGCATCGCCACTAGTTGCAGTTGGATCAGCTACTGTTTCTGTAACAGTCTTAGTAACTGTCTGGTACTGAACTGTGGAACCAGATGATGATGAGGATACTGTTGAAGCAGCAGCCTTTCTTTGCGCTTCTGCCTGAGCAATCAGGGAATCAATAGATGCTTCCTGCTGTTCATGCTGGGCCTGAAGTTCAGCAATTTCTTCTTCTGTTAAATCGATGTCATCTTCTGTGTTGCCAAGCATTTCCTGCTTGCCTTCCTGAAGGACTTCTAAAGCTCCCATTTCTTCTTCTGCAGCAGCCTTTAAGTCGCTGACTTTTGCCAGGCTTTCCTGAAGATCAGACTGATAAGAATCAATCTGCTGTTCAATCTCAGCCAGTGTATTGAGCTGTTCCTGGTCATAGGCAGAAATCTGAGATACATACTCAGACTGGTTTGTAATAGAAGAGTAATCCTTGATGCTCATTAAAGCGTCGATGTATTCAACATCACCGTTCTCATAAGCGAACTGGATTCTTTCCTTCATGCTGGCATACTGATTTGTTTCAGCAATATAAGCATCCTGAAGGTTGTTTTCTGTTATGGCAACCTTTGCCTGAATCGTATTCTTTTCTTCTGTCAGGCTTGTAACTTTACCCTGATACTCGTCAATCTGACCATCTAATTCTGCGATGGTATCCAGAAGATCCTGCTGCTGAGCTTTTAAATCTTCCAGCTTAGCTTTTGCTTCTTCTGTCTTTGACTCGTTTTCTTCCTTATCCTTTTTTATGTCCTCAATGGAATCGCCATCAGCAAATGCCTTATATGCTGGTGCAATTGAGAACAGAGAAACAGTCATGCAGCCTGCAAGGATAGCGGCCAGAACTTTTTTCTTTGATTTCATTTTTATCACTCCATTTTTTTGCTTTATGTAAACAATTAAGCATTAGTACTGAGTATTATATAATAAAAAACTCTAAAAATCAAATATCCAGCTATCCAGCAATTTCTGCATTGCATTTACCAGAACTGCAGGTTCGCCAGGCATATCGTTTCTTGCCCAATCCGTCAGGATTCCATAGAGACCACATGCAAAAAATTTTGCAAAAAAATCTTTCTGAGGTCTGTTAATCTGACTTTTCACATCCAGATCTTCCGCAGTAAGTCTGAAAACTTCAATCGCCTTTGCAATGAAAAGATCTTCTACATAGTGATCCGTGTTCATCATTGTATTGGAATAGAAAGCACTGTCATTCTGCATGGTAGTCAGTAACTGCTGGAATTTAGGCATCCAGTTTTCCAGAGTCAATCCGTTCATGTTGGGATTGAAAAGCTCTTCATCATAAATCCACTTTAACAAAATGAACTTATCACTGAAGTGATAATAAAAAGTTTGTCTGTTGATGTGAGCGTTTTCGGAAATATCACGTACGGATATTTTGTTAAAAGGCGATTCCTTGGTAAGGCTTTTTAAACTTTCTGCGATTGAGCGCTTTGTTATAATTGATTCAGCCATCGTAGTTGACTCCCTTAATAGTATTAATTATCCCCTGTTGTCACCATTTTATCGCGGAGGTAGGTGACAACACAATCTTTTTATTTCCATTTGCAAAAGTCTATGCTAAAATTTGAATAATTGTAGAAAAATGTCTAAACATAATGGTAAAAGGGGGATTTTATGGGAATAATTTTGCTCATTATCATTCTATTCGTTCTTGTAATAGGTGTTTTTTATATTTATACCGTAGACAAAATTGGCAAGCTGGATGTGAAGGCCAGAGACGCTGCCAGTGAAATTGATAGTATCCTTTGGGACCGGAAACACCAGCTTTCCAAGATACTTGATATTCTGGATCAAAAGAAAATCCACTATAATATAGTAAAAGAAAAAGATAACAGTCTGGGCATTGGAATGCCTCCCCTTATGCAGGAGCAGGCTTGTCGTGAACTGGATGAGAAGGACATGGATTTGCAGGAAGTACTTAAAGAAAATCCTTCCTTAAAAGATGATGAAGATTTTGCAAAATGTCTTTCCCGTTTTGATCAGCTTCGTCTGGATCTGATGCAGGCACAACTTTCCTACAATAATAAAGCAGGAATGTTCAATTCCTTCATTTCTAATTTCCCGGCCAGCTTTGTGGCAGAACGTCATGGAAATAATAGAAAGAATTTCTTTAACTACATATTTAAAGAAAACAAAATTCACAAAGATATAAATTAGATGGATAAAAATAAACAAAAAATGCTATGAGCAGTACATTTGCCAAATGTACTGCTCTATTTTTTGGCACAAAGAAAATGCCATGTCCTTTTTTGGGACAAAGAGGCCAACTTGTCCCTTAAAAAAGTTTTCCTGCGGAATTATCCTAGCAATCGAAAAAGGTTGAACAAGATTTTTAGTTTGTTAGGAGGCGTTTTTATGAACAAGATGAGCCGGGCAATTGTAAAGGGCAGAATTTTGATTCTGATCCTTGCGGTTCTGCTTCTCATTCCTGCAGCAATTGGTTACATCAAGACAAGAACCAATTACGATGTTCTCACATATCTGCCAAAGGATATTGAGACAATGAAGGGACAGGACATTCTGGCCAATGACTTTGGAACCGGTGCGTTTTCCCTGGTAGTCGTTGAGAACATGAAAGATAAAGATATCGTTAAGATGGTTGATCAGATGGAAACCGTTGACCATGTTAAAAAGGTTGTATGGTATGGCAGCCTGATGGATATCACAGTACCAGAGGAATTACTACCAGAAGATTTACAGGAAGAAATCAGCTCCGGAGATGCCAAGTTAATGGCAGTCATCTACGACACAACACTTTCCGCAGATGAAACAATGAATGCGGTGGAAGAATTAAGAGGCATCATTGGAAAGAATGCATTCTTAAGTGGTATGTCTGCAGTGGTTGTAGATACAAAGAACCTTTCGGATAAGGAAGTACCAGTATATGTAGGACTTGCAGTTCTTCTTTGCTTTGTTGTTCTTACACTTACAATGGATTCCTTCCTGATTCCAGTATTCTTCCTCTTATCCATTGGCTTTGCGGTTGTATACAATTTAGGATCTAACTTTATTCAGGGTGAAATATCCTATGTTACCAAGGCCCTTGCAGCGGTTCTGCAGTTGGCGGTAACCATGGATTACTCCATCTTCTTATGGCACAGCTACTGTGCAGAGCAGAAGAACTACGATAATCACTTAGATGCCATGGCAGTAGCCATCAGCGAAACATTCTCATCTGTAGTTGGTTCTTCTACAACAACAGTTGCAGGTTTCATCGCTCTGATGTTTATGAGCTTCACACTGGGACTTGACCTGGGTGTTGTAATGGCCAAGGGTGTAGTCATCGGTGTTATCTCATGTGTAACAATTCTGCCTTCTATGATTCTGGTATTTGATAAGGCAATCAAGAAGACAACACATAAGCCAATCATTCCTGACTTTGGTATTATATCAAAGTTCATTGTAAAGAATTTCTGGATTGGTCTTGTGCTTTTCGCAATTTTAATCGTTCCTGCCTTTATTGGTCAGCGTGCATACACATCAACAAAGTACACAAAGACAAGAAGTGGTAAGGATGCGGTTTACTACAATCTGGATTCATCCCTTCCAGAAGACCTGGCATCTATTCAGGCTAATAAGAAATTGCAGGAAAAGTTCAATATGAACTCTACACACATGGTACTGGTTTCTTCTGATATGGAAGTCAAGACAGTGAAGTCCATGATGGATGAAATCTCAGAAGTAAAGGGTGTTAAGAAAGTACTTGGTATGGATTCCCTGGTTGGCCCAGCCATGCCAAGAGACATGATTCCTCAGGACATTCAGGATATTTTCGATGATGGCGAATATCAGATGTTCCTGGTTATGTCAGAATATAAAGTTGCATCTGATGAAGTAAATGCACAGTGCGACACCATTAATGACATCGTAAAGAGTTACGATGAAGACGGTATGCTGATTGGCGAAGCTCCTTGTACAAAGGATCTGATCAATATCACAAATTCAGACTTCAACACAGTTAACTCTGTATCAATCCTCCTGGTAGCCATCATTATTATCTTCGTATTCAAGTCCATTTCACTGCCTATCCTTCTGGTAGCAGTTATCGAATTCGCCATCTTCATCAACATGGGAATTCCTTACTACACGAATACGACTTTGCCATTCATTGCATCCATCGTTATCGGAACCATTCAGCTTGGTTCAACGGTAGACTATGCAATCTTAATGACAAACAAATATAAATCTCATCGTTTCGTTGGAGAAGACAAGGTGACAGCAGTAACCAATGCGCTGAAGGATTCCATCAGCTCTATCTTCGTATCTGCCATGACCTTCTTCGCTGCAACATTCGGCGTTGGTCTTTACTCTGACATCGATATGATTTCATCACTGTGTATCCTGCTTGCCCGTGGCGCGATTGTCAGCATGTTCGTTGTAATCCTGCTCCTGCCTGCAGTCCTCCGTGTGTTCGATCCTATTATCATTCACACATCTCTTGGCTTCCGAGACAAGACAAAGAAGGAACACAAAGCACAGATGAGCAACTAAGCAGGGATTTAGAGAATAATTTGTGCAAATGGACTGCGCGTAGTTTGGAGAAATGCATGCGCATCTCATTTGCAAGGTGATAAAGGTTTCAGAAAGGAGACTTATTATGAAACGGAACAATGGAAAGATGAAAAAGGCAATGGCCGGTGTAATGGCAACAACAATGATGCTTTCACTTGCCGCTTGTGGAAATAAAGAAACAGCAGAAGTTCCTGCTGATGAAAATAAGGCACTCGCAAATACAGATCAGGCAAAGAATGGCGACCTTACCGATACGATTGAGGATGCTATGGGCCTTTCTACAAATACAGATGCAGATAAGGACGAGACTGTATATGTTATTGCGGATGCCAAGGGTAAGGGCACAAAGACCATCGTGGATGAATGGCTGAAGAACCCTGATAAGAAGAACACTCTGGATGATGTTTCTTCTCTTACAGATATTGAGAATATAAAGGGTGATGAGACATTTGAGCAGAATGGCGACAAGGTAACCTGGGAAGCAAACGGAAATCCTATTTACTATCAGGGAACAACAAATCAGGAAGCTCCTGTTGGCGTAAATGTGAAGTACTACATGGACGACAAGGAAGTTGAGCCAGATGATATCGCTGGTAAGAGCGGTAAGGTAAAGATTCGTTTCGAATATACAAACACAGCAAAGTCTGGTGATGTTTACACACCATTCGTAATGGCTACAGGTCTTGTTCTGGATGGAAGCAATTTCTCAAATGTTTCTGTATCCAATGGTAAAGTTGTATCCGATGGCGATAAGTTCATTGTTGTCGGTATGGGTATGCCAGGACTGAATGAGTCTCTGGATATTGATGGATTAGATACAACATTCCCTGACTACTTCGAAATCACAGCAGATACAAGCGACTTCGAATTAGATATGTCAGTAACAGTTGCTTCTGCAAACTTCCTGGGAACTGATTCCGACAAGGAACTGGATATTGATGACGCAATCGATGAAGTAGATGACCTTTCTGGTCAGTACTCATCTGGTATGGATGCTCTTGTAGAAGGTATTCAGGAATATACAGACGGTGTTGGCCAGGTTAAGGACGGCGCTCATCAGTTAGATTCTGGCGCCAGTGCTCTTGCGTCTGGTGCAAGTCAGATTAAGAATGGTGCATCATCAGCAAATGATGGCGCAAAGACATTATCATCCGGCGCAACAACACTTGCTTCTGGTGCTTCAGATCTTGCGAGTGGTTTGTCCACTCTTGCATCTGGTGCTTCAAACCTTGCAAGTGGTACGTCAGATCTTGCAAGTGGCGCTTCAAAACTTAATTCAGAGGTTTCTGCATTTTCACTTCCATCTGTATCTGGCCAGAAAAAAGATTTAACAGAATCAGAATTGGCAGAAGCTAAAAAGAACATTCAGACAAATGCAGAGAAGGCTGATCCAAGTGTAACTGCAAGCAGTATCTCATCAGATATTAACACCCTTGCTGCTGAGAAGGCACCAAGCTTTACAAAACTGGCAGGAAAGACACAGGAAGAAGCAACTGCAGCAATCACTGCAGATGCGACATTAGCTGCTTCAGCTCAGACAGATGAACAGATTAATGCGGTTATTAAAGCACAGGTTACAGCACAGGTTGAAGCGAATAAGGACAATATCACAGCTCAGGTTACAGCTGCTGTAAATAGTGAAGAAAATCAGGCACAGATTCGTGCAGCAGTGGCTGCACAGGTTGAGGCGGCAAAACCACAGATTGCAGCAGGTGTTCAGGCAGCGGCAGTTACAGCTGCTGAAGAAGCTACCGCGGCAGCTCTTGGCATCGACGTAACAGCACTGACAACAGATCAGATTTCAGCAATCACGGCAGCTGTTGCCTCTCAGGACCTTTCAGCTAAGGTCAATGAACAGGTTGATCAGCAAATTAAAGATGGCGTTGTTGCTGCAACAAATCAGACGATCGAGACTAATGTAAAATCAGCTATGGAAAAAGCTATTACAGATAATGTAGCAGCTATGGCAACTGATGCAGGTCGTGCTACCTATAGAATGGGTTATGGTAATGGCTATGGCACAGCATACGGAAAGCTGGCAACAGAATTCTCTGGCTTCTCATCAGCTATGAATACAACCTTAAATACAGATATTCAGAATGTTGCAACAGCATATGGAACAGCTGGTATGACCTATGGTGCAAATTATGCATTAGGACAGGTTGATAAACAGCTTTCCCTGTATAGTCCAAAGATTCAGGCTCTTAAGGATGGTGTCAGTGCCGTTGCAGATGGAGCAGATAAGGTAAATACTGGTGCGGGTAAGGTGTCTTCCGGTGCTAATCAGGTATCTTCTGGTGCAGGTGCATTATCAAGCGGCGCTAATACTTTATCAGCTGGAGCAGGTACTTTATCTTCAGGCCTTTCAACTCTTTACAATGGTGCTACAACTCTTAACAGTGGAGTAGCAACATTAAAGTCTGGTACAGCAGAACTGAAGTCTGGTGTGGATACTCTGGATTCTAACAGCGCGGCTCTGAATGATGGTGCTGCAGAACTTCAGGATGCAACACAGCAGATTCTGGACAAACTGGATTCCGCAGAATCAGATGCCACAAAGATTGTAGATAATATCAATGAAATGAAAAGTGCAGCTTCTGCATACCAGTCATTCGGCGGAATGAATTCCGACATGAAGGGTAATGTAAAATTCGTTATTAAGACAGCTGCCGTTACAACAGATAGCAAGAACTAATTCTTGTTCTTATAACCTTTCTCTTATCCCCCGGTGCTGGCCGGGGGATTTTCATTTGTGGTATAATAAAGTATTCAATTTTCGCGCATCCCATTTGCACAGATGGGTTTGTCATTTACAAATAAATTCCGCTTGGGGGCGGTTCGGTTGTAGATTCTAAAGGAGGTATTTTATATGAGTGAGCTTTACGAAAACAGGGAACTTTCGTGGCTGCGATTTAACGAGAGGGTACTGGAAGAATCAGAAGATGGACGCACACCTCTGTGTGAACGTCTTTCTTTTGTGTCGATTTATCAGACAAATCTGGATGAGTTTTTCATGGTAAGGGTTGGTTCTCTTCATGATCAGATGCTTCTGGAGGATAATCCTAAGGAAAACAAGACTCATATGACTGCAGAGAAGCAGCTGGAGGCTATTCGCGCACGAGTGGAGGAACTGGGTCGTCGCAAGGATACTTCTTACAATAATCTTATGGCTGAGGTGGAAAAGCAGGGCATTAAGATTATCAATTTTGCAAAGCTGGATACCAAGGAGGGAGATTATCTCCGTGGATATTTTGAGAGAGAAATTCTGCCTCTTATTTCGCCAATTACTGTGTCCAAGAAGCAACCATTCCCATTTATCAAGAATAATGAAATTTGTGCGGTTGCCGTGCTGGGAACAAAGAGCGGTAAGCAGAGAATCGGTATTGTGCCTTGCAACAATGGCATGTTCAACCGCCTGATTCAGATTCCTGGAAGAGAAGGCTGGTATATGCTGGCTGAGGAACTGATTCTGCACTTTTTGCCAATTGTTTTCCAGGGTTATGCCATTGTGTCTAAGTCTTTGATTCGTGTAACCAGAAATGCAGATATTGATGCAGACAAGGTCTATGATGAGGAACTGAATTACCGTGATCATATGGCTGAAGTAATTAAGCAGCGTCGTAAACTACAGCCTGTTCGTATGGAATATACAAGAGATCTGGATAAGAAGATTTTACGTCGGGTTGCTCAATATCTGAAAATCGATAAGGATATGGTGTTCAAGTCAAAGGCGCCTCTGGATCTTTCTTTTGTCTTTACGATTCAGGATATTCTGCGTCATAAGAAGGAACTTTTCTTTGCCAAGAGAATTCCACAGAAGTCACCTTCCTTTGATGAGACTAAGCCTCTGATTCCACAGATTATGGAAAAGGATAAATTCCTTTCTTATCCATATGAAAGCATTCGACCATTCCTCAACATGCTTCATGAAGCAGCCAATGATCCGGAGGTTGTTTCTATTAAAATGACTCTTTATCGTCTGGCGAAACATTCTAAGGTTGTTGAATCCCTGGTGGAAGCAGCCGAGAATGGTAAGCAGGTTGATGTTCTTGTAGAGCTGAAGGCTCGTTTTGATGAAGAAAACAATATTGAGTGGTCACGTCAGCTGGAAAATGCCGGATGCCATGTTATTTATGGACTGGATGGTCTGAAGGTTCATTCCAAGCTTTGCCTGATTACGCTCAAGAAGGGCGATGATGTTACCTATGTAACTCAGATTGGTACAGGTAACTACAATGAAAAGACCTCCCGTCTTTATACGGACCTCTGTCTCATGACAGCTGACCAGAGAATTGGTCTGGAGGCTGCCAAGATTTTCCAGAAGCTTTCTCTGGGCGAGGTTATGGAATCCACAGATTATCTGCTGGTAGCTCCTAAGTGCCTGCAGAATAAGGTTGTGGATAAGATTGATCGAGAGATTCAAATCGCCCGTGATGGTGGAGATGCCTACATTGGTGTAAAGATTAATTCGCTCACCGACAAGAAGATTATCGATAAGCTGATTGAAGCTTCTGCCAGTGGCGTTAAGATTGATATGGTCATTCGTGGTATCTGTTGTCTTCATCCTGGGGTTCCAGGAAAGACGGACAATATCCGTATCATTTCCATTGTTGGCAGATATCTGGAGCATTCCAGAATTTACATTTTCGGTAAGGGAGAGCGGGAAGAGATGTATATTGGTTCCGCTGACTGGATGACCCGAAATACAGTTCGCCGTGTAGAGGTGGCTGCACCAATTCTGGACCCTGATCTGAAGGACCGTCTTCGCGATTTCTTCTTCCTGCAGATGGCCGATAACGTAAAGGCTCGTGAACTGCATGCGGATGGCAACTATACCTACGTGCCTCACAAGGCTCCCCTGGTAAATGCACAGGAGCGCTTCTTCGAAATGGCTTATGAAGCTGTGGGCGGCGCTTACGAAGCAGAGAATGTGCTTGTCCCTACTGGGAAGAAAGAAGAAAAGTAATTAGAAAGAAATAATTTAGGCAAATGAGATTGGCGTGGATTCTGCGGAGAATTTTTGCACAGTTCATTTTTGCATGGATTTCGCGGAGAATCTTTGCACAGTTCATTGGCGTGGATTTCGCGGAGAATCTTTGCACAGTTCATTTGCATGGAGTAATAGAGAGGGAGTACTGGAGAAATCTTCAGCAACTCCCTCTTTGACATTTGGGGCGTGTATCTTATAATTGAAGGCATGAAAAATACGAAGAAAAAAAGGTACGTAAGTACAAAAACTTATATTGTTCTCGCGGTGCTTGCTTTGCTGGCAGGCTCTTTTATTGTGGCCTTTTTCGGTATCACTCATTTTTATAAGAGAAGGCTGAAGGCGGAACTGCTGGATTCTTTGCAGTCCAGAACTGTGCTGCTGGCTCAGACCCTGTCTTTCTATGACATGGATCTCAACACCTCTGACACCACGATTTCAACGGATATTGATGAGACGGCTTCCTTTATTCAGGGAAGAATTATGGTTGTGTCCAGGGATTATAAGATTCTGAAGGATACCTATGTCCTTAAGCAGGATGACTATCTGATTAGCCCGGATGTTATGGCTGTTATGGAGCAGAGGGAAGCTTCTGTAAGCCGAATTCGTGGTAATTATGCGGAGATTATTTATCCAATTCAGGATGATGATCAGGTGATTGGTGTCATTATTTCCACAGCGGATGTGATTTCATCCAACCAGCGTTATTACTATCTCTATAATGAAATCTTTATTGTTTTCCTTTTACTTTTCCTTCTGGATATTGGGGTTGCAGTTTTAATTGGCGTGCGTTCCATGCGTGGTATCAATGCGGTTAATGAACAGCTCTATCATATGACCCTGGGTAATCTTCAGGATAAGATGGAGGAAAGGGGCTTTAAGGAATCCAGATATCTGGCTAGAAACTATAATGACCTGCTGGATAAATTTTCTGACGCGGATCAGAGTAGAAATGAATTTGTATCCAACGTGTCTCATGAGCTGAAGACACCAATTGCATCCATGAAGGTTCTGGCGGAATCACTGACCCAGAATGAGGGAGCAGGTGTTGAGGATTATCGCGAATTCATGACAGACATCATTTCTGAAATTGATCGTGAGACCAAGATTATCAATGACCTTTTGACTCTGGTTAAGACAGATAACAGAGAAACGGGTATGAATTTCGCAGAGACCAACATGAATCAGATGCTGGACAGTGTTATTCATACAGTGGAGCCTCTGGCAAAGTTTCGTAACATTGAAATCTCATTTGAAAACTTCCGAGATGTAACAGCAGATGTGGATGAAGTAAAACTCAATCTGGCTATTTCCAATCTGGTAGAAAATGCGGTGAAATACAACGTAGAAAATGGTTGGATTCATGTATCTCTGAATGCGGATCACAAGTTCTTCTATATTAAGGTGGCGGACTCTGGTGTTGGTATTCCGGATGATGCAAAGGAAAAGGTATTTGAACGTTTCTATCGTGTAGATAAGGCAAGATCCAGAGATACCGGTGGTACCGGTCTTGGACTGTCTATTACCCGTGGCATTATTAATGGTCATGGTGGAACCATTAAGGTCTACTCTGAATCAGGCAAGGGTACTACCTTCTCTGTAAAGATTCCTCTTCGCCAGGAAAAGGTGGAGGCAGAGGAATTAGAGACAGCAAAGGTGAATTTCAGAGGAGCCGGCGTAAGTGGTAAGGGCAAGAAGAAGAGAGGCAAATCTCTTTTGAAGGCCAGGAACATGGAAGTATCCAAGTCAGCATCCAAGATGATTGAAGCGGCCAAGTCAGACACCAAGGTTGATTCCTCAAAGGGACAGACAGGAGAGTTGAAGGCCAAGGCGGATGCAAAGTCGGATTCCAAGTCGGATTCCAAGAAGGGACAGACCGGAGAATTAAAGACCAAGTCTGTGCCAAAGAAGGGACAGGCTGAAGAACTGACGTCAGCAAAGGAAGTAGAGAGAACGTTAGAAGAAGTTGCAGCGGCTGTTGCAGATGAAGTACGTAAGGCGGATGAAAAATAAAGATATGGTTCAAAAATTTTCAAAAAAGAAAAATAGAATATTTGCGGCCATACTGCTGGGATGCATGGCAATCTCATTTGCCGGATGCGGGGCGCAAAAGCAGGCTTCCACAGAAGTGAAGAAGCTTTCCATTGCCCAGTCTGCAGGCACAGTGCAGCTCTATTATATTGTGAAAGACAATCAGGATGGAACTGGGGCAAATGAACTGCAGGTTCTTCCTCAGGATTCCCGTTATCAGTTGAAGCAGCCGGATTCCATCGCCTCTTCCGTGGAGGAAGTTATGGACCAGCTGACTATGCCATCTGGGGTGATTTTTACTGGTTATACCCTGGATGCGGATTCCAATGTGCGTCTGAGGTTTTCTGTGGCAGACAACGTTTCTGAGGAAATGCTGCTTATGACCAAGGCTATGATTGTGCGTAGTATTGATGGCCTTTCTCAGGTGGGTGATGTTGCTCTGGAGTTCCATGGTACAGGGGCTGAGGGCACGGCTGTGCAGGATGGCGTGGAAATCGCCACATACACGGACAGCTCTTTCTTCTACTATGATGATGCGGAAGATTCAGCCAAGAACGTGGGTGATGTGGTGCTTTACCTTCCAAACGGAAATGGTTCTTTGAAAAAGGTAGTGGCCAACGTAACCATTGGAGCGGATGACTCGGCTCAGGAGGCGGTGCTCCGTCAGCTGATTGCCTATGAAGTTTTGCCAAAGGGTACAAAAGTGAATCAGGTTTCACTTATGAATGGTAGTGCCACCGTGGATCTGTCCGAGGAGTTCCTCAAGGACACAGGCAGTATTTCTCCGAAAATTGTAATTTATTCCATCGTGGATTCCCTGACTTCCCTGCCCAATATCAACAAGGTTCAGATTTTGGTGGCTGGTGAAAAGGTGGAAAAATATCATGACGAAGTTTCCATCGCAGGTCCTCTGGAGTTTGTGGAACCAGAATAAGCTCAAGAGGTGCTTGTTTGTGGTAAATATCAACCTATGGTTGCTTGCAAATGAGATGCCCGGGAAGTATGCTTAAGAAAGATAGTGCTGTGGTTCGAAAGAATTATGTGGTACTATGAAGAATCAGGCAGGGCTATGAAGAATCGGGCGGTGCTATGAAGAATCAGGCGGTGCTATGAAGTAGGCCCCGACAGTTGTTAGTAAGCATATGGAAAGGCGTAAAATTTGAAAAGACCATTGGCCGTGAGCTGTGGCTATTTCCTTCTGGGACTCATTGCAGCCAGAGCAACGGTTGAAAATAAAATTGTGGCAATTAGTATTCTTGCCCTTGGAATTTTAGGACTCTATATAAGCAACAGAATTACGAAAGTTAAGTTCGTAGTTTTGTTGCTTTTTTTATTTGAAGCTTTGGGCTTTGCCACAGGCTTTGGCTTCTTTCAGGCAGGCAGCACCCAGGCAGACCTAGCTTACACGGAGAGAAGTGCCGTGCAAATGGACTTGATGCTGATTTCCATGAAGAAAAGCGAATATGGCTACTCTCTGCAGGGAAAGAATGAAGAGGGAAGATTCCTGATTACCACCAACTCTTTAGGAGATGGACAGGGGAGTTGCCTGGAGGGGGATGGCGTAATACGGAGTGAGATGGAGCAGGATGGAGAGCCAGGGCGAATTTGCCCAGGGCAGTGGGTGACTGTGGAGGGTTATCTCTCCCGACCCAAGCAGGCCACCAATCCAGGTTGCTTCGATGCCAGACATTATTATGAGACCCAGGGCATCAAATATCAGATTAAGAAAGCAAAGGTCACATACTGTGACAGTCATTTGCCCAACTACCTGCGCCTGATTCTATATAAACTGCGCGGGCTGCTGTCCGCTTCTTTGGCAAGTCATTTCGAAGAACCCTACACATCCCTAATGCAGGCCATGCTCTTGGGAGAAAAGGATAATCTGTCCCCAACATACCAGTTGCTTTTCCAAAAGGGAGGCATTGCCCATGTGCTTGCAATCTCTGGCCTCCACGTGGCTTTACTGGCGGGCATCCTGGAATGGATTCTAACCCGCCTGGGTCTTCAGAAAAAAAGCATTGCCATAAGTTCCATCATCTTCCTCTTCCTATACGGCATGATGACGGGCTTCGCGGCGGCCACTCTCCGAGCTGTACTCATGCTCAGCCTCCGGCAAGTTGCCCTGCTCCTGAAAAGACGAAGCGACCTCCTCACCACCACGGTCTTAACCTTCACCATCATGGCCATCCTTAATCCCGAAACCATGTTTTCCCTGGGCACTCTCATGAGTTTCTGCGCAGTGCTGGGCGTCTTTGTGTCGGATGAAATCTACCGCGCCATCTTTCGCCAGGAACACTTCCGCCTGGTAAAAGAATCCCTCCGCCAATATCTCAAACGCATGATCAAAGCCATGCTACTTATGGCCACCATCAACACCCTCATGCTGCCCATCCTCATCCACAGTTACTACGAAATCCCCACCTATTCCATGCTGGTGAACATCCTGGTCATCCCCACCATGACCCTGGTCATCGCCCTGGGCATAGCCGCCGCCCTGCTGGGCCTCCCCGGTCTTCTCTACACCAGCCTCTTCCTGGGAAATGGACTAACCCCTCCCTTTGCAAATGGGATGTGCGCGCATTTCATTTGCAAGATTTTCAGTCCCTTTGTTTATGTTTTGAATGGCCTGGCAGATCTTGTGACCAGGCTTGCAAGTTACGGGCTTCATGGCTACGCCTGGCTCTGTCAGGAAAGTTTGAAGCTACCATTCTCTCGTATTAGTCCGGGGCATGAAAACTGGCTGATGCTGATTGGCTTTTATCTGATTTTCCTTCTGCTTCTTCTGGCTTTTCTAGCGGGAGCGGGGCAATTGGAGGAGCGGATTCTGGGGCCTTTCAGGCAGGTCACCGGCTGGAAGCTGGTGCAGAAGGTGCGGAGTGGGGGCACTAGTGGTGGCTATCGTCCACCAGGTCTCCTTCAAAAAATTAGGGAGATGCTTCCAAGAGCCAGGGAGCAGAAAATTCATCGGTCACTTCTTCGAGGTCAGTGGGAATTTTGGGGAAGAGTCCGTCTCATGATCTTTTATTTTGCTGGCCTTTTATTTATGGCAGCGAGCTTTCTGTCCCTTACAGCCTGGAGAAACTACAGGCGGAGCCAGGTGGTCTTTGCGGACGTGGGTCAGGGAGATGGCAGCCTGATTCATGTAAAGAAGGGTGGAAATTATCTGGTGGATGGTGGCTCCTCCAGTGAGGATAAGCTGGGACGATATGTTCTGATTCCAGTTCTCAAATACTATGGCATGTCTCATATTGATGGCATTTTCATTTCCCATACAGACAAGGATCACTATTCAGGAATTCTATATATTCTGCAAAATGCGAATCTCTATGGAATTCAAATTGACCACCTGATCTTTGCAGAGGGAACGGAGGAAGATGAGGCCATGAAGTCCTTGCTTGCTGCGGCTCAGAATGTTGGTGCTGAAATTGAGTATATGAGTGCAGGAGACCAGATTCTGGATGTCAGTGGAAATGCAGAATTCACCTGTGTCTATCCTGAGGGGGTGACGCAGGAGGAGAGAGGTGAGATGGTATGCAATGCTGAGGACGGAATGGAAGGTATGAGCCAGGAAAAGTGTGCTTACGAATATGCAGATAAGAATGCAGGACAGGAGATTGAGAGGAAGGGAAACGACTACTCCCTTGTGCTTAGAGCAGATATAAGGGGCTTAAAGCAGAATCTTGAGATTTTGTATACAGGAGACATCAGTGAAGTTGCGGAGAGTCTAATTTTGGAAAGCCCTAATTTAAAAGGGGGAGATGAAAAAGATCTGAATGGAAAAGACCTGAATGGAAAAGACCTGAATGGAAAAGATATGAATGGAAAAGACCTGAATGGAAAAAATCTGAATGAAAAAGATCTAAATGGAAAAGACTTGAATGGAAAAGACGTCAATGGAAAAGACTTGAATGGAAAAGACCTGAATGGAAAAGACCTGAATGGAAAAGACCTGAATGGAAAAGACGTCAATCAAAAGGATTCACAGGAAATAAGCAAAGGAGCAATTCGACGAATATTAAAAGTTCCTCATCATGGTTCCCGTTTTTCATCCTCAAAACCGTTCCTATATGTGTTGTCCCAATATGGCTATGACCAGGCGGTGATTTCCGTGGGTGAGCATAACATTTACGGCCATCCTTCTAAAGATGCTTTGAAGCGTTTAGAAAAAGCGGGATTTGAAATTTATAGAACAGATTGGGAGGGGGCGGTAGTTTTGGAATGAAGGTTGACTATATATAAGCACTAAGAGGATTTGGGAAAAGTCTTAGAAAGGGGAAAATATGGATTATATTTTGGAAATGAAAGACAGAGTTACGTTTTTAAAAAATAAAATTGGGTACCTGGAGAAGCAGCTAAAAACAATGCCACAGGGCAGAGTACAAGATTATGTACTTAATGATTATCACAGATATTATCTAGTAATTCAGAATCATGGAGAAATCACGAGGAAATATTTAGGACGTAAGGACCATGAATTAATTCGAACGATGATGCTTAAAGCAATATATGCAAAGGAATTATCGAATTCAAAAATGGAATTACGTGGAATTCAATATTATATTCGGCAGATGGGGAAAATAAGTGATAAGGGCATTTATATTTATAAGAAGGAAGAAAAGCTTATTGATGAATTGAGACCTGAATTGTCGAAAAGGATTCTTCAGGTAGTATGTCCGCAGGAGGCGAGAGAATGGGAAAGAGCGGATTATGAAATTAATGAGAATTATAGAGAAAACTTAAAGGTGAGAACGAAGGAGGGACTATTCGTTCGTTCAAAATCAGAAGCGTTTATTATGAATTGTCTTTATGAAGAGCATATTCCACATAGATATGAATGCAAACTGGACTTCGAGGACATGTCATTTTACCCAGATATTACAATCTTGCATCCGTCATCTGGTGAAATTTACATTTGGGAGCATCTAGGAATGTTAGATGATATGAAATATTTTGAGAATGCAATGAACAAATTGTACAAATATATTCGGAATGGTTATATTCCAACTCGAAATTTGATATTAACATGTGAAACAAGTGAAAGTCCTTTGGACATTCGATATGTACGAGAATTGATCCGCTTTTATTTTAAAAATAATGTCTAATTAAAAAAATAAAACATATGTGAAAAAAGTAAAAATAGAAAAAAGCCATGAATTAGCAGGAGAAAAGAAAAAAGGTGAAAGACATTATGAATTCTGGGCAGGTAAAAAAATTATATTTGCTAGTGAAGAAAAAGTCGGTAAAGACATTAATTAATTTCCATGGGCAAGGAAAGGATGTTTGGCAATATGCTTCAAATTCATGAAAAGACATGAATTCTTCAATTTCACAATCTTTAGGATGTTTGCAAACTTTGGAAAAGATATAAAAAGACATTAAAAGTGACCTTCCGAGAAGCCGAGGAAGCTTAAGGTAAATTGACTATAGTATAAAAAATACAATTAGACATGAAAGAATCAGGAAGAATCAGGAAGAATCAGGAAGGATCAGGAAGGATCAGAAAGAATCAGAAAGCATCAGAAAGAATTAGAAAGCATCATAAAGAATTAGAAACACACCAGTCAAATTAGCGTAAATTTCTTTTTATAATATTTTCAAACGCCTCATAAGTTCACGTCAAAGCCTATGTTTTCTGGAAATTTACCCTTGACGCACAATTTAATGTTTGCTATTATGACTAATGCTTATCAATAGGTGATATGCACATGCCCGGTGAAAACCGTACCCGTGTCTTGGCTAAATGCAGTATCATCGTCAGAACGTTTCGCTGACAGGAAAGCAAAAATATTGAGTTTAGATTTTCGAAATACCGGAGGAAAAAACATTGGCTAATATTAAGTCTGCAAAGAAGAGAATTCTTGTTAGCAAGAAGAGGGAAATGAGAAATAAGGCTGTTAAGACTGAGCTCAAGACAGTTGTTAAGGCTGTTAACACAGCAGTTGCTGAAGGCAATAAGGAAGAAGCTGCAAAGGCTCTTACACTTGCTACATCTAAGATCAGCAAGGCTGCTTCAAAGGGCATCCTTCACAAGAACACAGCATCTAGAAAGATTTCACGTCTTAACCTTGCTGTTAATAAGATGAACTAATATAGAAACATTTACTTGTTTCATAAATAAAG
>OMVA01000046.1 GCA_900314445.1 uncultured Lachnospiraceae bacterium | reverse complement strand
CGTCTCCACATGCATAGAATGTGGGAACATATCCACGGTTGACCACTTATCCAAGGCAAATCCATTTGCCGTAAGGAAGGCAAGATCACGAGCAAGGGTTGCTGGATCACATGATACATAGACCACTTTTTCCGGTGCCATCTCAACGATAGTTGAAAGGAGTTTTTCATCGCATCCTTTTCGTGGTGGATCAACCACGACCACATCTGCCTGATACTTTTCTTTATCCTTTGCGTAGAGGGAAGGCACTACTTCTTCTGCCTTACCCACAAAGAACTCGGCATTGCCGAATCCATTCAGCTTTGCATTCTGCTTTGCATCTTCGATGGCTTCCGGCACGATTTCCACACCATAGACATGCTTGCACTCTTTTGCCAGGAAGAGAGAAATGGTTCCGATTCCGCAATATAAATCCCAGACTCTTTCCTTGCCTGTAAGCCCTGCATATTCCAAAGCACGTCCATATAACTTCTCGGTCTGCACTGGATTTACCTGGAAGAAAGACAAGGGCGAAATCCGGAAGTTAATATCTCGAATTTGATCCTCGATGTAGTCCTGCCCAAAAATGGTATGACATTCAAAGCCCAGGATTCGATTGGTTCTTTCCATATTCACATTGTAAGTGAAAGACTTGAACGTCAGGCCGAACTCTGCTGCAGCCTCTTCAATAGGCCCCACCATTCTGTCGGCATCCTTCAACTTCTTAGCATTCACAACGATACAGACCATGAGTTCCTTGGAATGGAAGCCCACACGAGTCAGCACATGACGGATGACGCCACGACCTGTCTCCTCGTCATATGGCTTTACTCCATTCTTCTCACAAAAATCCTTGACGACAGCAAGAATCTTCTCGTTCACCGGATGGCCAATAGCACACTTTGTCATAGGAATAATGCTATGTGTTCTTCCTGCATAAAAACCTGCAGTGATCTGACCTTCCTTGTCCAGTCCAATTGGAAACTGCATCTTATTTCGATATGCAAATGGACTGTCCATACCGATCATCTCTTCAAAGAGATCTGCCGCATTCTCAATTCCGCCAATACGTGTCAGACAGTTGAGAACTTTTCGTTGCTTAAACTCCAGCTGGCTTGGATAATTCATCTGCATGATGGTACAGCCACCACAAGGACGAGCCATCATGCAGGCTGGTTCCATTCTGGCTTCTGATTCTTTAATCAGATTCATCAGTCTTCCAAAGGCATAGCGCTTCTTGACCTTGATAATTTTTACCTCTGCCTCGTCTCCTGGAACAGTATCCTTTACAAAGACGGCCATTCCATTTGCATGACCGATGCCATTACCATCGTCTGTTAAGTCTTCAATATGTAATTGTATAATTTCATTCTTTTCCATGTTCACAATTATATATGCCACTCAAAATATGGTCTAGCCTTATTTCGGCTTATGGCAAATCATCTTTCTTTTTTGATTATGGGGAAAGCCAGCCTAAACGAACGAATCGCCAGAGGCCGAAACCTCTGGCGATTCCTATTTCTTATAAGCTGTTTACTAGTTACTCATAGATGCATTGGTATGGTCTTTGACATAGTCCTTAACATTTTCCTTTGTCATATCCAACGATACTGCAAGTTCACCAAACAAATTATCTTCTGCTACATGGATGTACTTCATATCAGAAGATGTAAGTTTCTTTCCTTCTGCTGTACGGTCACTCATACGCTTTGAAATGGTCTTGATCAGTCCCACTATTGTTGCTGGATCACAAGATAAAACTGCCTGCTTGTATTCCAACTCGCGCTTCTTATCATCAACGATTTCAAGATGTTCAATATCATCCATCTCATCAATGAACTGTACCGCTTCATCACGTGTCATAACTTTTCTCATCACAACACGTTCGTTATCAACAGGTGTGAAAATTGAGCTATCGCGGATATAGCATGGGGTCATTGTGTAGTACATCTTTTTCTTTAATGTACCAGGTACTGCCATCGGACCAATGTTTGTAATCTTGCAGACTCCATTTGCACCATAGACAATAAAATCACCAACTGAAAACATGTAAAAACACTCCTTAAATTAACTACAATAACGTTTTGCCTACGTATATATTAACACAGCCATTTGGGTCAGGTAAGGTCAAAAAATAATTTCAGTAAAAGCGCTGAAAAAATGCAAATGTA
>OMVA01000100.1 GCA_900314445.1 uncultured Lachnospiraceae bacterium | reverse complement strand
AGTATACAGGTAAATCCACGTTGCTACAAAATGGAGGTCATTACATATTGTCTAATTTTTTCTCCCACTTTCAAAGGTGCTTGAATAGTCACTTTCCCTCTAAAAATTAATTAGGGTACGGACATGTATTTTCGCCCGCACCCTAAAATTTCATCTCTACATTCTTATTATATGTGACCTATTTCTTCTTTTTCTTTTCTATTTTTAATAAAACAATTCCACATATAGATACATATAATAGAAATAAACAGGCTAAGAATATTCGATCTCCTGTTTTCGGACTCTCTTCTTTTCCCTCAGACTCATCCGCTTCACTTGTCACTTCTGTAGTTAGCTGCGTCGTTACTTGTGTACTTGTTTCAGTCTTTTCCTCCGTTGTAACTTCCGGGACACTAGTACTTACACCCTCTGTAATTGGTTCTGGTTTTTCCTCTCTACTAGTTGTAACTTCTTCTGTACTTACTTTCTCCACAGGTGGTCTTTTCTTCACCTCTACCGTTTGTGCATCTGAATGAATATCATCGTGTTTCGCTATCTCTACTCCATCTTTCGTGTAAAGATATTCATACACAGTATATTTGCCTGGAGATAAAGGTTCTTTCAAATCAAAGGTAAGCACTTCCTGTCCTGTCTTTTCCTTTGCAATGAATTGTTTTGTGACAGTAAGTTCTTCTCCATTCACTTTCACAGGACTTTCATCTTCCTGCTTCATCAAATGCGCCGTTAGCACATATTCATTTCCTAAAAGCAGATTTTCATACACAACCTTATCCTCTACCTTTGTTACCTCTACCGCATCTGCAGACTTTTCATCTTCATTATTTAAATAGGCACTAGTATGTATAGAAGGCAGATAGAGAGTCTGACTTTCCAGGTTGGGATCTCTATGTAAGATAGGATAAAATTGCACATCGCTGTCTGGATCCTTGGTTTCATTTTCTAAATCTCCATAATATAGAGCACTGTACACAACCAGTTTGGACCCCTCCGGCATCTTGCTTGCATCCACACCAGTAAAGGTTGCTTCAAGGATATGCTCCTGTTCATATAGACTCTTCTGGTACTTCTCATTTGTTGTGAACTTTATCTGGATTGGATTTTCATCCACATACTCATAATCACTTATCTTTCCTTCTCCATCCACAAGTTTCAAAGATTCCACTAAAGTATAAGGACTTCCGCTTTTTAGGTTAGATAAAGTCACCTCATCGCAAATGGAATTGGCCTGAATATTACTTAAAGTAGAACTATTTGTCTCTTTTACCAGAGCCTTGGTTTTAATTCCCGGCTTAGAAGCATTATATATTTTTTGATCAGCCCCAGTTGCCTCAGCGTCAAAGGCAGTTACCATTTGTCCATCCTCTGTAATAGATACAAGAATTTCTTTCTCTAACTGGTTATCTCCATTTCCATCACTTCTCAATTCCTGAACTTTGTATTTACCAGTTGGCAAGGAAGAAGTTCCGTCTTCTTTTCTGGTGGTGGCATATCCATTACTGTCCGTCCTTATTGTAATTGGATCTACAGTCTCCCCAGCCTTTTCAGTTTCTATAGCCGATATCTGGAAATCAACTCCTTCAAGAGGGCTATTTCCATCTATCGCATACTTCCACAACTGGATATCTCCCTTTTTCCTCGTATCATCCAGGGCAATTCCATTTGTCTGCTTTGGGTAAGAAGTAGTTCCTGAAGAAATCGACTTCAGCATCTGATCCCAAACCACATCTTCTACATTTCCATATCTATGCAATTTTTGACCTTCTCGTACATAATCCAGATAATACTTTTCATTATTTAATGAATATTCATCTTTATGTTCCGTATCATAATATGGACTGGCAGGATCCGGCATATATATAGGGCCGTATTTATTCTGCAGATCAGGATAAAGCTGATAATAATAAGGCAGGTGAAAGTTAATAGACGCGTCTCGTCCTTCTTTCATACCAAAGGCAATGAAATGTTCATATAAAAGTTTGGCGCTTTCTTCGCTACTTCCATCTCCATAGCTTTCTTTTACATCTGCATTCTGGCTTGCATAGTAGGCAGGGTCAAAGACAGCATCCATATAATAGGCATCCCCGTCTCTTAATAATAGAAAACGATTTTCATTGGACGCCTTCACTTCCACCTGAAAGATTGTGGAATCCACGTTATATCCTGCAGGAGCTGCAAGCTCCTGAACGGAATAATTTCCACAAGGCAGGCCTGTCATATAAATCATTCCCAGACTATCTGTTTCCAATTTATAATCAATGCTGTCATTTACTCCTGGGTCCAAGCCCTTAATTTCATAACTTGCTCCCGGAAGGGCACTGGCATCATCCTTGGCCTGCTTCTTTAATATTATGGATCCGTAATAGGATCTTGGAAGATCCATAACACTCACTCCCTGCACAGCCGCGTCGCTTCCATTCCGGAATATTTCATCATAGGTCAGCGCCCTGCGGCCTTCCTTATCTCCATAGTTCAAATAATGCAGCATCACAGCCTGATTGCTTCCGGCAACATCCGGATTAATATCCCGATAGGCCTGAATATCAAAACTACTAGAGCTTCTTCTGCTTTCACTACCATTCCAAATAAAGGCATGGAAATGGGTCCATAGGGCAATTCCCGCCAAATCAGAATTGTATTTCAGATAATCAGCTTCTTGGAAGACGCCCCCCACATCTGTACCATCTTTAACAAGAGAGGCAGGTTTATGAAGAGTGACATTATGCACCGTTCCATTCAGGCAATAGCCTGACGGCGGAACCGTCTCCTGTACCTGATAGTTTCCTTCCGCAAGACCTCCAAGATAAGCATAGCCACCACTTGTGGTCACTTCCCTGTTAAAACCATCTGGTCCAGTTACCGAGAATGTGGCACTATCTGAAATTACATTTCCCTGCATATCCACTTTCTTAATTGCTAGTCCACAAAGCCAAGTCTTTTCCTGAGGAGGAGAAGGTGGTGGTGGAGTTTCCGGCTTCACCGGTCTATATGCAGACCAATATGGCGCAACAGAAGCTGAAGAGCTAAAGTTACCATATCGTAACCAACCCATATAATAGTAGAAGTTATTCCAGCGAATCCTTCCTGTTCCTTCATCGTAGGCAAAGCCTCCCGAACAGGCAATGGCTATATGTTTGGACTTGCCACTGGCATCATAAAAGAGAATAATGTCTCCATCCTGCAATATTCCACTCGTGAAATGACCTGAACCTGTAGGTGCTTCCGTCTTGGTTCCTGCGTAGCCACTGGCCACCCAAGTACATTTACCAAGATTTGGATTTAAATAGTTCGAATAAATCCATTCCGTATTGCCGCTGCCACTAAAATCCGGATATTGACCACCATGACTTCCATTGGCAAGGGCACAAAAATAAGAAGAACAGTCATAGCCCCAGGGATCCTTCACACTGCCTGACTCCTGACGCGTACCGATGGTAACGCCAGATGAACGAATGGCCGATGAAATCCCTGGCCACCAGCTCTCACTATTTCCACTTGTATATCCCATACCTTGTGAGCTATCCCAAGGCGCAGTAAAGGCCGTTGAAGAACTCTTTCTAATTCCATTTGCTCTCAATCTCATAACCGGGCTCTGCAACTCTGTACTTTCACCAGCCAGAATCATCTGGCCATTTCCCTGAGCAGAAACTAAATCCACTGACTCCTGGCTTGAGGGATCATCCCACAAATTAACAGTAAAAGCCTCCGGCGGAGCATCCTGTTCCGCAATCCACGCACTAATTTCCTGCAGCTTGCTATCCCCTACAGGCAAAGATGCCGAAGCACTATCTCCATTTATTTCATCCACCTTCTCCGCCAGCAAGCAGAAGAAAGCCCCCATCTGTTCATTCTTGTCTGTTAATCCCAGTCCTTCCAGCATCTCATCTCTGGCAGAACTTCTTTCCGAACTATCTTCCAGCCCCACTGCATAATACATAATCTTATTAAGCTCCTGGTTCTGGCTTTGCCTCTGAAAGGCAAATGAACTTGTCACACCTACATTTTCATAGCCTTCTCTTACAAATGCATTTCCATTGGTATAATCCACCAGAGACATGTCACCATATAAAAAGGACGTATATCCGCCATACGTTATTTCTGGTCCTGCGAAGAACGTCCTATTGTTTCCCTGATTTGAATTATCTCCCTCTCCCGCGGATTCATCTACAGTGTTCTCCCTGTCACCGGATTCACTCTCACCTTCCGTGCTCATCTCATTTGCATCCTGCGGAATTTCTGTAATATCTTCCAATCCAGCATCCAGTGGTGTTGCATACTCTTTCGATTTTCCAATTTCCTCAACACTTAATAATCTTGGAAATCCAAGAAGTAACATGAGAACGACTGTAAGTATCGCAATGCTCTTTTTTATATGTTGCCAACGTATTATCTTGTCCAATAATCTTCTATGCTTCATATTTCACTCCCCTTTTTCTTCCAACTCACACAAAATAAAACTCTATCCCACCAAAACGAATTCGGTTTCCATGCCGAATCTCCCAAGTCGCATTGGGTGGCATTTTCTTATCTTCAACATAAGTGCCATTTGTGGAAGCAAAGTCCGTGACATATACCCGGCCCTCCACCACATCGATTGCCGCGTGTTTCCTGCTTACTCCCATGACAGAAATCACCACATCACAATCCGCACGTCTCCTGCCCAGAATCGTTCTCCCCCTTTGTAGAAGAATTTCCTGAGCCTGATCTGGATTCAGTGGAATCAAATGGTATTCACTCTTCTCGTCCTTTCTAATTATCTCTTGATTCCTATTAGCATCAAGCGCCAGGCTACACTCTTGATTTCTACTAAACTCATGCGCAGTGCCACTCTCTGGTTTTCTACAAAACTCATGTGCCATGCCACTCTCTGGTTTTCTATTAAACTCATGTACCCTGCTACTCTCTGGTTTTCTACAAAACTCATGTACCCTGCTACTCTCTGTCTTTCTATTAAACTCTCGATCCCCACCACTCTCTGGTTTGGGAAAAATCTCTTGTTTCGGGAAGTTCTCTTGTTTAGAGAAGCTCTCTTGCTTTGGGCAAATATCATCCTTTGCAAAAACCGCTCCCTTAACTTTATTTTCATTTCGAATCCTGCCTTCTTTTCCCTTTATTTTTTCATCAAGGAAGGCCTGCTCAATCTCCTGTTCCTCAGCCCTGTTTTTTGCCTGAAAGTAAACTGCCAACACATAAATCACATATCCTGCCGCAGCCACTCCTGTCACCTTCAGACTGGCAAAACCAAAGAGAATAACGCCCAGCACCATAAGTACAAAGATTCCTAATCCCATATAGAAATAAACTCGAGGTATTTTTGTAGTTTCAATTTCCTGGTCAAGTTCATTTGCAGGGATTACCTTCTTCCCTTGCGGTTCTCTTTCCACAAGAAAGTTCTTCTCTGCTCTTTTGCATGAAGCCTCTTCTTGCTTGATCTTTTCTTCACTCAGCATTTTTTCATTTGTACAAATCCATGCCGGCAGATTTTCAAAAAGGTAATCTGGTGAAAAGCGGTCCACCAGGGACTTACTATAAATTTCATAAAGAAAGACTTCCTCTTCTCGATTTGTGTGACAGAAGACTTTCATCATTTCTTCCAATAGTCCCTTAAACTGGGCTGGAAAATCCTCTTCCTGACCAGGAACCATTAAAAAGAGAAAGTGTTTTCTCTTTTGATCAAAGAAAATCCACTGCAAGCTCAAAATCAAATGACTTGGATTCAGGAGTAACTGCTTCATTTCGGCAATACAGGCCGAAAGACCATTTAACATTTCAATTAATTCTGCTTTCCCAGGATGAACTCTATGAAATATTTCTGCCAGAGATACTAAGCCGTCTATGGTGAAACAGAACTTTTTACGACCATCAATTTCTATTTCTGAGAAGGGCGGAATGTAATTGAGCTGGTTAAAAGTAAGCATCTTTTCTTCATATGAAGTTCCAGAAGGAAGCCCGGTGATTTCCACAACATTCTTACTTCCTTTACTATTCAGTGAGATCTCCATATAGCTGCCACCTCCTCAGATTCTTTGAGACTGGACAATAATCGATCTGATACTTCAGATTAGTATCTCCCTTTACATGTAGTTCAGCCTCCAGGGCAACTTGCTTACCGCTCCCTTTTGAAGCATTAGAATCTACGCTTCCAATCACAACTCCCTGACTAATATCCTGTTCATTCAGATACTCCACTACATTTTCCTTCTGTTTATTTTCAAAAGGGACAGAATATACAGCCTCTGCAATATTTGCTCTCACATGTTCTTTCTCATACACATAAATCAGAGCAACAATCATAGAGGCAACGATAAGAAGAACAAGCGGCATAAGGAAGCTAGCTTCAACGGTCATGTAGCCTCTTTGACTAGAGCACATATTTTTAAACACCTTTGTCATACCCATCATTCACTCTCCATATCCTGTTACTTACTCTCCATATACCTACACTATTCGCCCTTTTGTATCCATATTCTTCCATATTCATCCATATGCCACCCTTCTCCATCCCTACTCATCCATATACATTCTTTTCACATCCATATACAGACTTTTTCTATCCCCTACTCTCCACCTGAACACTTGGAGCATGGCGGTAGGGAAGTCTCACGTTTTCGAACTCGTCTCACTGATCTTTGAAATTGAGAACAATTTCTCGATGTGTGATAGCACTCCCCATATTCCGTTACATATACAAGGTTACCTGTTCCTCTTTTCTTGCAGTACTGACAAGCTCTCAAATTCTCTTCTTCTGCTGTTTCCTTGCTTTCCGTACTGACTCTCGGCAGGATGTATGTACAGGATCTGCTTGTGTGATAAACCTCTCCACGATCCGTCACATAAACATAAACATCATCCTCATTCCCTTCCTGCTTATCATCCAGCATCTTTCCAATATAGGCATGCTGTCGGATTGTTTCCGTGTAGGTCTGGGTAATAAGTGATAAGAAAGGCACATCAGCATGTACTTTATAACGTACTCTTAAAACCACATCCCCCTTCTGGTCCAAAATTTCCGAGCCCAGAAAACTGATTCCTGAAATGCCACCCTCAACAAACTTTTCAATTATTTCTTCATCATCTAGACGTTTTTGAAATTCAAGACCAGCCTCTGCGAGTCCAACCACCTGCGTCAGATCCGCTCCCTCGGAAAGATACGCAGTTTCTGCAATCCTTTCCGAAGTCTCAACCAGGTCTTCATAAACCACAGCCCTCACCGCATATATTTCAGCTATGTACACAAAGGCCAGCATAACAAATAAGAAAAAGGGGATTGCCACTGCTGCAGCAATCGATTCAGAACCTCGATTATCCTTTGGCATGTAATCCCTCCTTTCCGACAAACTTTTAAACATAACTATTCACTTCCATATGCTCTGACCCACAGACATTCCAAGACCAAACGTTGATAAGGAGTACTTGTTCCAGAGAGGGCTTACCTTTCATGAGTAATAAATAATTGTTGGGTTGAAAAAGCCAAGGAATATCTGTGGGTCAGAGCATATATTTTATGTGCATTTCATTTACATGAAGTGTGCCTGTGTACCTGAATACACAGTCATCTGTATACACGACCATCTGTACAATTCTTAGTAACCTGCCTCTTCATGTAGATAAAAAGATGATTCTCCCATAGAAACTGTGGCATCCATTCCAAAGGCAGTAACCGTATTCTCAAATTTGAAGTTCGGATCCCCGCCTTCAATATCTTCCTGCCTTACATTCAGCTGAATCAGATCCAGCATTCTGGGATAAATCGTGTTGCCATGTAGTGCGATTAGTATCATTAAGTAGTCCTTGTAACTCATACCGTCCTCATCTTCTTTACACTCAGCATCCTGAAACTGGCCCAGATGTTCCAGATCTGTCATCCAACTATTCCAATCCTTAAAGTAAGGAATCTTCTTCCCACGCAGGAGATAATAAACGTCCAGTACACTTTCAAAATAAGCCCAGCAACCAGCCAGCAAGTACTTGCACGCCGGTTGTAAAAATGGTGCCGCCGCACAAATCGCCGTGGACAAAGCTTCCAGAGAAGCCATCTTCTCTGCATCCGTAAGGAGATATGCAAAATTGGGGCCCAATCGCAAGGCAATCATCTGTCTTACTACGCTTTCATAATTGTCCGCATCATTAGACTTTCCACCCACCAGATATTCCAGCTCCAGATTCAAATAGGTGTCATCGTACTTTACGTCCGTTGCACAGTTGAACACACTGGAGGCATAGGCAATTGCTTCTCCATAATTTACGAGACTTTGCCCCCAACCATTTTCTTTTGTGGTATCTGATTTTAAGGTTGTGTAATTATCAAAGTCTGTATTGGTATCCGAAAATACGGATGAATCACAAGTTTCAGATGGGATATCATCCTCTTGGGAAATTTGATTGTTGCTGAATATGAGTTCATTTGGCTGAATCAATGCAGGAATTCCAGAAGCAGTAAATGTCTTTAGTGTTTCTCTGGGATCTTCCACATCAGAATCCACTGTTTTTTCTACCAGTTCGGTTCCACTTTTCTCAGCCTCTTCCTCTTCTTCCATGCCCTCTAATTCCCGTACTTCCTTTGTATTGTCCACATCATCATCCATTTCCTGAATGGTGTCATGGTCAACAGGCTCATCCTGGCCACCCGTTTTCGTTTCTATTGCATTGACTGCCGCAAGAGCGGCCTGGTAATAAGCCTGGTCAGAAATTTGCTTTTTAAACTCTGCATAATCATCTTCCAGAAAATATTCCTGACCTGCAAAGGCGATATCATCTACTGTTAGTTCATCGCCTAAATTTTCCTGCAAATGATTCTTCATCATTTCCTCTGTGGCAGCTTCTCCCTTTCCTCCATCTGAAAGATCACAAACTAACAGATGGTATCTTTCAAAACAAAGCTTCTGATATTTTGCCAACATATCAGATTCCGTTGTACTAAGAGCTGCTGCTGCCTTCGTTTTCCCTGAGTCTAATTTTGCAATTTCCAGAACTGCTGTAACAATAATCATCAGGACCAAGAGGATCAGTGACATAAAAACAACAATGTAACCGCGATTGTTCCGACACGCCTTTATTCCCGGTATATCCATTGGCTTGCATACTTTCTTCATCCGACCCTCTCCTTCCTATCCATCCATTTATATTTCTGATTTATTTTTGTATGAATTTAAATTTCATTTTTTTACTGATGAGAATAACTAATAGATAAACATTCCCGTTCCTGTAATACCGGAAGCACCATCCTTGATCGATGTCCAGATCTTATTAACCAAGGCAAGCGCCTGGGTCCGAAAGATTGCAACTAACGCAATGAGGACCACAATCAAAAGCACCACTTCTACAACCGCCATACCACTATTGTTTCCTGTAATACGTGCAAGCTTTGCACGCAGTCCTAAGTCTTTCATAGGCCATCCTCCTTTGGGCATTCTTTTGAACTACCCACCACCTAAAGGTAGTGGGATTCCTGTTTCGACCACCACTGCATTCCTGACAACATAGATTGTTGTTTTGTCTTACACGGTGTCCACAGGTGTTAGGTTTCGGTAGTTCCTACCGTATCGTATGTGTAATAACACTCGCTTAGGCAAGTGCGTTTTGCTATGGTTGGTTTGGCTTTCATCCATCACCTAAAGGTAATGGGTTTTCAGCCGTAGCAGTTTACAAATTCATCACCGCTGGAATCAGCACAATCGCAATCACCAGAATCAATAAGATAAAGGTGGGAATCATTAGTTTTTCCGAAGCCTTGGCACTTTCTTTCCGCACTCTTTCCTGATCATGAATCATTCCCTGCTGAACTTCCGCTTCCAACTGCTTTAAGAGTCCTGCATTGCCATGTCTTAAATTCTGAGTAACCAAGGAGGACAGTCTCATATATTCTGCCAGTCCAATGTTCCTTCCCATTTCTTCAATTGCTTCCATTTCCGATGCACCAAGTTCCATTCTTCTCACTGTAAACTTCAGTTCTGCAACAAGAGCATCCGCCCGAACTCGGATTGAAAGTCTTCGAAAAGCTTCTTTCACGCTCATGCCTGTCGCTAAATAAAGAGAAAGTCGATTTAGAAACTGATAGTATTCAGCCCTTAGACTCTCATCCCTTCTCTCCCCCGCTTCCTTTAGATGCACAAGCTCCACTTCCAGTAAAATTCCAATAATCAAAATTGAAAGTCCGTAAATCCAAAAGAGTTTTTCTTTTACGTCCGTTTTCTCTACATGCACCTGATAACCTTCCAGCGTATCCGGCACTTCTATTTCTCCGCTGGTCCTGCTCTCTTCTTCAATGCGGACCAGTTCCTCTTTCGCCTTCTCCAACTGACTCTTATCAGCCTCGTCAAAGATTAAGGCAAATGAGATGCCCACCTTTTTCGAATGCTGACCATCCGTAATCTCCCCCACCATCAGCACATGCTGACTGGACTTCAGAAGGTCCCAATCAATAAGTCCAGAGGAAGAAAATAGATCTGCCTGATCAGAAGTCCAGCTGATTTTAAGAAGTCCCGAATCGTCTGTACTTTGAAATTTAATTTCCTTCGTATTCCGATGAAGTTCTATTTCTTCCCCCAGAATTTCCACCTGATCACCAAAGACATCACTCCTTACCGTTTCCCCGGGATGTTTTTCACTTACTCCCTCTTCAATCTGCCCAAGTACATTGGTCCAAATTTCTTCCTTAGCTTTGGAAAAAGCGACCTTAAACTCCTCTGCAGTCATCTCTCTGGCTTGAATCTCTAACCGGACTATTTCCTCTCCCCTTTCCCCTTGAGGATCACTTAAGATAATTTGACTTTCAATGGCTCCGCTCCCTTCTGCAGGGCGACGGATTTTATCCCCATCTTTTTCTGGAATTTTTATCCAGGACAGCACAAAGAAAATCGCACTGATGACAAAAAGCCATTTCATGCCCTTTTCCAATAATTCCGCAAAAAAGTGTTCCGTCTCTTCTTCCAGTTGTTTCTGGTTCAAAGCATCTTTCTTGCGCAATCTTGCCATCACTTCATTTCGAATTTTTACTGGAATCCATTTAAAGATGTGCTTGTACTTACTACAATGCTTCCTCTTTAAAATTGCTGGTATCAGGCAAAGTAACATAAATATGCCTGATACAATTTTCAAAGCATCCATCGCACAGCCCCCTTTCCCTGTAAAACGACCATTTCCCATTCCTTCACGAAAGAATCAGAAGGATATTTCCATCCGATAAATTTGAAGTTCCTTACACTTTACTTACGGAAGAATATAATCAGCTTTGTAATTGCTACTTAATGAATTTGCACAATTCTTTTTCCCATCACATCCGCCACAAGATTCAGCCCTAGAGCAAGGGTCATAATTCCTCTTCCAAAAATCCCATGGTAAAGAGCGGATAGGTAAGTAGGACTGCTCAGAGATAATACCGTTAAAATAATCGCTGGCATAAGGGTCATAATTCTTTGTTCCAACTGCCTGGCTGCAATTATTGTTTCCGTTTCATCTTTCAGTTGTATGCCATCCATGATTTTCCGAATGGTGGACTCAATGATTTGAATTGCATTACCACCGGTTCTCTTCAGACTACAAATAACATCTGAGAAATCCTGAATTTCTGGAATATCTTCCCTTTGAGCAAAGGTTTCAAAGCTTTCTTCAAAGGAATATCCAAGTTTCATCTGTCCATGAATCCTTCTAACATCCTTCAAGATGGAAATCCGCTCACCATATAAATCACGCAAATCTTTCTCTGCAAGTTTTACCGCCTGCTCAATTGCCATTCCCGCCTGCAAAGGACCTTCCATTGCGGTAATAAAAGAGCGAAACTCCCTTAACCTTCGCATCTCATCCTTGGCCTTGGCTCTCTTCATTTCGCACATGTATCCATAAACGCCAACAGCCATCCCTGGAATTAGCCCCCACAGGCTCCGGTAAAAAACAAAAGCAACCGACATAGTCAAAAGCAGGGACCAGATTAGAGCCCGCCATGTAAATCCCGGATTTGATATCGAGAATTTTTTCTTCTGCCCATCTTCCTTATCCTCTCTTAATCTGCGCATAGGTCATTCTCCCGAAACACAGATAGAAGGCCTGCCGACTCCAACTTATCCAGATTTCGTAAATCATTAATTTTCGTGAGCTCCCCCTGAAGCACACCATCCTTTTCCCCTGTTTCTATAAATCGAAGCAAAGGACTTGTTACAATCTCATCCTTTTCCATACCAATAACCTCCCTCACTTCCAGCACACGTCTGGTCCTATCCCGTAGCCTCCCCAAATGAATTACAATATCCAAGGCAGAACAGATTTGCTCCCTTACTGCTCTAAGAGGCAGATCTGCCCCCATAAGCACCATGGACTCGAGTCTAAGCAACATTTCATGGGCAGAATTTGCGTGGCCAGTGCTAAGTGATCCATCATGACCAGTATTCATAGCTTGCAACATATCAATAGCTGCAGCATCTCGCACCTCACCCACCACCACCCTATCCGGTCTCATTCGGAGGCTGGTTTTGATCAAATCCCGAATAGTTATTTCATTTCTCCCCTCCACGTTGGCATTTCTAGCTTCCAGTCGTACTAAATTTTCCACAGAACGAATCTGTAACTCCGCCGAATCCTCTATGGTAATCACACGTTCATCAGCTGGAATAAACTCCGCCAAGGCGTTTAAAAATGTTGTCTTCCCAGAACCTGTTCCGCCTGAGATAAAAATGTTGTAACCTGCCCTTACCAATAATCCCAGCAAATGAGCTGTGCGCTGATCCAGAGAATGCATGGCAATTAACTTTTCCATCGTAAAAACGGATTTCGGAAATTTTCGTATGGTCACTATGGAACCCTCACAGGAAATCCCTTGCAAAACCACATTTACACGAGAGCCATCCGGCAAGACGAAATCGCATATAGGGCAGGTATCATTCACCATACGATTTGCTCCCGCTACAATTTGCTGAATGATATTCTGCAACCTTTCTTCACTTTCAAATCTCTTTTCGGTTGCAAATATCTCTCCATGCTTTTCCACAAAAATATGGTTAGGACCATTAATCATGATTTCCGTTATCTCTTCATCCTCAAGAAACTCAGAAAGAATATCCAACCGGCGAATAGCATTAAAGATTTCGGCCTTCAGCTCCATTTTTTCTTTCAGGGGAATGTAAATATTCTTTGCTTCCGACAGAATATGTCTGTCTATACAAGAACTTACATTCTCATCCTTAACGTCATAACGGAGATCCATCTCCGCCATACAAGAGCACCGGATTCTTTCTCGTAATTCCTGATGCATTTGCAATGGGTCTAAAGCTGAATCTCCAATGGTTTGCCCACTTCTTTGCATCCCTGCCTGCTCACCGATTTGCCTCCCTGCTTTTCCACTTCTTTGCATCCCTGCCTGCTCACCGATTTGTCTCCCTGCTTTTCCACTTCTTTGCATCCCTACTTGCTCACTTGTTTTCTTCCTACCTGTATCTCCTAAGATTTCTCCATACGTCTTATCCTCAAACTCACCAAGCATCATTTTTCTCCGCCTCCCATACCGATCGAATCATGTCCGGATGATCAAATGGAACATCCGGCAAAATCACTTCTCGCATTTTTAGCGTTAGATTTTTTTGTCCCATCCTTGCCAGAAGCTGATCAAATTTTAGAAGTTTGGCATTGGCACCTTCATCTGAAAGTTTGGGGATATATATATGATCAAAACAGGAGAGAATAGATAAATCTTCAATTGCTGCCGAGCCAAAATCGAACACAATCTTCGAAAATCTCCTTGTCTGCAAAAGCTGTGTCAGCAAATATTTCATATCAGCACGAGTAACATCACGCGCGTCAAGAAAAGTTGAAGCCCCGTATAGCGAGAACACGCCCTCTTCTGAATGAATTGCCGACGTCAAGGCCTCCTGCAGATCTGGAGATTTCGTTTTCACGAGGAAAAAGAGGTCATTGTTATGCTCCGTATCTTGAAAGTTTTCCATGCCTACATATAGACCGGCATTGTCAGAAAGTGCGATTGCCTTAGCAAATCGTGTAACACCGCACCTTCCAAGCGGCGAGTAGACCGCCACTAATTCCGTTTTCGTTAGTTTAAATCTGGTTTGAAGCAAACTCTTTTGTACGAGAATTTTCACCAGTCGATCAACCCGCTGATACTTTGCAATTTCCGCCCCTTGTGCAGAGCAAACCGAATCTTCCGTGAGGAACAATGCATTTACTCCATGATAGGACCACGTCTCTTGTCCCTGTTCATTCGAGTTCCCTTCCGCTGCCACTTTCTCGCATTCCCTCCAGTCATCCGTAAGAAGCAACTGGAGAGTATCAACCTTTAAGTACTCATCCACCGCCCTCATGCTGGAGAATGCTACGCAGGAAAACTGCTGTTTCTTTTCGGCATTCAAAGCGTTTACCAGACTCGCTGCATAAGAAACGTCTCTATCACAAATTCCAATTCGAAAATTCTTCATTTGCACCTCCATCCCTCGCTGATGTAAACAAAATATCATCTGTGGCCACCCCTTTAAATGACCCGGAACATAACATTTGTTGCACGTAAATACTTAGCATCTTTATTAATTATGTAAACCAGTCTCCCGTAAATTCCATATTTTCCAAGCAAATGTACTGCGCACCGGACATCTCATTTGTATATCTTGTATTTCAAAGGAAGAGACAAAAAGAAAACCATGCAAAGTTTATTTACATGGTTTCAGTCGATTTTTATACACTTGGCGTTTCCATAAAATATCATTGTTTTACATAAATAACGTTCGTTACATGTATTTTGTGAGATTTGCACAATCAAGTTTGTACAAATTGCTAGAGGCTTAACTCCCCCAATTTATTTCACTAAACGTGAAACTCACATGACGAAAGTCATCAGAATGCGCCGACTAAATTTTCAAAAGATAGGGGCATAATTAAAAAAAGCGCAAACCTTTCGGTTCACGCTTTTACTCATCCCAATAATCATCAAAGTCATCGGATACCTTGACTTCATCAGGAACAACTTTTAGAGATTTCTTATCCTTAGCCCCATCACCGGCTTTTGCTTTCTTACCAGCCTCGGCAGCCTGCTTGCGTTTCTTCCTGGCATCACGAATGGAAACTACTTTCTCCTGGGCAGCTGCACCCTCTTCCTTCAGTTTCTTCTTCATGTACTTCTGGATATTTTCATTAACGCCACGTTCCACATCTTCCTGTACCGAAGAGGATGCATAGTCATGACGGATTGGTGGCGCAATGTCTGCCAGATCCAAATCATCATCCCAAACTTCGTCCTGGCCGTCGCGATATTTCTTCAGCTCATATTCCTGAGCCTTCTGGTGACACTGACTTCGATACTCGTTAATCTGAGCCCCCAGGAACATCATATAAATAACGAAATAGAGCCAGAACATAAGCAGGATAACTGTTGTCAGAGATCCATACATGTAGGAACGGCTGGCATAGTTATCAATGTAAAGAGAATAAATCTTTGTAATCAGGATCCACATACCTGCGCTGAACAGCGCTCCCGGTACCTGTTCACGGAAACGGGTACGTCTGGTTGGAACCAGAGTGTAAAGCAGCCAGAACATAAGGAATAAAAGCACGAAGGTTGCGGAAGTTCGCACACCCAGAATCAACATAGTAACGTCCTGAATATTGGGGAACTTGGACATGAAGAACTCAGCAATCTGTGTGCCGAACATATTCAGCGGCACCAGAGCCAGAATCAGAAGCATGAGCAAAACTGTGTAGATGGAAGAAATTCCACGCACAATAACATAGTTTCTGCTTTCGCGACTGCGATAAACCTCATTAAGTCCATTTCGAATGGCCATCAGCCCCTTAGACGCAGACCAAATGGCAACAATAGCCGAAAAAATAGTAATGGAATTTCTGGAGCCACTATAAATCTCATCAACAACGCCAGAAACGTCCGCCTCAAATCTGCTTGGAATTACTTCCAGCACAATATTAATAATCTCTTCCTGGGAAATTGGCAGAAACTGAGGAATTGTAATAACGATAGAAACCAGAGGGAAGAAAGACAGGAACAAAAAGAAAGCCGACTGCGCCGCAAAAGCGCCCATGTGTTCGTCAGCTGTTCCATACCAGAAATGAATAATATCCTTTAAGCGGTTTCTCAAACCAGTCCTCCAGAATCCCTATGCAAATGAATTGCGCATCCCCCGCCACTCTAAATCCTTATGCAAATGAGTTGCGCATCCCCCGGCACTCTAAATCCTTATGCAAATGAGTTGCGCATCTCTTCAACTCTATTATCCCTTTGCAAGCGCCGCTCTGCCCAATCTCACACGCAGTGCGACTTTACATAATGTACCAATACTTAGGACTCTTGTCAAATTTAAAAAGCACCAACGCTTTCACGTCGGTGCTGAAAATTCATTTTACAAACGTCCGGAATGCCGACTTCAGTCCCTGAATCCTAGCTTACACCAGGTGGGTACGATCGCACAACCTTTTGAAGTCCCGTCAAGCGGGCATGTCAGCCAGTTAATTCTATAGATCCGTCCCTATCAGAAAATGTAGGTTCAGCGCATAATAGAAGCTACCGCACACCCCAGACATTTGTTTTATGCCTAGATTATATAGCAGGGTATATGGAAATGCAACCGTACGAATTGTGAACTTTGTAGTATCTCTTACACCAGCTATCTGTGGTGATTAAGAGCTTTTCTACCCAGCAAAGTTTCCTACGCAGTGAACTACTCCGACTTATAGAAGTCGGAGCTTCCTGCTTCAACCACTACTGCAT
>OMVA01000101.1 GCA_900314445.1 uncultured Lachnospiraceae bacterium | reverse complement strand
AATAGTTTGGTTTGTTGCAGCTGGCAATTCCATTTGCCGGACTGCTTAGAAAAGAATTAGGATTCGATATGGCTAAAAGAAATTTTTTAGAATTTGTTTTTGAAAAGACTCCAGGTATGACTTTCCTGACATCCAAGTCAACTGGACTGATTACACTGAAAATTGAAAATAAGGGATTTTACAATCGCGTGGCACAGAAGTTTTTCAAGAGCCCAGCGGTGAGCAAAATCGATTTAGATAAATATGGCAGCGAGGTTTGGAAGGCTGTCGACGGAAAGAAGACTGTGAATGAAATCGTGGATACCATGGTGCAGGCTTTCCCAAATGAAGAAGGCAATATGCAGGAGAGAACTTGTCAGTTTCTGATGATTCTTTCCAGACATAAGTATATTCGTGAAGTGAAGCAGTAATAGAAATAATGCAAAGTTAGTAATAATAAAAAGTTAGTAATAATAAAAAACAAAGAAAAATACCGCAGATGATTAAGCAGGCAAAAGCCTGGACAAATTCATTTGCAGGATAAATTTATGGAGGCAGTTATGGCAGTATTATCAGGTTTAAAGCCAGAAGGCGTATTTAAATATTTCGAGGAAATCTGCGGAATTCCTCATGGTTCAACTAACACAAAGATGATCTCTGATTATGTAGCAGGATTTGCCAAAGAGCGTGGACTCAAGTTCCAGCAGGATGATGCAAACAACGTAATCATCTGGCAGGAGGGAACAAAGGGGTATGAAGATCATCCGGCGGTTCTTCTCCAGGGCCACATGGACATGGTTGCGGAGAAGGCAGAAGACTGCACAATCGACATGGAGAAGGAGCCAATCCAGATTCAGGTAGAGAATGGCGTCATTTCAGCAAAGGGCACAACCCTTGGCGGCGATGACGGTATCGCAGTTGCTTACATGCTTGCCCTTCTTGATGACGCCACAATTCCTCATCCACCACTGGAATGCATTTTCACAGTTGATGAAGAAATCGGTATGCTTGGTTGTGCCGTTCTGGATATGTCTGACCTGAAAGGTCGTACAATGATTAATCTGGACTCAGAAGACGAGGGATACTTCCTGGTATCCTGTGCAGGAGGTCTTGAAGCAACCGCTCATTTTCCAGTTGAGAAGGAAGTTGTAGAAGAGAACTATAAGGCAGTTAAACTTTCACTTGTTGGTGCACGTGGCGGACATTCAGGTGTTGAAATTAACAAGGGACGCTGCAATGCAAATGTACTGCTTGGCCGTGCTCTTTACCTTGCCGGCAAGGCTGGCATCCATTACAAGTTAGTTGCTCTTGCAGGCGGACTGAAGGACAATGCAATTCCAAGATCCAGTGCGGCAATCGTAGTTACTAGTGACGTGGATGCATTCACAAAGAAGATGGAAGAAGTATCAGCAGTATTTGCAAATGAGTTTGTCACAACAGATCCTGATATTAAGCTTGTGGTAGCAGACGCAACAGATGCTGATTACACAGCACTGCATGCAAAGACAGGAAAGTCAATGACAGCTGCTACAACAAAGACAGTCCTTACAGCTCTTATGAATCTTCCAAATGGTATTCAGAGAATGAGTTTCGATATTGAAGGCCTTGTAGAGACATCTCTTAACCTTGGTATTTTAAAAACAAATGCAGGCGAAGAAAATGGACAGGCAGCAGAAGTATCTATGACATATTCAGTTCGTTCATCTGTTCTTACAGAGCGCGACGAACTGGTTGACCGCATTACATCTCTCACAGAAGCACTGGGCGGAAGCGTAACAGTTGTTGGTGCTTACCCAGCTTGGGAATACAAGCAGGATTCTCCACTTCGTGATCTTATGGTTGATGTATTCAAGGAGCAGTATGGTAAGGAGCCAATCATCCAGGCCCTTCATGCAGGTGTTGAATGTGGACTCTTCGCAGGACAGCTGGAAGGACTTGACGCTGTTTCCATCGGTCCTGACATGAATGATATCCACACATATCATGAGACAATGTCTGTAGATTCTGTACAGAGAGTTTGGGAATTTGTTCTGGAAGTACTGAAGAGACTGTAAATGGAGTTTCTTTGTATATGTCTGTGAATGAGTTTTCGGTGTAAATCCCTATAAATAGAGGATTCTTTCTCAGGTAAAATAAGACCGCTATAGCTGGATGCTATAGCGGCATTTTTTTGTGCTGATTTATATATAACACTTTAATACACTAACGCGATAATGCACAAAAGTTTTTCTTGTATTTCACCTTTCCTTCGTGTATTATAACACTCGTACCACAAATGTTCCGGTGAATAATCACATCAGCGAAAATAATATATGGTATAAATCTTATAGAATTTAAAATGTAGCATAAACCTAGAGCAATCCCATTTGCACAGGCTGACTACTAGATAAGGAGACTTGACACTATGGATATGCAAATGAATTTCATCCGCAAACTGCCTACACCAAAGGAGATTAAGGAACAGTTTCCACTTCCAGAGGGCATGAAGGAATTGAAGGAAGAGCGTGACAACGAAATCCGCGAAATCTTCGAAGGCAAGAGCGATAAGTTTATGCTGGTTATTGGACCTTGTTCTGCTGACCGCGAGGACGCTGTGATTGATTACACACAGAGACTTGCTAAGGTTCAGGAACAGGTTAAGGATAAGATTTTCATTATTCCTCGTGTTTATACAAATAAGCCAAGAACTCTTGGTACAGGATACAAGGGAATGCTTCATCAGCCAGATCCAGAAGGCAAGGAAGATATGCTTGCTGGTATCATCGCTATCAGAAAGATGCATACAAATGTTGTAAAGCAGACAGGCATGACATGTGCTGAAGAAATGCTTTACCCAGAAAACCACAGATACCTTTCAGATATTCTTTCATACGTTGCCGTTGGTGCACGTTCCGTTGAAGATCAGGAGCACAGACTTGTTGCTTCTGGTATCGGCATCCCTGCTGGTATGAAGAATCCAACAGCTGGTGATATTTCAGTTATGATGAACTCAATCGTTGCTGCACAGGCATCTCAACGTTTCCTTTACAGAGGTTGGGAAGTTCAGACAGACGGTAACCCACTTGCACATGCAATCATGCGTGGCTATGTAGATAACTTCGGTCACAGTCGTGCGAACTACCACTATGAAGATCTCCGTGGCCTCTTCGAAGCTTACGGCGAGAGAGACTACAAGAACCCAGCTTGTATCGTTGACTGCAACCATGCAAACTCTGGTAAGAAGTGGATTGAGCAGATTCGTATCGCTAAGGACGTTATGCACTCACGTAATGTATCAGGCGACATCAAGGGTCTCGTTAAGGGCCTCATGATCGAGTCTTACATCGAAGATGGTGCACAGAAGATTGGCGAAGGCGTTTACGGTAAGTCAATCACTGACCCATGCCTTGGCTGGGATAAGACAGAAAAGCTCATCCTTGAACTGGCTGATCTTGTATAAGTAAGATTTCAAAATTTGCACTAGTCAGGTAAATGAGTTTGCCGGTGAACCAGAATATTTGCCCCTCCATGGGCTGAATATACTCCTAAAATGTAATGGAATAAATACCAGAAGAGCGCTCACACTTTGTGTGGGCGCTCTTTGATTGTGTATGTTAAGGGGGACGCTTAGACAATCCCATTTGCAAGGGGGTGTTATACCAGTTCATAACCCTTCGCTTCCAGGTATTCCTCAACCTCGTCATACTCAGTTGCGTGAAGTACGGCAAGTGGAGTCTTGGAATCACGGCTGTAAGAAACATAGATATAATCAACATTGATACCGCCTGCTGTCATGTCCTTCAGCAGTGTGTTCAGGGAACCAACATCGTCAGGAATCTTAACGCCCAGGCATTCGCCGATGTGAACCATATAGCCAGCTGCCTTGAGCAGTTCCGTTGCCTTTTCAGTATCCGTTACGAGCATACGAACGATACCAAACTCTGCACTGTCGTTGGTAACAACGTTATAAATATCAATGCCAGCGCCTGAAACAATGGATGTAATATCTGCCATGGTGCCTTTTTTATTTTCTGCGAAAATTGATAACTGCTGAATCATGATGTTTTCCTCCGCTTACAAAAATTTAAGGCGAATTGCCTTAGTAAATGCTAAAATGTTACAATCCACATTGTAGCAATATTTTGAAGGTTAAAAAAGGGGAGTCATGGAAAAATTGACAGAAATTTCAATTAAATCAAAATACATTTCTGTGCTGCCAGATGGCAAAATTTTGAGGGAAGTTTCCTATGGAGGAAGTCAGGAATGGGTGCGCCCCCGTGATGACAAGGGGAAAAAATTAGAACTTGGACGCTGGCAGAAACTGAAAAAGCCAAATGTGATTGCTGACTGTGGCTGTGGTCTTGTGGCATCGGAAGATGTGCTGACCTATCTGGAAAAGAAGGAGATGCCAGCTGGCCGTGGCGAATTCGACTACAATGTTACAGCCTACCAGTCCATGCTAATGGATGCGGATTTTCACGATTTCCCAGTGCTACCCTACGGCGGTCTTTCAGGTATACTCATGGCGCTTAATATGAATCGTATTTTCCGCCAGAAGGGCATGAAATACAAAGCTCGCTGGATTAATAATCCCAAGAAGATGTTTGCTCGCATGCAGGAAATGCTGGAGGCAGATATCCCGGTTATTTTCTCCGCAGGCCCAGGGATTTTCAAGAAGAAAAAGTTCATCCGTCTCTTTGTGGAGGATGGCAATTTCAAGAACGGAAAGCGCTTTAAGAAAAGTGTGTCCTTCCGTAATCATTACGTGACCTGTACAGGTATTCTCACCTGGCGGGATGCCTCAGGCAAGGAGAAGCGAATGCTTCGCGTGTCTTCCTGGGGACGCAAGTATTATCTGGATTTTGATGAGTATTACAACTACGTGGAGTCCACAGATAACTGGCTATTTAGTAACATGCTCTACATCCGTAAGAAGTAGGACCTTAAGGGTATGTTCGATTTTTATTTTGCAAATAGGGTGCGCGTGGATTTTACTGATATGCGCAGTTCATTTGCAGGAGGGGGGCGCCTGTAAGGGTGGATAAAATATGGCAACAACATTAACAGGTAAAGAACGCGCTCGTCTTGGGTTTCTGAAGGCGGGACAGATAATTCTGGTTTTATTTTTAGTAACATCAGTTCTTTTGACGGTTTTTCTGGGCAGTCGCATGATCCATGCTGGCTGGACCAATTTTTGGCACCGCTACTTAGCTGGAACTTTGATTCTTCTGCTGATTGAAGCAATCCTTTTCTGGATTGGAATTATCATGGTTTATTGCACAAGTGTGCAGCTGGGAATTCGGGAAAGAGTCATTGGAATTCTGGTTGGCTGGATGCCAGTTATTCACCTGATTGCATTGATTCATATTATTGTAGTGGCTGGCAAAGAGTGCAGAACAGAGCGGAAGAAGGACAAGCTGAATGTAAGTCGTGCAGCATACAAGTGTTGCAATACTCGCTATCCAATTCTTATGGTTCATGGTGTATTTTTCCGTGATTTTGAGTATCTGAATTATTGGGGACGTGTGCCTGGTGAGCTGGAAAAGAATGGTGCACGAATCTTCTATGGTAACCATCAGTCAGCGGCAGCGGTGCCTGATAGTGCGGCGGAACTTGCCGTTCGTATCAAGCAGATTGTGCAGGAGACAGGCTGTGAGAAGGTGAATGTCATTGCACATTCCAAGGGTGGCCTGGACACCAGATTCGCTATTTCCTGTCTGGATGCAGCGCCTTACATCGCATCCCTGACCACAATCAACACACCACATCGTGGTTGTGAATTTGCGGATTTCCTAATGAGTAAAGCAGGAGAGGGACTGAAGGCCAAGGTGGCCGCAGCCTACAATGCAGGCGCTCATAGACTGGGAGATCCCAATCCGGATTTCATCGCAGCAGTAACAGACCTGACTTCCAGTCGCGTATATCAGCTGAATCAGATGATGGCAAACTTCGATTTCAAGGCAAATGGAATTTACACCCAGTCTGTAGGTTCTCGCTTAAAGCACATGACAAGTGGTCGCTTCCCACTGAATATGAGCTTCCATTTGGTTAAGCATTTTGATGGACCAAACGACGGTCTGGTAGGATATCATTCCTTTGGCTTTGGTGAGAAGTTCCAGTTCCTAGAAGCGCCAGGCAACCGTGGAATTTCCCATGCGGATATGATTGATCTGAATCGAGAAGATATTCCTGGATTTGATATTCGTGAGTTTTACGTTGGTCTTGTGGCAGAGATGAAGAGTCGTGGCCTTTAGAAACTGACGAAAAGGAATAAGCAAGAAACAAGCAAGAAAAAATAAGAGAAAAATAAGAAGTGGGAATTAAGAAATAATATATGGCAATTGTAAGAAAACACATGTACATAGATGGCATGGTTCAGGGCGTTGGCTTCCGTTACCGGGCCTACTACGCTGCCCAGTCCCTGGAGTTAACTGGTTGGGTGCGAAACCTTTATGACGGTCGCGTGGAAGTGGAAGTACAGGGCGAGGAACTGAACACCCTTTCCTTCCTGGATAAAATTGAAGATGGTTCTTTCATTCACATCACCAATATCGAATCCCGAAAGATGGATGTGGATCCAAACGAGAGAAGTTTTAAGATTAGACACAGTGACTAGCAAGTAAAATGCCTGGCAAACTCATTTGCCAAGAAGATAAATAATAGGAGAAATTTATGTCAAAATATCAAATGGATGATATAAGCCTTCGCCGTCAGGCGGATTCGCCTTGGTTCATCATTCTTTCCAAGGAAGCTACAAGTAGAGCGGAGATTCAGGCCAATAAGGACCTGCAGTCTGTGCTGGGATCTCTGGCCCGCCTCAAGGCACTGAATCACAATGGCCTTGCGCTGACTGTGGCGGAGGAGAAGGTGGTTCGTATCACTTTGGAGTGGTACAAGTCAGCGACAGGCGGCACAGAGGAGATTCATAAGAAGTGGGATACCATTGGCATTCCATATACCAGCCAGATTCCAGAAGCTAGTGCGCAGATTTTTACGAAGGAGTGGGCACCATCGGATGCAGATATGGATACGGCCAAGGACGTGGAAGGTCTGGACGATACTTTAAAGGATCATCTGGAGGCAACGCTTGGTCAGGGCATCATGCTTGCCATGACCACGGATGAAGACAAGCTGATTACAGAACTTATTCGTACCAGTGATATGTTTACTCGCCAGCTCCTCAATAATGGTGGAGTGGATAAAGATGGAAATGTAATTGAAGATGCAAATCCATTTGACGTAATTTCTGCAGATGATATCTCAACAACAGAACTGAAGAGCCTGAAGGAAGTGTATGCTCCATTTGGTGGGGAATTCATGCGCACAGTTCTCTACTATCTGAATCAGTGCATGATTGAACCAGATGCAGAAGATGCTTGGGAAAAGTATAAGGATGCAATTTATGATGCCATCCTGGAAGTGGTTGAGTATCTGGAAAGTTAGTGACGATTGAAAATTTAGTCGGCGCATTCTCGTGACTTTAGATTCCCTATCTAATCTGCAAGGCACCTGGCCAGTCTTGCCACAGCTTCTTCAATTCTTTCTTCTGGAATGGAAGAGTAGTTGATCAAAAAGGCATGAGGATGGCTGGTACCATAGGCTGCCAGAGGAAGCAGATGTATATCTTCCTCGGCCAGCTTATTTAGGAAGGCATCATCAGATATCTTTAAATCCAATTCAATAACAAAATGTAGTCCTGCGTTTTCCTCTCGAATTCTAGAGTGGTCTGCGAGAGGGCTGTTTTTTATGGCATCCATAAGCAGGTCTCGTTTACGTCGGAACATGGTACGCATGCGGTTAATATGCTTTTCGTAGTATCCCTGGGTGATGAAGTCGGCCAGAGTCAACTGTTCAAAGGTAGAAACTGGGCAGGAATAGAAGGAAAGCAGTTTATAGTACTTCTGCATCAGACTTACTGGTAGAACCATATAGCTGACACGAATGGTGGAGGCCAGACTCTTTGTAAAGGTATTCATATAAATAACACGACCGTGATGATCCATGGAGAATAGGGATGGAATTGGTCTGCCTAACATACGGAATTCACTATCGTATTCGTCTTCAATAATATAGCCCCGGGTTACGTCAGCCCAGGCAAGCAATTCATTTCGACGGCGGACAGGCATGGTAATACCTGTTGGGAAATGATGGGATGGTGTGATATGTGCCACACTGGCTTTGGACTTTGCCAGCATGCTTGTTGAAATTCCGGAATCGTCAATGGCAATAGGAATGTTGGCAATCTCATTTGCATTCAGGAGTTTTACAATCTTCTGGTATCCGGGATTCTCTGTGGCGTACACACGATTTCTGCCCAGAAGCTGGAGCAGAATTGTGTAGAGGGTTTCGGTTCCGGCGCCCACAACGATACAGTCAGGAGACACATTCATGCCACGGAACTGAACCAGAGAGTCAGCGATGGCGCGACGGAGTTCATAGAGTCCGTTGGAAGGTGAATTTTCCATGAGAAGTTCACGGTCATCTGCCAGCACTCGGCGGGTCAGCTTGGCCCAGGTGACAAATGGGAAATCGTTGGGATTTGTTCCGTTGGAAGAAAAGTCCACAAAGTAATCGGGATGATCGGGAATGGATTCTTCAATAAAGGACACGGGTGGAGTGTCCAGGGAAGTTTTACGGGATTCCACTTCTGTCTCTGCCACGAAGAAACCTTTGCGTGGAGCGGAATAAATGAAGCCCTCAGAGAGCAACTGCTGATAAGCATTCTCAATGGTCATGACACTGATGGAGAGCTGACGGGAAAGAGCGCGCTTGGATGGCAGCTTCTCATTTGCTGCCAGCTTGCCGGACTGGATGTCAGCGCGGATGCAATTATAAAGATATTCGTAAAGTGTCTCGCCTTGTAAGTTTTCAAAAGTATAATTTAGCATGCTGTCTCCTCGACATTTTATTAGTTACAGAATTCTATTGAAGAATCAAAATGTATTCTGACTATTCCAAAAACGTAACATTTGCAATTTCTGATAGGGTCAGTTTTTATTATAATAAGGTCATTGCTAAAAGTCTATTTGTCTGGCTCCCATGACCAGGAAGCGGGATGAACATATTGTATGTTGCCTTATGAATGGTGAGTGTCTGGAAAGAGTTTCACTTTTCTCGCTTAGCCGTTATAATGGTTAAGATTGTGGCATTCGAAGCAATCAAATAATTTAGGAAAAAGTGAAATTGCAGGCAATCACATTTGCCAGAGGGGATATTATTTCATACAAATTCGAGGTGAATTTATGGGAAAGATTAATGACAATATCGAAAACATTATCAATATTGTAGTGAATGATTATGGTAATGGTCACAAGATTGATGAGGCTGATATTTTTTCAAGACCAGATCAGAAGGCAGTTCTGGATATTATTAATAAGCTGATGCGTATTGGTTTCCCTGGGTATTACACAGACCGCACTTACCGCATCTATAACCTTAAGACAGCCATTGCAACGCTGACGGAGGATATCGTTTATAACCTCAATAAGCAGATTGCGCTGGCTCTGAATTTTGATAAGAATTACAAGGATAAAACGGATGCAGAGCGTAATGACGCTGCTGAGGAAATTACAGTGGAATTCATGAAGAGAATCCCAGAGGTTCGTGCTTATCTGGACACGGATATTGAAGCTCTTTTCGAGGGGGATCCAGCAGCAGAGAACCGAGAGGAAATCGTTATTTCTTACCCTGGTTTATATGCCATCGCTGTACAGCGTTTTGCTCACATTCTTTATCATCTGAAGGTGCCTATGCTTCCTCGTATTATGACTGAGCATGCACATTCAAAGACTGGTATTGATATTAATCCTGGTGCCACAATCGGAAAGTATTTCTTCATCGACCACGGTACAGGTATTGTAATCGGTGAGACAACAACAATTGGTGAGCATGTTAAGCTTTATCAGGGTGTAACTCTTGGTGCCCTTTCTACACGTGGCGGCAGAATCCTGGTGGACAAGAAGCGTCATCCAACCATTGAAGATAATGTAACAATCTACTCAAATGCATCCATCCTGGGCGGTGACACAGTCATTGGACATGACTCTGTAATTGGCGGTTCCGTATTCCTGACAAAGTCAGTGCCTGCTCATACAAAGGTTAGTGCACAGAGCCAGAAGCTTCACTTCAACAATGATGGTGATCTGGAAGAGGTAGAGCCATGCGATGATGCTAAGGATTGGTACTACGTGATTTAAAGAGCTGTGCGTGAGTATGGAGATGCGAAGCATCGGAATACGAATGTGATGGCTCCATTAAAAATGGCTATCAACGAGGAGAAGATAATGGCAGAACAGATGTACACCATCCCAGTAAATGACGCATTCCACGCAGGCAGTGAGTGCCCGCTTTGTACGCTCTATAAGGAACTGGAGCAGAATGCGATTGATTACACCATGGGACCTTCCTATATGGAATATGATAACCGTCAGGTGACGGATGAAATGGGCTTTTGCGATAAGCATATTGAAATGCTTTATCATTCCAAGAATCAGCTGGGACTGGCGCTTATGTTGAAGACACATACAGACAAGACTTTGAGAGAGTTGAAGACACTGGCTGAGAAGGATTCCCCTGTATCATCCAAGGGTTTCCTAAAGAGAAAGCAGGAGACATCTCCTGTAGTGAAGTATATTGAAAAGTTAAATACCAACTGTTTTGTTTGCGGAAAGATTAAGCCAACAATGGATCGCTATATGGATACAATTTTCCATATGTGGAATAAGACAGAAGGTTTCCAGGATCTCTTTAAAGAGTCCAAGGGTTTCTGCACAAAACATTATGGACTTCTTTATGATACAGCTGCTGAAAAGTTGAATGATAAGCAGCTTGTCTCTTTCCTGGAAGTTTTGAACGAAACTTACTTCAAGAATTTCCAGCGCGTGAACGAGGATGTTTCCTGGTTCATTGATAAAAAGGATTATCGTAATCGAGATGCAGATTGGAAGAATTCACAGGATGCACTTCCAAGATGCTTGACCAAGGTTGATTCGATTATTGTGGAATAAAAATGAGCCTCGACACAACATTTGCGTCGGGGCTTTTCTACTTTAATGAATGGATGTCATTACGAGTTAAAATTTTACATAAAAGTAATGAAAACAACCCCTGCACATCACAAGATGCGCAGGGGCTGTATTAGTTATTGCAAATGTAGCTAGCTAGTAAGTATGTATGGCTTGCTATTTATGCATTCACAGCATCCACAAATCTCATAAATGCTGTACGTCCTTCTTCCGTGCACTTATAAACACCAGCGTCTTCCAGAACATGAGAGAATACCTGGCCGATTTCATCCTGAACGATTGTATGGATGTTATCCTTGTTGATGGAAGAAGTGCCACGGCGTTCAATGAATTCTTCAGCCCAGTCAGCATGAGAAGCAAGTACTTCATCAGCTTTGATATTTGCTCCGATTTCAGAAGCAGACTTACCAGCAGCGATGTCTGCCAGGATGAGTTCTTCAAGAGCTGCCATTTCTTTCTTAAGACGAGCTGGGAGCACAGCCAGACCCATAACTTCGATGAGACCGATGTTTTCCTTCTTGATGTGGTGATACTGAGCATGTGGGTGGTAAAGGCCCAGTGGATTTTCCTCAGTTGTCAGGTTGTTACGAAGTACCAGATCAAGTTCATAAAGATCACCCTCAGCCATTACGCCTGCGCCCTGTGCAGTGCCATCAGCACGACGGATACGAGCGATAGGAGTGATTGTGTTGTGAGGTGTGTTATCTGTTTCTGCGAAGATTATAGAAGCTTCGTCTGTGTAGCCTCTCCAGGTTGTAAGAATCTTGTCACCAAGTTCTGCAACACGAGCCTTATCCTTACCCTGAAGACGAATGGTTGTCAGTGGCCAGTGAATAAGTCCAGCGTGAACATCTTCGAAGCCATTGAATTCAAATTCCTTTTCGTATGGAGCACGAACCATTGCAAATTCATATCCACCACCCTGGAAGTGATCGTGGGAGAGGATAGAACCACCAACGATTGGAAGATCAGCGTTAGAACCAGCTGTGTAATGAGGGAAGAGATTTACAAAATCAAGTAACTTCTCAAAAGCAGCCTTGTCGATCTTCATTGGTGTGTGAAGCTTATTGAAAATGATGCAGTGCTCATTGTAGTAAACATATGGTGAATACTGGAGGAAGTAGTCCTGACCAGCAAGTCTGAAAGGTATAATTCTGTGGTTCTGACGAGCTGGGTGAGAAAGGTGGCCAGCGTAGCCCTCGTTCTCGCAGCAGAGAAGGCACTTTGGATATCCAGAAGCCTTTGCCTTACCAGCCTTTGCGATGTCGCGTGGATCCTTCTCAGGCTTGGACAGATTAATTGTGATATCAATTGTTCCGAACTCAGTATCTGTTGTCCACTTTTCGTCCTTGGCAATACGGTCAGTACGAATGTAGTTTGTAGCCTTTGAGAAAGAGTAGTAGTAATCAGTAGCTTCCTTTGGGCTCTTCTCATAAAGTCCGGCAAATGTACTGCGCACAGTTGATGGAAGTGGTGTTAAAGCTCCCATAAGCTTTGTGTCGAATAAGTCACGAGATGCGATTGAATCTTCAAAGAGACCAGCCTTAACAGCGTAGTCCATAATGTCATTTAAAATGTCAGCGAGCTTAGGTACATTTTTTTCAACTGAAATGGAATCCATATCAGCTGTAAAATCACTAAGTTCTAGATCTTCCAAGAGACGGTTAACGGTGTAAACTGTGTCAGCAGGATCAACAAGTCCGCTCTTTAATCCATAAGAAACCAGGTCGGCAATTTTTTCGCAAACGATTTTCTCGTCTTCAGGTGTAACTTTATTTGTATCCATTTTCTTCTCCTTAATAACTTCCAATAATTTATGTCGCTCTTTGAACAGGATTTCTTCTACAAATCCTGCGCAATCCGAAAACGGCTGATCTCAAAGAAATCGGCAGTTTGATAATTCATGAATTTATACTAACTGGTAGCCACCAAACTCACGAATCTTCAGGACAGCACAAGCGCCTTCTCCGAATACATGATTCATTGCAGCCTGGTAATCAGCTACCGCTTCGTTCTTAACGAATGCCTGAATTGTACCAGCGAAACCACCACCGTGAACGCGGGCAATTCCATTTGCACCAAGGACTGTGTCGCTGACTGCAAGGCCAACAGAAACATTCTGGTGTTCAACGTCGTGGTTTGTATATACGTTCTGTAAATACTTGTAAGAGGAATCTCCGGACTTCTTGAAGAGTTCGAAGAATTTCTGAATGTCGCCAGACTTCAGAGCTTCTGCTTCGCCAGCAGCGCGCTTTGTCTCTCCGTAGAAATGGATGGCACGGATGATGGCACGGTCATTGCAGATGCCTTCTGCACGAAGAGTAGGGATTGCCTGCATGAAATCTTCTTCTGGAACATCGTTCAGGAAATCCTTACCGAAGTATGCAGCAACGGACTTACATTCTGCAGGGATAGCAGCGTAGTCGTCAGTCAGGTTTGCGTGAGAACCCTTTGTATCTGTGATGCAAAGAGAATAACCAGCGCCTTCAAAGTCAAATACAACCTGCTCTACAACAGGGTTTGTTGGATCAGCGAAGTCGATATGAACAAGGCTGCCAACAGAACATGCCATCTGATCAAGCAGTCCACATGGCTTACCAAAGTGATAGTTTTCTGCATACTGACCAATCTTTGCGATTTCAACAGCATCGATTTCCATGTTGTTGTAAAGGCCAGATTCGATTGTGCCAATCAGAGTTTCGAAAGCAGCAGATGATGAAAGTCCAGAACCGCTAAGAACTTCTGAAGTAACATAAGCGTGGAAACCACCAACCTTGTGACCATTCTTTTTCAGGCCATCAACAACACCACGAATCAGGGCGTTTGTTGTACCTTCTTCTGCATCAATCTTTTCAACATTGTCGATGGAGAAAGAGAGCATTGGATAGCCTTCTGAAAGTAACTGAATTTCAGGAGCATCAATCGCTGCAGCAACGGCAACAGCATCGTCGTTAATAGAAGCTGCAAGAACTTCGCCGTGCTGGTGATCTGTATGATTACCGCCGATTTCAGAACGACCTGGCGCACTGAAAATATGAACATCTGTTTCTGTGAAAAGCTCAGTGAATTTGTCGAGCATAGACATGTAGCGATTTGTTTCACAATCCACACGTGCTGGATCGATATAAAGCTTAGCAATCTGGTCGCGGAATGCGCCTGCAGCTAAATCGCTTTTGAGTGTGTTTAAATCTGCCATAATTACCTCCTCAGAAATGAATCTGTGTCAATCTCATTTGCAAGAAGTGTAACCGCCCCATGCAAATGGACTTGTCTTTTATTTTAAAAACTGCGGACCGAACAAACCGCAGTTTTTAAGCCTATTATAAGTGTTTATAAGTGGAATAATATGTAGATTATTTCGAAAAATATTGAAATTTTTTTGCGGAACATGTTGCGCAAATTAGCCACCGTCATCGGTGTAGGGGGGTAGGGGGATGACGGGGGTAATTTGACGGAATGAATACGGAAACAAAAAGTTTCGTTTCCACCTAGATTATACACAAAATGCAATAAAACTCGATACTAATTTTCTAATGAAAATGTAGAAATTTAGTTATATTAATTAACCGTTAAAAATGTAGATTTTATTGACTGTTACGGATGGTGAGTGCTAAAATTTCTCTATAAAAAATATGAGAGGGGTAGCTCATTATGATTAGTTTGGAGACGGTGGTTCCGTTCCTGATCTGCTTTCCAGTGATTGTTGCTGTTTTGATGTTCATTACACGCAACAGTAAGGTGAGAGCAATCTTCGCGTACGTCGGCGCAGTTGCAATTATCGCAGCGGTCGGCTTTCTTCTTGTGGACTGGGTTACAAATGGTTGCCAGCCGGTTGCATTATTTGTGGAGACAGAAACCATAAATCATGTAATTCTTGTTGCAGAAATTGTACTCATGTTTGTCGTAACATTCCTTTGTTTCAAGTACAAAAAGTATTGGATCAGCATTCTTTCTATTGTTCCAACCTGCATGATTGCTTATGTGGATTTGCGTGGACCAAAGCTGGAAGAGATGCATCACGTATATCTGGATCATCTTTCAATCCTTATGTGCGTTATTGTTGGTCTGATCGGCTCTATGATTGCTATCTATGCGGTAGGCTACATGGATGGATATCATAAGCATCACACAGAATTTAAGGATCGTACTTATTACTTCCTTACAGTTCTTTTCCTTTTCCTGGGTGCGATGTTTGGTTTTGTTACATCATCAAACCTTCTTTGGATTGATTTCTTCTGGGAGCTTACATCTGTATGCTCATTCCTTCTGATTGGCTATACCAGAACCGATGAAGCAATCAACAATTCTTTCCGTGCTTTATGGATGAACCTTTTTGGTGGTACAGCTCTTGCTGTAGGTATTGTTTATGCAGCATATGTTGCAGGTACAACAGACTTACAGACACTGGTAGCTCTGGGCGTATTAAAGCAACCTGCAGCAGTTCTTCCAATTGCAATGATTGCATTTGCAGCTCTGACAAAGGCTTCTCAGCTTCCGTTCTCTACATGGCTTGTTGGTGCCATGGTTGCACCTACACCATCTTCAGCACTGCTTCATAGTGCAACTATGGTTAAGGCTGGTATCTATATTCTTTTCCGTCTGGCGCCTGGTATGTCTGGCACAGAGACAGGTTTGATGGTATCCCTTGTTGGTGGATTCACATTCTTTATCATGTCCATCTTTGCTGTTGAACAGACAGATGGTAAAAAAGTTCTTGCTTTCTCAACTCTTTCTAATCTTGGTCTGATGACAGCTTGTGCAGGCGTTGGTGTTCCAGCAACTGTTTGGGCTGGTGTATTCCTGATGGTGTTCCATGCAGTATCCAAGTCTCTGCTTTTCCAGGATATTGGTGCTACAGAAAACTCACTTCATACAAGAAATATCGAAGACTTTGGTGGACTTCTTCATAGACTTCCAAAACTTGCATCTTGCATGTTCATTGGTATCGTAGGAATGTTCCTTGCACCATTCGGTATGCTTTTCTCTAAGTGGGCAACACTGAAGTCAGTTATTGATTCCAAGAATATTATTCTGGTTCTCTTAATCTGCTTTGGATCAGCAACAACAACACTTTATTGGTCAAAGTGGCTTGGTAAGTTAATCCAGAATCCTTCTGAGGATAAGGAAGTTAAGGATGTTACAAAGACAGGAGAGTACATCTCCCTTTACATCCATACAGCAATCATGATTGCAGTTACCATCCTGATTCCAACTGCATCCCTGATTTACGTAAATCCACTGGTAACAGAACTCTTTGGCACGTCAACAGATGTAATGTCTAAGTCTGTTCTGTATACAATGGTGGCTATGTTAATTCTTGCTTTCCTGGTTCCATTCCTTGCATATCTCTTTACAAAGAATCAGCCTACAAAGGTCGACCTTACATATATGAATGGTGTAAATAGTGGTGACAATAAGGGCTTTGTAAATGCATTTGGCGAAACTACAAAAATGGAACTTGGTAACTACTACTTTGATGACACAATTAAGACAGGAAAAATGATGAAGTATGCACAGATTGCTCTGGCAGTTTGGATTGTTGTTATGACAGCCATGGCAATTGTGAAGGGAGGTGCATTCTAATGAATACAAATTATATTCGTATCATTGCTGTACTTGCCTATGTGATTTTAGCTCCAATCCTGGGTGCATTCTTTGACGGTCTGGATCGAAAGATTTCTGCTCGTATGCAGCGTCGTGTTGGACCTCCAATCACACAGCCACTTCATGATTTGAAGAAGTTATTTGCCAAGGAAAATGTAAATGTAAATAAGGCACAGAGCTTCCTGATCCTTTCTTATCTGGTTGGAACACTTATTGCAGGTGCACTTTTCTTCAGCGGTGGAGATATGCTGATGTCAATTTTCCTCTTCTCCACATCTACAATGTTCCTGTATTTCACATGTATGGTTGCAACTTCACCATACTCAACAGTAGGTGCTAACCGTGAATTACTTCAGGCTCTTGCTTATGAACCTGCAGAACTTTTAACTGCAGTAGGTTTCTACCTTGCAGTTGGATCTTTCAAGTCACTTGATATCGTGAGCGGCAAATGGAGTGCAATTCTTTTCCTTCCAGGATTCTTTGTAGCCTTCGTATTTATCCTTACAATTAAGATGAGGAAGTCACCATTCGATGAATCTACTTCCCATCACCCACACCAGGAACTTATCAAGGGTATTACATCAGATCTTGGTGCAAGAAATTACGCAATTTATACACTGACAGAATATTATGAAAATATGTATATGCTGGGTGTGGTTGCATTGTTCTTCGTAAACTCTAATCCTTGGAGTTATCTTGGAGCAGTTGTAGCAATTTTCGTTCTCTATTTCCTTGAAATTCTGATCGACAACAGTAGTGCCAGAGTTAAGTCAGGACTCATGATTAAGCAGGCGTGGTGGGTTACATTCATCGCAGCTGGTCTGAATCTTCTGATTCTGATGCTCATTAAGTAGGAGGACAAAATCTTATGGGTAACGTAAAAAAATCGCCATGGCTTCTCCATTATGATGGATCAAGCTGTAATGGTTGTGATATCGAAGTACTTGCAAGTCTTACACCAATTTATGATGCAGAACGTTTCGGTGTTATTAACACTGGTGACCCACTGCAGGCTGATATCTTCCTGGTAACCGGTGGAATTAACCATCAGTGTCAGGGAGTTGTAAAACAGCTCTATGACCAGATGCCTAATCCAAAGGTTGTTGTGGCAGTTGGTATTTGTGCATGTACAGGTGGTATATTTAAGGAAACTTACAACATCCTTGGAGGTGTAGATACAACAATTCCTGTTGATGTATATGTTCCAGGATGTGCAGCAAGACCTCAGGCAATTATTGATGGTATCGTTAAGGGTATTGATCTCTTCCAGAGAAGATCTGATGAAAGAGATCGTCTGATTAAGGAAGCAAAGAAGAACGGCAAGGTAACGGATGAAGTTATGGCTGAAATCGATGCGCGTATTAACCAGATTAAAGTTGATCCATCTGTAAAGGCACCTGAAGATGCAGGTAAGATTAAAGAAATTCCTACAGGAGGTTCAGAAGAATGATTGAATTAAGAAATCCAGAGAACGTCCTGATTGAAATTGAAAAGGGCGAGTTACTTGCGAAAGTAGCAGAATTTAAGAAAAAGAATAATCGTCTCTGCCAGATTTGTGCAACATACGTAAATGAAAAGTTCGAACTTTCCTATTCATTTGTAGATGACGAGACCAATCTGATGTCCAACATTCGCCTGGTTGTGGATCCTTCCGAAGAAGTTCCATCTGTAACGGAAATTGTTCCAGATGCTCTTTTTTACGAGAATGAGATGAAGGAACTTTTCGGAGTAAAGATTCAAAATATCAGCCTGGACTTTCAGGATAAACTCTATAGAATTGCAGCAGTTCATCCATTTGGACCACAGGGACCAATGGGCGTTTCTGATGGCGCAGAAGCTGCGACTCCAGAAAATACAGTAGTTGCTAAAGCACAGGCAGCCAAGGCAGATGCTAAACCAGCAGATGATAAGGAGGGAAAATAATGGGTAAGAGAAGTGTAATTCCATTTGGACCACAGCATCCCGTTCTTCCAGAACCAATTCATCTGGATCTGGTTGTAGAAGATGAAAAGATCGTTGAGGCAATTCCTTCTATCGGTTTCGTACACCGTGGACTGGAAGGCCTTGTAACAAAGAAAGATTTCAATCAGATGACTTATATCGTTGAAAGAACATGTGGTATCTGTTCTTTCGGACATGGTATGGGTTACGTTGAAACAATCGAAGATATTATGAAGGTAGAAGTTCCAGATCGTGCCAAGTACCTTCGTACAATCTGGTTTGAAATGTCACGTATCCACAGCCATCTGCTTTGGCTTGGACTTATGGCAGATGCATTCGGATTTGAAAACCTCTTCTATCAGGCTTGGAGAATTCGTGAAAAAGTTCTGGATATGATTGAAATGACAACAGGTGGCCGTGTTATCTTTTCTGTTAACAAGGTGGGCGGCGTTATCAAGGATATTACTCCTGAAATGCAGGCAAAGATTCTTGATGATTTAAAGGAAGTTGAAGCAGAGACAAAGCGTATCGCTACAACATTCCTGAATGACTATTCAGTAAAGAGTCGCCTTTGTGGAGTAGGTATTCTCACAAAGCAGCAGATGATCGACCTTGGATGTACAGGACCTTTTGCAAGAGCATCAGGACTGAACAATGATATCCGTCTTCGCGGATATGAAGCTTACAAGGATCTTGACCTGGAGCCATGCATCTCAACAGATGGTGACTGCTATGCAAGATGTGATGTAAGAATTCAGGAAATCTTCCAGTCAATTGACCTGATTCGTCAGGCCTGCGCTAAGATTCCTGCTGGCGACATTGCGGTACCAGTTAAGGGCAATCCTAACGGTGAAGCATTCGTTCGTCTGGAGCAGCCTCGTGGAGAAGCTGTTTACTATGTAAAGGCTAATGGAACTCCTCATATTGATCGTTTCCGTCTGCGTACACCAACCTTCGCAAACCTCATGGGTCTTTGCGAAATGCTGAAGAACACAGAACTTGCTGATGTTGGTATCCTTGCAGTAACAATCGATCCTTGCATCAGCTGTACAGAGCGCTAAGGGAGGAGAGAAAACATGTCATATAAGAAAACAAGTTTTCTGGAGTTCGCTTCAGAATCAATGAAGAATCTGTTCTCTAAGCCTGTAACAACAACGTACCCACTTGAGCCAGCTGTTTATCCAGAGCGTTCAAGAGGACATGTTGAAATCGATATCGACCAGTGTATTTCCTGCGGACTTTGCTCTCGTAGCTGTCCTCCAGGAGCCCTGACAGTTTCTATGCCAAATGGTACCTGGACAATCAACAGATTTGACTGCATCCAGTGTGGTTATTGTGTTGAGAAGTGTCCAAAGAAGTGCCTGAAAATGGTTCCAGGTTATCAGACTCCAGAACCATCCAAGGCTGAAGAAACATTCAAGATTTCAGAAGAAATTTTGAAGCAGAGAGCAGAAGCGAAAGCTAAGGCTATGGAACTTGCAAAGCAGAAGGCTGCTGAGGCTGCAAAGGCTAAGGCCGCTGCCGCTGCAAAGGCTGCAGAAGCTGAAAAGACTGCACCTGCAGAAGCAAAGCCAGAAGCATAAGCGATTGTGCTAGTTATTGAAGGGAAGCAATTCCGTGCTGACAAATGGGATGCCGACTGACGAAAGGGAATATGGGATGTGGAGATCAATTCTCCACATCCTTTTTATTTAGATTTTAGGATCGTGTATCATTTTATTTACAAGATTACAAATATTCCTATTTATTAGAATAAATATAAGATGAAACTATAACAGGTCAAAATATATAAGAATTATTCATAACAGAATTATTGTGATATCTTTCCTATATAAGAAAACAAACAGATAGAAATGAAAGATGAAAAAACTTCTTGGCAGGAAAAACATTTCATTTGCCGGAGGGATAGAGGAAAGATTATGAAGACAGTCATGTGCTTTGGTGATAGCAATACATACGGATATATTCCTGGAAGTGGTAAGCGTTATGCCTGGAGCCAGCGTTGGACAAGTCTGCTGCAGGAAAAATTCGATGATGAGTATTTTGCAGGTAAGGCAGCAGAGAAAGTTCGTATTATTGAAGAAGGCCTTGTTGGTCGCACAAGTATTTTTGAAGACCCCCTGAGACAGGGACGCAATGGAAGTGCATTACTTCCGACCCTCCTGGAAACGCATGCGCCTCTGGACAACGTAGTTCTCATGCTTGGCACAAATGACTGTAAAACTGTATATGGTGCTTCTGCTGAACTGATTGGTAAAGGAATCGAAAAACTCATTTGCCAGATCAAGCAGGTTACACCGGATGCAAAGATTTTACTGATGTCTCCAATTCATCTTGGAGAGGAGGTTTGGAAGGAAGAGTTTGACCCAGAGTTCAATCAGAATTCTGTGGAGGTTTCCAAGAATTTGAAACGTGTTTATCAGAAAATTGCGGCCAAGTATGGTTGCGATTTCCTGGCTGCGTCGGATGTTGCTGAGCCATCACTCGAGGATCAGGAACATATGACAGTAAAGGGACATGCTGATCTTGCTGAGGCAATCTCAGAAACGTTGCATACTTCTGGCTTATTTGATCAGAAGGTTAAGATGAGACTGGTTGGATAAAATCTGTGATGAATGAACTCGCATTTTTATACTTTTTGATGAGAGCCTGATGTAAATCGGGCTCTTTTTTCTTGCATTCATGGAAGAACAGTTGAAACCTAAATTTCCAAGAGAAAACTGTAACTGGCAAAAGTGCGCGGAAAAACTCCAGATCAGCAAAGAAAACTTCCAAGAATCCATAGTGAATAAGCGGGTAGTTTGGTATAATATGGGAGTGTATTTGCAGAAATTAGCCACTGCATGAAAATTGGTGTTGGAGACATTAATTTAGGCGTGGCTAAGCCAAGTTCATTTGCAAATATAAAGACATTTTGAGGGGTAGAAAAAATGTGTGTAGCATTAACAGGTTTTGTTACAGAAATTAAGGGGGATCTTGCAACTGTTGATTTCAGCGGAAATATTGTGACTGCACGTGGAGCGTCACTTATCAAGGTTGTACCTGGTGACCGTGTACTGGTTCATGCGGGCATGATTTTACAGAAGGTTTCTGACGGCGATGCCAAGGAACTGGAAGAACTCATGAAGGACGTGGGTGCATTCTAATGAATAAAGAAATTATCGATTATTTAAAAAACTACGATGGTCCTGAAATAAATATTATGGAGGTTTGTGGAAGCCATACAGCAGCCATTGCAAAGAATGGTATTCCAAGAATGCTGTCTCCAAAGATTCATCTGATCTCAGGTCCGGGTTGTCCGGTGTGCGTGACGCCATCTGCTTATGTGGATAAGCTTCTGGAACTGGCGGAAAATCCAAAGAACTGCATTGCAACTTTTGGAGATCTGATTCGTGTGCCGGGATCAACGAAAAATCTTAGTATTGCATCTGGTGAAGGCGCCCGTGTGGAAATGGTCTATTCTCCTATGGATGTGATTAGTCTTGCTAAGGAAAATCCTGATACAAATTACATATTTGCTGCAGTGGGATTTGAAACCACCACTCCTGTATATGCGCTTCTTATGGAGACCCTGATTCAGGAGAAGATTGAAAATGTTCAGCTGCTTACTGCAATTAAGACCATGCCGGAAGTGATTGACTATGTCTGCGACAGCGACTCAGGGGTCAATGCTTTTATTGCACCTGGTCATGTTTCTGTGGTGACAGGTTCCAAAATCTATAAGCCAATTGCGGAGAAATACCAGATTCCATTTGGCGTGTCGGGATTTGCTGGTAAGGAAATGCTGACTGCTCTTTATGGCATTGTGAAAGCACGTGGAAGAGGAGTGGTCATGAATTTTTATCCATCCGTAGTTTCGGAAAATGGAAATGAAAATGCCCTGGCCCTGATTGATAAGTATTTTGAAAAGGCGCCTGCAGTATGGCGCGGCATGGGCAGGATTGAGGGCTCCGGAAAGGTTCTGAAGGCTGAGTACGCAAAGTACGACGCAGGAAGTAAGGGACTGGATGAGGATATTAAGCAGAACAAGGCCTGCAATTGTGCCGATGTGCTGGTTGGCAAAATTCGCCCTTACCAGTGTCCACTTTTTGGCAAGGTGTGCACACCGGAAACTCCACAGGGCGCCTGCATGGTTTCCACAGAGGGCTCTTGTTTCTCCTATCTGACAAGCAATCGTAAGGATTAATCCCCATGCAAATGGGATGTGCGTAATTAGAAAAGTTTTAATACGGGATGGGTTATGACAAAAAGAAATCGGAATATTTTGATCGCTGCAATTATTGCAATCATCCTGCTTACGGCTACTGTGCTGATTGTATGGAACAGTTATCTGGCAAAGGCAGAAAAGAGCAGGCAAAAAGCGGCAGAGGAAAATGAAAGCAAAGGAATTACTTCGACTTTGATGGATGCAACCGAAACAGATGCTGATAAAGACCTTGCAAGCCAGGGGGATGCAAGTGAGGCGACAATTCTGGACGCCTCTACAGAAAATATGGCAAGCCTTGGAGATGCGTCAAAAGCTGACCAGGATAGTGAGAACGCTGGCCAGCAGGCTTTTGTAAATAAGGAAGATATTCAGGTTAAGGATACGGTGGCACCACAGCTTCTGATTTGTAATGCAGAGCCAAAGGTGAAACAGTGGAGTGAATTTGATATTCATAAGTTTCTGGGTTATGCGGATAACCAGGATGAAAGGCCAGTGTTGGAAGTGACTGGTCAGGTTGATACATCTACTCTTGGCACCTATCCGATTACCTTTACGGTAACGGATGCCTCTGGCAATGTGACAGAAGGCAAGATGAATGTGCAGGTGCTGTCCAACCTTCCTAAGGATGAAGGAGTTCTACCAGATCCAACCTTCCAGGAATTTATAGCCAAGTATCCGGGAGAGAATCTTCATTATGGAATCGACGTGTCAGTTTGGCAGGGCGATATTAATTTTGAAAAAGTAAAGGCAGCAGGATGTGAATTCGTTATTATGCGAATTGCTCACTATGAGGGCGGCATCCTGGAACTGGACAAGTGCTTCAAGCAGAATCTGCAGAGAGCTACAGCTGCAGGCCTGAAAGTAGGTATTTATTTTTACACCACAGATTATGATGAAGACATGCTTCGCCAGCACATCAGCTGGCTTCTGGACCAGCTTGGGGATTACAAGTTGGATCTGCCTGTGGCCTATGACTGGGAAAATTTCTCTGCCATTGAGGATTATCACATGAGCCTGCAGGATATGAATGACCTCTACGCAGCCTTCGCAGATGAGTGTGCCAAGCGCGGCTATGATGCCATGCTTTATAGTAGTAAGAATTTCCTGACCAATGTCTGGATGAATGATGACAACCACTGGCGTGATGGGGCCCTGAATGAACTGGCTCCTTACAACAGCAAGGACACCACGGTCTGGCTGGCTCACTACACGGAGCAAACCGACTACACAGGCAGGTACTGGATCTGGCAGCAGGGCTATGGTCATATCGATGGCATTTCTGAGCTTACAGATTTCAATGTCATGTATGGAGATTATAAATAAACTAGTGGCAAATGAACTGCGCGTTGAACAAGTTCATTTGCAAAATAAGTGAGTGGGTGACAAGCCCATTTGCGAAATAAAGGGAATGGACGACAAGTTCATTTGCAAATTAAGTGAGTGGACGACAAGTTCATTTGCAAATTAAGTGAGTGGATGAAAAGTCCATTTGCAAAGAGAATCGAGGGAGAGGAAATGAGTACAGCAAATGAGAAAGTAATTACCATGGTACATGGAAGTGGCGGTCAGGCAACGGATGACCTGATTGCATCTATTTTTGCTAAGGAGTTCAGTAATGATACGCTGAACCAGATGGAGGACAGCGCTGTTGTTCCTGGAGCGGGAAAAATCGCCATGACAACAGATAGCTTCGTGGTCACTCCTGTGATCTTCCGGGGTGGTGATATCGGAAGACTTTGCATTTGTGGTACGGTAAATGATCTTTTGATGCGCGGGGCAAAGCCTAAGTACATTACTTGCGGCTTTATTCTGGAGGAAGGTCTTGCAATTTCTACATTAGAAAGGGTTGTGCATTCCATGGCGGAAACGGCCAGAGAAGCTGGGGTGATTATTGTTGCTGGTGACACAAAAGTTATTAATGGCAATGGCGGTCTCTACATTAATACTGCTGGCGTAGGTTTCGTGCCGGAGGATGTGGATATCAAGGCGGCCAACGCGCGCCCTGGGGATGTGATTATCGCATCGGGAAATATGGGAGATCATCATGCAGCTATTCTTTCTGAAAGGATGAATATTGAAACAGACGTGGAAAGTGATAATGCACCACTGGTGGATATGGTGGGTAAACTTCTGGAGTCGGGCATTGAAATCCGAACTCTGCGTGACGTAACGCGTGGTGGCCTGGCAACGGTACTGAAGGAACTTGCTGTGGCATCGGCAAATGTGTTTTATCTGGATGAAGAGAGTATTCCGGTTAGTGCCAAGGTGCGTGACTTCGCAGGTCTCCTGGGACTGGATCCTATGTATATGGGTAATGAAGGGAAAATGATTGCCATTGTTCCAAAGGAAGTTGCTGAACAGGCAGTGGAAATTATTCGTTCTGCAAAGTATGGAGAGAATGCTTGTATTATTGGCGAGGTTGCTGAGGCAGAAGATCGCATAGCAGAGGCCGGCTCCCTGATTATGAGAACAGAGATAGGAGGACAGAGATATTTAGACGTGCTGCAGGGAGAGGGCTTACCAAGGATATGTTAGTTAGGAAGGGATGCAATAGGAATTTATAGCTACCACCGAAGGTGGCAGACAAAAACAAAGGGCGCATGTAAGCTTGCTTACAAATAATAATTGACACCATCCCTCCTTAGTGATATATTTTTTATCATAGTTAAATTAATCTAACTCCAAATCAACGTATGTAATCGAGAAAGGAGTCGCTATGCTTGTGTCTATATTAATAATCATTGCAATTATTGTAGCCTTCGTGTGCGCTCTGACTTATACCTTAAGGAATGGCGCCTGCGGCACTTGTTCCCTTGCATCTTCTTGTACGAAAAAACAATGCAGTACTGGGAAGAGAAAAATGAGTAAAGAACAGAAGGATGAAATTGATGCGTTAATGGAAAAACATCATGTAAAGGCATCACGTTAGATAATATTTCTTCTATATATTGAACTGGATCTGCACCGCAAGGAAACTTGCTTGTGCAGATTATTTAAGACATAGAGTTAGAATAGATTAATAATATTTAGAGTTATATAAAAATAATTCAACGCACAGTTTCAAACAGACTTGCGCAATACATTTGCAGGAGGGAAAAAGATGGCAGCTATTCCATTACAATTTGCCAAAACAGGCGATGAGGTCCGAGTGATAAGAACCTCGGGTCAGGAAGCTATGAAAAAACATTTACAGGATCTGGGCTTCGTTCCGGGAGCTGATATCTACATTGTCTCCTCACATGGCGGGGATATGATTATCAAGCTGAAAGGTGCGCGACTCGCGGTAACGAAAGAAATGGCAATGAAGGTTTACATTTCTGCATAGCGGAAATGAAGTATAAAGGAGGCAATGATGAAGACATTAAGAGACATTCCAGTTGGTGAGAAAGCCACAGTTGCAAAGATTCACGGCGAAGGACCGGTGAAGAGACACATTATGGATATGGGTATCACAAAAGGTACGGAAGTTTACGTGCGCAAGGTGGCGCCCCTTGGCGACCCAGTTGAAATAACGGTTCGTGGCTACGAATTGTCGCTGAGAAAATCAGATGCAGATATTTTAGAAATGAATTAATGCAAATGGAATGCGCGTAAAGCCGGGCAATCCATCTGAAAGAACAAAAAAGGAAGAGAGGTAGGCATTTCCCATGAGTTTAAAGATAGCTCTTGCAGGTAATCCAAACTGTGGTAAGACCACATTATTTAATGATTTAACAGGTTCCACTCAGTATGTAGGTAACTGGGCTGGCGTAACAGTAGAGAAGAAGGAAGGTAAACTGAAAGGACACAAGGACGTAATCATTCAGGATCTTCCAGGTATCTATTCTCTGTCACCATATTCTCCAGAGGAGGTGGTGTCACGCCGCTATCTGATTGAAGAGAAGCCGGATGCAATTCTTAATATTATTGATGGTTCAAATATTGAACGTAACCTTTACCTTACAACACAGTTGCTGGAGGTTGGAATTCCAACGGTGGTTGCTGTGAATATGATGGATATTGTTGAAAAGAATGGGGACCAGATTAACCTTAAGGCTCTTTCGAAAGAACTTGGCTGCCCTGTACTTCCAATGACAGCTCTGCATGGAAAGGGTAAAGATGAAGTTGTAAAGGCGATTGTAGCTGCAGCTGAGTCAAAAGATGAGAGAGCAGAAGCACCACATGTATTTGGTGGCTCTATTGAGCATGCACTTGCACATATTGAAGAATCTATTGAGAATAAATGCGATGCGTCTGTAATCAGATGGTTTGCTGTAAAAGTATTCGAGCGTGATGAAGCAGTTGTTGAAAAACTAGGCCTCTCAGAAGATGAGAAGAAGCATATCGATGCTCACATCCAGGACTGTGAAAAGGAAATGGACGATGATGCGGAAGCAATTATTACAGATGCAAGATATACATATATTCAGGGGCTTGTTGACAAGACAATTAAGAAAGCGACAAGCCATGGCAAGATGACAGTATCAGATAAGATTGACAGAGTTGTTACAAATAGATGGCTGGCACTTCCGATTTTTGCAGTAATTATGTTTGGCATTTATTACCTTGTAGTACAGCTCGGTTCAACGATTACAGACTGGACAAATGATGTCTTAATTGGTGAATGGGTACTGGGCAGCGTTTCTTCCTGGATGGAAGCCGGCAATGTTGCACCATGGCTTCAGGGACTTGTTGTTGATGGTGTCCTAGGTGGTGTAGGAACTGTTCTTGGTTTCGTACCACAGATGCTAGTTCTTTTTCTTCTTATTTCTATATTAGAAGATTCCGGATACATGGCTCGTGTAGCTTTTATTATGGATAGAATTTTCCGTCGTTTTGGTCTGTCTGGTAAATCCTTTATTCCTATGCTTGTAGGAACAGGTTGTGGAGTACCTGCTATCATGGCGACTCGTACAATTGAGAATGAAAGAGATCGTCGTATGACAATCATGCTTTCAACCTTCCTCCCATGTGGTGCTAAGATGGAAATTATCATTATGATGGTAGTAACTTTCTTTGCAGGTTCTGCCTGGATGGCACCACTCATGTATTTCATTGGCTTTGGTATTGTTATTATTTCTGGTATTGCATTAAAGAAGACAAAGTATTTCTCAAGCGACCCAGCTCCATTTGTAATGGAACTGCCAGCATACCATTTGCCAACGGTTAAGGGTGTACTGATTCACGTGTGGGAAAGAGCGAAGGCCTTCATTATTAAGGCTGGAACAATCATCTTCTCTATCTGTGTATTACTTTGGTTCCTCATGAACTTTGGATTTACAAATGGCCACTTCGGCATGGTAGCTCTGGAAGACTCTATGCTTAGATCTGTCGGTGAAGTATTGGCTTACCTCTTTAAGCCACTTGGATTCGGTAACTGGCAGGGGGCTGTGGCTTCAGTATCGGCAGAACTTGCTAAGGAGCAGGCAACAGCAACTCTGGCCATGCTTGCAGGTGCCAGCCAAGAGGCGGCAGAGTCTGTTCAGGCAAATGCGATTTCCGCACTCTTTGGTGGCTCTACTTTAGTAGGACTTTCCTTCATGTTGTTCAATATTTTCAACGCTCCATGTCTTGTTGCTATTGTAACTGCTTTCCGTGAGCATGCTTCCCGCAAGTGGGGCTGGATTACATTTGCTTTCCAGATGGGCGTTGGCTATGGACTTGCACTTGTTGTATATCAGTTAGGAATGCTTATTACGGAGGGCGTCTTTGGCCTGGGAACTGTTTTTGCCATCCTTCTTGTTCTCTTTGTCCTCTGGGCGCTCTTCAGACCAGCTAAGAAAGTAGAAGAAGGCCAGGTAATGAAGGCAATAGCCTAAATAGAGTAATAGACGTGCAGAGTTTGATGCACAAAGTAGGTCTAATTAAATAAATGCACATAAATAAATCCTACATAAACTACCCCAACTATTTTTTCAGGATTTAAGTTATATAGCATAGCAGGCAACTGACATACAGGTTGCCTGCTATTTGTTTAAAAAAGGCCTTGACAGGTTATTTTCATATGTGATATATTTGCTCACGATGAGCTGCCGAAGACAGCAGGTGTCACGTATGTGACGTAAAGGAAAATCACCTGCCGAGGAAAGTCTTAGATTCATTTGAAACTAGGGATCCTTGAATGTCTATTGGATGTTCGACGGATCTTATTTTTTTGAAATTTAGGAGCCGCGCAGCCATTAATTTTATAGGAGGTGCGCAAATGGCAAAGGTAGAACAGAAATCACCAATCATTGAAGAGATCAAGGCTAACTTCGATGGCGCTAAGTCTGTAGTACTTGTTGATTATCTTGGACTCACAGTAGAACAGGATACAAATCTTCGTAGAGCAACACGTTCTGAGAACGTAATCTACAAGGTATACAAGAACACATACATCAAGCGTGCAATCGAAGGAACAGAGTTCGCTGATCTTGCACAGGACCTTGAAGGCCCAACAGCAGTTGCAATTTCTAAGGAAGATGCAACAGCTCCAGCAAGAGTTATGGCTCAGTTCGCTAAGAAGGCTGATAAGCTTGAACTTAAGTCTGGTGTTGTAGAAGGTACATACTACGACAAGAATGGTATCGCAGTAATCGCTGAAATCCCTTCAAGAGAAGAACTTCTCTCAAGACTGGTTGGCTCTCTTCAGTCCCCAATCACAAATCTTGCTCGTGTTATCAAGCAGGTTGCAGAGCAGAAGGACGGCGGAGTTGCAGCAGAAGCTTAAGTTTCTTAAGCAGAAGCTCGTATTTGAGCTTCAACAAAACACACGCGACATTGCCTTCTGGCAAATGGGTTGCGTAAAGTAAAATTAAAATCTTGTTCCGATAAACGGAACCCCACAATGTATAAATGGAGGATATTAAAATGACTATTGAAGAATTAGTAGCTGAAATTGACAAGCTCTCAGTTTTAGATCTTAACGAACTTGTAAAGGCAATCGAGGAAAAGTACGGCGTTTCTGCAGCAGCAGGCGTTGTTGTAGCAGCAGCAGGTGCTGGCGCAGCAGCAGCTGAAGAAAAGACTGAGTTCGACGTAGAACTTACAGATGCTGGCGCAAACAAGATCAAGGTTATCAAGGTTGTTCGTGAAATCACAGGTCTTGGACTTAAGGAAGCTAAGGAAGCTGTTGAGGCTGCTCCAAAGGTTCTTAAGGAAGCTGTTTCTAAGGAAGAAGCTGATGACATCAAGGCTAAGCTTGAAGAGCTCGGCGCTAAGGTTACACTTAAATAGTTTTAACCTTAATAAACTGATTATTCAGAACTTTAAAGGGATTCCCGTAAGGGAATCCCCTTTTTTTATTATTAGGACAAGCCAATCGTTAGCACCTTCTGTGCCATTTGACGCCCCTTAATCATCGAGCCGAAGCGAAGCGCAGGCGAGATGTAGACGAGATGTAAAATAAGAACGTCGGGCGTGTTTAAGCATCTCATTTACAATGCATGGCATAAATATGCAAAATGTTGTTTAAAATTATTTAGTGGTTGACAAAACATTTGCAAGGTGATACATTTTTTAATTGTCATTATCGGCAAATATGCCTTATAGGGATACTATGCCTTCTTTGTGTACTCAAAAATTGGGTAAATGTGCTTAGAAGTGCCTGTTTTAGCCTGTTTGGCGATGTTGAGTGATGATAAATAATACAAGGGGTGAAATGCGTCATATGAAAAAGTACAGGATGCGACCTATTAAGTCTGGAAAAGGCACAAGAATGGGCTATCAGAATGGTAAAGATGTAGTTGAAATGCCAAATCTGATTGCCATTCAGACAGAATCTTTCAAGTGGTTCCGTGAGGAAGGCCTGAAGGATGCGTTTTTGGATGTTTTTCCTATTAATGACAAAAACGGTAAACTTACTCTTGATTTTGTTGATTACAAATTCGATGAGTCTGAGATTAAGTATCCCGTTGAAGAGTGTAAAGAAAGAGATGTTACATACTCTGTTCCTCTCAAGGTAAACGTTCGTCTGACGAATCATGAAACCGGTGAGATCAACCAGCATGAAGTATTTATGGGTGATATGCCATGGATGACCAATACTGGTACATTTGTGATTAATGGTGCAGAGCGTGTTATTGTCAGCCAGCTAGTTCGTTCTCCTGGCATTTACTATACACAGGAAAGAGATAAGGACGGCAGACTTATTTATAAGTGCCAGATTATCCCTAACCGTGGTGCGTGGATCGAGTACGAAACGGCTGCTGATGGAGAGTTCGTAGTAAAGATTGACCGTGGCCGTAAGCAGCCAGTAACAGATCTTATTCGTTCTCTTAAGATTGGTGAAAACAGTACGAATACTGAAATCGCTGATTTCTTCGGCATCGATATCCTCGATGAGGGAAACAGAATTGTAAGAACTTTCGCTAAGGACGTTGCTGGTAACTATGCAGACGGTCTTCAGGAAGTTTACAAGAGACTTAGACCTGGTGAACCATTTGCAGTTGAAACTGCATCAGGCCTTCTTCGTAGTATGTTCTACGATGATACTCGTTACGATCTCGCAAAGGTTGGACGTTATAAATATAATAAGAAGCTTGCTCTTCAGAACAGAATTGCAAACTTTGTTCTTGCAGAAGATGTTATCGATCCTATGACAGGTGAAGTAATGTTCAAGAAGGGAACAGAAATTTCCCGTGAAGATGCAAAGACAATTCAGAATGCAGCTGTAGAGAGAGTTAAGGTACAGGGCGAGACAGGAGATCAGGTTGTAATCTCTAACCTCTCTGTAGATATTGAACCTTGGATCGCTGATCGTCTTCCAGGCGTTACAGCTGAAGATCTTGGTATTCATGAAGCAGTATACTTCCCGGTACTTCAGAGAATCTTAGATGATCCTGAATTTGCAGATGATGCGGAAGGACTTAGAAATGCACTTGAACTTTCAGTTCGTGATCTTGTTCCTCGTCATATTACAAGAGAAGATATTCTTGCTTCTGTAAACTACCTTTTGAATCTTGAAGATGAAATTGGTGAGTTTGATGATATCGATCACCTGGGCAATCGTCGCATTAAGTCTGTTGGTGAACTTCTTCAGAACCAGTTCAAGATTGGCCTTTCAAGAATGGAAAAGAATGTCGTAGAGAGAATGGGTACTCAGGATATTGATACGCTCACTCCACAGACATTAATGAATACAAAGCCTGTGACAGCAGCTGTTAAGGAGTTCTTCTCTTCATCACCAATGTCACAGTTCATGGATCAGAACAATCCTCTGGCCGAGCTTACAAATAAGCGTCGTCTTTCAGCTCTGGGACCTGGTGGTCTTTCAAGAGAAAGAGCCGGATTCGAAGTTCGAGATGTCCACTACACACATTACGGAAGAATGTGTCCTGTAGAGACACCAGAAGGACCTAACATCGGTCTGATCAACTCACTTGCTTCTTATGCAAGAATTAATGAATATGGATTTATCGAAGCTCCTTATAGAGTAGTAGATAATAAGACGGATCCAGAAAATCCAGTTGTAACGGATGAAGTTCGTTACATGACAGCTGATGAAGAAGATAACTACTACATCGCTCAGGCTTCAGAAGAACTGGATAAGGATGGACACTTTGTAAGACAGAATGTTGCTGGTCGTCACAGAGAAGATACTTCTGAATTCCCACGCCGCAAGATTAGCTTCATGGACGTATCTCCACGAATGATCTTCTCCGTAGCTACTTCAATGGTACCATTCCTGCAGAACGATGATGCAACTCGTGCCCTCATGGGTTCTAACATGCAGCGTCAGGCCGTACCTCTGATGGTTACGGATTCTCCAATTGTTGGTACAGGTATGGAACAGAAGACTGCAGTTGACTCAGGTATCTGCGTACTTGCTGAACATGACGGTACAGTTACATATTCCGCAGCTGATAAGATCATCATCAAGAGAGATGATAACGGCGAGGAAGAAGAATATAAGGTACTGAAGTTCCAGAGAACAAACCAGGATAACTCAATGAACCAGCGCTCAATCGTGTTTAAGGGTGAGCATGTTTCAGCTGGCGACGTTATCGCTGATGGTGCTTCAACAAAGAATGGTGAACTTGCACTTGGTAAGAACCCTCTCATCGGTTTCACAACTTGGGAAGGTTACAACTACGAGGATGCTGTTCTTCTTTCAGAAAAGCTTGTAAGAGATGATGTTTATACATCTATTCATATTCAGGATCTGAAGTGTGATGCTCGTGCAGCTAAGCCATACGCTGAAGAAATCACAAGAGATATCCCTCAGGTATCTGCAGAACTCCTGAAGAACCTTGATGAGAATGGTATCATTCGAATCGGTTCTGAAGTTCACTCAGGTGACTACCTTGTTGGTAAGGTAACTCCAAAGGGTGAAACACGTGAAGACAGCTACGAAAAGCTGACATACTCAATCTATAGCGAGCGCGCTAAGGAAGTTAAGGATACTTCTCTGAAGGTTCCTCACGGTTCTTACGGTGTAGTTATGGATGTTAAGGTTTATTCCCGTGAAAACGGTGATGAACTTCCACCAGGAGTACTTCAGTCAGTTCGTATTTACATTGCACAGAAGAGAAAGATTTCAGTCGGCGATAAGATGGCCGGACGTCATGGTAATAAGGGTGTAGTTTCAAGAGTACTTCCTGTTGAAGATATGCCATTCCTTCCAAACGGACGTTCTCTTGATATCTGTCTGAACCCTCTGGGCGTACCTTCTCGAATGAACATCGGACAGGTCATGGAACTTCACCTTGGTCTTGCTGCAAATGTACTTGGCTTCAAGGTATCTACACCTATCTTCGATGGTGCACACGAAGAAGATATCGACGAACTTCTGCTCATGGCTAACGATTACGTTAACACTTCATGGGAAGATTTTGCCGCTAAGTATGAAAAGAAAGTTAACAAGGACGTTATGACATATCTCTATGAAAATAGAGACTACCGCAAGGAGTGGGCAGGCGTTCCTCTTGATGAAACAGGTAAGGTACAGCTTCGTGATGGCCGTACAGGTGAACCATTCCCATCTAAGGTTTCTGTAGGATTCATGTACTATCTGAAGCTCCATCACCTGGTAGATGATAAAATCCATGCACGTTCTACTGGTCCATATGCACTTGTAACTCGTCAGCCACTTGGTGGTAAGGCTCAGTTCGGTGGACAGAGATTCGGTGAAATGGAAGTTTGGGCACTGGAAGCTTACGGTGCTGCTTACACACTTCAGGAAATGCTTACAATTAAGTCCGATGATAAGAGAGGCCGTGATGCAACAGTTATCTCTATCTGGAACGGACAGAACCTTCCAAAGCCAGGCCTTCCAGAGTCATTCAAGGTATTGGTTAAGGAATTCCAGTCACTCTGCCTGGATGTAACAATGCTTGATGCTGATGATCAGGTTGTTGAATTAGAAGAGGCAAGAGGTTACAAGAAGGCATTTGCTGAGGAAGATGCACAGGATACTAGTGCAGAAGCTGGTTTCGGCCAGGGAACAATTGACAGCACAGGTGACATCAACTACGACGAGAACGCAATCGTTGACGACGCAGACTTTGGTGGTGCAGACAGCAATGTTGATGAAATTGATATTATGGAAGATCAGGATTCAGATAACGAGTAATTAAAAGGAGAAGAACGCATATGATGCTTACGGAACAGCAGGCAGCGGAAGGAAATTACATTAATCCAGAACGCAGCCAAAACGTAGATTTTCAGAAAATCAAGTTAGGTCTGGCTTCTCCTGAAAAGATCAGAGAATGGTCTCATGGCGAAGTTAAGAATCCTAATACGATTAACTATAGAACACAGGAACCTGAACCAGATGGACTTTTCTGTGAGAAGATCTTTGGACCTGTAAGAAGTTATACATGTCATTGTAAGAAATATGTTAACAAGGAACGCTTCAAGGGCGCAGTTTGTGACCGTTGTGGTGTTGAAATTACAGATAGCTCTGTACGTCGTGAAAGAATGGGACACATTGAACTGGCTAGCCCGGTTTCCCATATCTGGTACTTCAAGGGCGTACCTAGCCAGATGGGTCTGATCTTAGACCTTTCACCAAAGCAGTTAGAGGAAGTTCTCTACTACTCAGCATACATTGTTACTGAAGTATCAGAGGACATGCCTAAGGATGGACTGAAGAAGAAGCAGATTCTTTCTCAGAAGGAATTCATGGAAGCTCGCGATAACTACTACGGTATGTTCACAGCTGAAATGGGTGCATCTGCTATTAAAAAGCTTCTTGCTGAAGTTGATGTTGAAGCCCTTTCTGTTGAACTCGAGAATGAGTATGACGAATCTAAGAAGAACAACAGAGAAAAGATATTAAAACGTCTGGAAGTTGTTAATGCATTTAAGCATTCAGGCAACAAGCCAGAGTGGATGGTACTGGACGTAGTTCCAGTAATCCCTCCAGATCTTCGTCCAATGGTTCCGCTGGACGGTGGCCGTTATGCAATCGCAGATTTAAATGATCTTTACAGAAGAATTATCATCCGTAATGAACGTCTTAAGAAGTTCATGGGTGTTAAGGCTCCTGATATCATTACTAGAAACGAAAAGAGAATGCTTCAGGAATCTGTTGACTCTCTGATCGATAATGGTCGTCATGGTCGTCCTGTATCAGGACCTGGCGGACGCCCTCTGAAGTCTCTTTCAGAATATCTGAAGGGTAAGCAGGGACGTTTCAGACAGAACCTTCTTGGTAAGCGTGTAGACTATTCAGGACGTTCAGTTATCGTTGTAGGACCAGAACTTAAGATTTACCAGTGTGGTCTTCCAAAGGAAATGGCAGTAGAACTTTTCAAGCCATTTATCGTACACGAACTGACAACTAGAAAGATTGCTCAGAACCAGAATGTTGCTAAGAACATGGTTGAACGCCAGGATCCAGCAATCTGGGATACATTAGAAGATGTAATCAAGGCACATCCAGTAATGCTGAACCGTGCACCTACACTTCATAGACTTTCAATTCAGGCGTTCGAGCCTGTACTTGTTGAAGGTCGTGCTATTAAACTCCACCCACTGTCATGTATGGCCTTCAATGCTGACTTCGATGGTGACCAGATGGCTGTACACCTTCCTCTGTCCGTTGAGGCACAGGCTGAGTGTAGATTCCTTCTGCTTTCACCTAACAACCTGCTTAAGCCATCTGATGGTAGTGTAGTAGCCGTTCCTGCACAGGATATGATCCTTGGATGTTACTACCTTACAAATGAGCGTTTCCATGAGTATGAAATGACTGAGGAAACAAACATTGTTAAGGAATACCTTAAGGATGATGAGTTTGCTAACTGCGATGCAGTTCGTAAGGATGCAGAAGAAGGTAAGGTTGGTGCTTATGACAAGATTCGTATTCGTGTCGAAATGAATGCGAAGAAGGATCCTATTTTCTATCGTGATATCATCTCTACTCCAGCAGATGTTATTGGTAGAAAGTTTGCAAATCTTAATCGTGCACTTCTTGCATATGAAAATAAGGAAATCACTCTTCAGCAGAGAATTTTCGTTAAGAGAAGCGGTGAAACAACAACTGGCCAGCATGTGGAAGGATTTGTTTCTACAACACTTGGTAGACTTCTTTTCAATGAAATCATTCCTCAGGATCTTGGATTCGTTGATCGTTCAAATCCTGCAACAGCTCTTGAGCCAGAAATCAACACACTTGTAAAGAAGGGCGTTCTTAAGAAGCTCCTCAATAAGTGTATGAATGTTCATGGTTCAACAATTACTGCTGAAACACTTGATAGAATTAAGTCATTCGGTTACAAGTATTCAACACTTTCTGGTATTTCTGTATCTATCTCAGATATGACAGTACCTGCAAACAAGAAGAAGATTCTTGATAATGCACAGAAGTATGTTGATGAAGTAGCTATATACTTTGCAAAGGGCTTCCTTACAGATAATGAACGTAAGAAGATTTCTATTGCTCAATGGCAGGATGCCGATAACAAGCTGAAGGCTGCCCTTCTTGGTGGACTGGATAAGTACAACAACATCTACATGATGGCTGACTCAGGTGCCCGTGGTTCTGACCAGCAGATTAAGCAGCTGGCTGGTATGCGTGGTATCATGCAGGATACAACTGGTAATGCTATCGAACTTCCAATCAAGTCAAACCTTCGTGAAGGTCTTGGCATTCTGGAATACTTCATTTCAGCTCACTCTGCTCGTAAGGGTCTGTCAGATACAGCTCTTCGTACAGCCGATTCAGGTTACCTGACAAGACGTCTTGTAGACGTATCTCAGGAACAGATCGTATATCAGAAGGATTGCTGCGACGGTACCGGCGTAGTTCCTGGTATGTACATCTCTGCATTCAGAGAAGGCAAGGAACTTACAGAAGGCTTTGAAGAAAGAATTTCTGGCAGATATGTTGCTGAAACAATTAAGAATAAAGATGGTGAAATCATTGTAAAGGTTAACCACATGATTACACCTGCACGTGCGGAACGTATTATTGCTGAAGGTATTGAAAATGCAACAGGCCTTCCATACTACGATCCAGAAACAGATGATCATGTAAGACTTGACGCACAGATCAAGATTCGTTCCGTACTTACTTGTCGTAGTAAGCATGGTGTATGTGCTAAGTGTTATGGTAGAAACCTTGCAACTGGACAGCCAGTACAGGTTGGTGAAGCAGTTGGTGTTATCGCTGCTCAGTCAATCGGTGAACCTGGTACACAGCTTACAATGAGAAACTTCCACTCAGGTGGTGTCGCTGGTGGTACAGATATCACTCGAGGTCTTCCTCGTGTACAGGAAATCTTCGAAGCAAGAGATCCAAAGGGTAAAGCTATCATTGCTAAGCAGGGCGGTACAGTTCAGATTAATGAACACGCTAAGCGTAGAGAAGTAGTTATCCTAGCGGAAGATGGTCTTGCAGTTGATAAGCCATACGAAATTCCATTTGGTGCTACAGTAGTAGTTAAGGATGGAGAAAAGATTGCTGATGGTGCAATGCTGACTGAAGGTTCAATCAACCCTCACGAATTACTTGCTGTTTGCGGTCCTGAAGCTACTCAGGAGTACATGCTCCATGAAGTACAGAAGGTTTACCGTTCACAGGGTGTAGAAATCAATGATAAGCACGTAGAAGTAATTGTTCGTCAGATGCTTAGAAAGGCTAGAATTGATGATCCTAAGGGAACAGGATTTGTTCCTGGTAAGCTTGTTGACTGGCTGGATATTGACGATGTAAATGCACGTCTTATCGCAGAGGGCAAAGCTCCAGAAGATCTTGTTCAGTCTCATAGAGAACTTCTTGGTATCACTAAGGCTTCCCTTGCAGTTGATTCATTCCTTTCAGCTGCTTCATTCCAGAACACAACTCGTGTCCTGACAGAGGCTGCCGTAAATGGTAAGGTTGATAACCTGAATGGTCTTAAGGAAAATGTTATTATCGGTCGTCGTATTCCAGCTGGTACAGGTATGCGTGTATACAATGATGTTCGCCTGAACACAGATGCAGATCCAAATGCAGCAATCAGAGATACAGAAGATGAGCTTGATTACTCTCAGATCCCAGAAGATGAGAGACCAGTTGTAGAAGATATCGTATCTGATACAGGGGAAAGCACAGAGGAATAATTTTCCTAAAGTTTGTCAAGAAAATTGTTTAAAATATTTATTGACACATCTATAAGGCATATATATAATATTTAGGCGTGCGCAGTCTGACTGTGCACGCCTATTATAATTTTGATGCAAGGAGGTGAAAACACATGCCAACATTTAACCAGTTAGTTAGAAAGGGAAGAGAGACAGCTGTTAAGAAGTCTACAGCTCCTGCTCTTCAGAGAAGCTTTAACTCTCTTAAGAAGAAGCCTGTTGCAGGCGGATCTCCACAGAAGAGAGGTGTCTGCACATCAGTTAAGACAGCAACTCCTAAGAAGCCTAACTCAGCTCTTCGTAAGATCGCGAGAGTACGTCTTTCAAACGGACTTGAAGTTACTAGCTACATCCCAGGTGAAGGTCACAACCTTCAGGAGCATAGCGTGGTTCTTATCCGTGGTGGACGTGTAAAGGATTTACCTGGTACAAGATATCACATTATCCGTGGTACTCTTGATACAGCAGGTGTTGCAAACAGACGTCAGGCACGTTCTAAGTACGGTGCTAAGCGTCCAAAGGCTGGTAAGTAATTACCCCGTTTAGACACAAGTTGACCGTACTCTTGGTGCTGGTTTTTTGAGAGGGATGAGTTTTCACTTTGACCCCCTAAAGAAGTACAGCACGTACACGCGGGCAGGACCCGTGTGAGTACCTAAGAATTAATTATTATTAAGGAGGGAAGAACCGTGCCACGTAAGGGACATATCGTAAAAAGAGATGTACTTGCCGATCCTATTTACAACAGCAAGGTTGTTACACGCCTCATCAACACAGTAATGCTTGATGGTAAAAAGGGTGTAGCAGAAAAGATTGTTTACGGCGCATTCGACCAGATTAAGGAACAGACTGGAAAAGACCCTGTAGAGGTTTTTGAAGCAGCTATGAACAATGTAATGCCTCAGCTTGAAGTAAAAGCTAGACGTATCGGTGGTGCAACATATCAGGTACCTATCGAAGTTAGACCTGATCGTCGCCAGGCTCTTGGTCTTCGTTGGCTGACAGGCTTTGCTCGTCAGAGAACTGAAAAGACTATGGGTGAGCGTCTTGCGCTTGAACTTATCGACGCATCAAACAATACTGGTGCATCTGTTAAGCGTAAGGAAGAAATGCACAGAATGGCAGAAGCAAACAAGGCTTTCGCTCATTACAGATTCTAATTATAGAATACGTATTGCGTCAGCAATTCATTTGCTAATGCTTAGACTATTATTTGAAGGAAATGTTTTAAGTAAATGTGATGTCTCATCACATTTGCTAAATGTTTCCCGTGTTTAATTTTATTAAGGAGGAAAAATCCTTGGCTGGAAGAGAATATCCGCTCGAGCGTACTAGAAATATCGGTATTATGGCCCACATCGATGCTGGTAAGACTACACTTACAGAAAGAATTCTTTATTATACCGGTGTTAACTACAAGATCGGTGAAACATACGAAGGAACAGCTACAATGGATTGGATGGCTCAGGAGCAGGAGCGTGGTATCACTATCACATCTGCTGCTACAACATGCCACTGGACAGTTCAGGAGCAGACAAAGGTTAAGCCTGGCGCTCTTGAGCACAGAATCAATATCATTGATACGCCAGGACACGTAGACTTCACAGTTGAAGTTGAACGTTCCCTTCGTGTACTCGATGGCGCTATCGGCGTTTTCGATGCAAAGGGTGGTGTTGAACCTCAGTCTGAAAACGTTTGGAGACAGGCTGATACATACCACGTACCACGTATGGCTTTCGTTAATAAGATGGACATCCTTGGAGCAAACTTCTACAACACAGTAGATGAGATTCATACAAGACTTGGTAAGAAGCCAGTTGTTGTAAATATCCCTATTGGTAAGGAAGATTTCTTCGACGGAATTATCGATCTTTTCGAAATGAAGGCTTATATCTACAACAATCATGAGGGTACAGATATCACAATTACTGATATCCCTGATGATTATAAGGATCAGGCAGAAGAGTGGCATACAAAGCTCGTTGAGTCTTGTTGCGAACTTGATGATGATCTGATGATGGCTTACCTTGACGGTGAGGAACCATCAATTGAAGACATGAAGAAGGCTCTTCGTGCAGGTGTTTGTGCACCTATCACTGATGCAGCTGGCGAGAAGGAAAGAGTAGTTCCTGTCCTTTGTGGTTCAGCTCACCAGAATAAGGGTATCCAGAAGCTTCTGGATGCTATAGTTGAATTCATGCCTGCTCCAACAGATATCCCAGATATCAAAGGAACAGATATGGAAGGAAACGAAATTACTAAGAAGTCATCTGACGATGAAAAGTTTGCTGCTCTTGCATTCAAGATCGCAACAGACCCATTCGTTGGTAAGCTTGCATACATCCGCGTTTACTCTGGATCACTTTCATCTGGTTCTTATGTACTTAATTCTACAAAGGACAAGAAGGAACGTGTAGGACGTATTCTTCAGATGCATGCTAATAAGAGACAGGAAATTGACACAGTTTACTCTGGTGATATCGCTGCCGTTGTAGGTCTTAAGAATACAACAACGGGTGATACAATCTGTGATGAAACTGAGCCAGTTATTCTTGAATCTATGGAATTCCCAGAGCCAGTTATCGAACTCGCTATCGAACCTAAGACTAAGGACGGACAGGGTAAGCTTGACGAAGCACTCGTAAAGCTTGCTGAAGAAGATCCTACATTCAGAGCTCATACAGATAAGGAAACTGGTCAGACAATCATCGCTGGTATGGGTGAGCTTCACCTTGATATCATCGTTGACCGTCTTCTCCGTGAATTCAAGGTAGAAGCTAACGTTGGTAAGCCACAGGTAGCTTACAGAGAAACAATCACAGTTCCTTGTGATATTGATTCTAAGTATGCTAAGCAGTCTGGTGGTCGTGGTCAGTACGGTCATGCTAAGGTTAGATTCGCACCTCTTGATCCTAACTCAGAAGAAATCTATAAGTTCGAAAGCACTGTCGTTGGTGGTTCTATTCCTAAGGAATACATCCCATCAGTTGACGCTGGTATCCAGGAAGCTATGCAGTCCGGTCTCCTTGGTGGATTCCCAGTAGTTGGTATATCTGCTGAATGTTATGATGGTTCATACCATGAAGTCGATTCATCAGAAATGGCATTCCACATCGCTGGTTCTATGGCGTTCAAGAAGGCTATGGAACAGGGTAAGCCTGTACTTCTCGAACCTATTATGAAGGTTGAAGTAACAATGCCTGCTGATTACATGGGCGATGTTATTGGTGACCTTAACTCACGCCGCGGACGTGTTGAAGGTATGGAAGATGTTGGTAACGGTAAGCTTGTAAAGGCATTTGTACCACTTTCAGAAATGTTCGGTTACTCAACAGACCTTCGTTCAAGCACTCAGGGTCGTGGTAACTACTCAATGTTCTTCGATCATTATGAGCCAACTCCAAAGAACGTTCAGGAGAAGGTTCTTGCTGAGCACAAGGGTAAGTAATTAAAATACTTGAAAAAACGACTATTCTTTAATATAATCGAGATTAGCTGATTTTAAGGAATACCCCACATTTAAAAGGGGAAATTTTAGGAGGAAATTAAAATGGCAAAGGAACATTACAACAGAACGAAACCTCATGTTAACATTGGTACTATCGGCCACGTTGACCATGGTAAGACAACACTTACAGCTGCTATCACAACTGTACTTGCAGCACGTGTAGCAGGTAACTCTAAGGTTGATTTCGCAAACATCGATAAGGCTCCAGAAGAAAGAGAAAGAGGTATCACTATCTCAACAGCTCACGTAGAGTATGAGACAGAGAAGCGTCACTACGCTCACGTTGACTGCCCAGGACATGCTGACTACGTTAAGAACATGATCACTGGTGCTGCTCAGATGGATGGCGCTATCCTCGTAGTTGCTGCTACTGATGGTGTTATGGCTCAGACAAGAGAGCACATCCTTCTTGCACGTCAGGTAAACGTACCTTATATCGTTGTTTTCCTTAACAAGTGCGATATGGTTGATGATGAAGAACTTATCGAACTCGTTGAAATGGAAGTTACAGAAGTTCTTGAAGAGTATGGCTTCAAAGGATGCCCAATCATCAAGGGTTCAGCTCTTAAGGCTATTGAAGATCCAAACGGCGAATGGGGCGACAAGATTATGGAACTCATGGATACAGTTGATGAGTACATCCCAACTCCAGAACGTGATACAGATAAGCCATTCCTTATGCCTGTAGAAGACGTATTCACAATCTCTGGTCGTGGTACAGTTGCAACAGGTAGAGTAGAGCGTGGTACACTTCACCTTAACGACGAACTTGAAATCCTTGGTATCAAGGAAGACGTTGCTAAGACAGTAGTAACAGGTATCGAAATGTTCCGTAAGACTCTTGACGAAGCTATGGCTGGTGATAACATCGGTGCACTTCTTCGTGGTATTGATCGTAATTCTATCGAAAAGGGTCAGGTTCTTGCTAAGCCAGGTTCAGTAACTTGCCATAAGAAGTTTACTGCTCAGGTTTACGTTCTTACAAAGGATGAAGGTGGACGTCATACTCCATTCTTCAACAACTATCGTCCACAGTTCTACTTCAGAACAACTGACGTAACAGGTGTTATCACACTTCCAGAAGGTACAGAAATGTGCATGCCTGGTGATAACGTAGAAATGACTATCGAACTCATTCACCCAGTAGCAATGGAGCAGGGTCTTACATTCGCTATTCGTGAAGGTGGTCATACAGTTGGTTCAGGCCGTGTAGTTTCAATCGTTGAATAATTCACGACTCTAATATCACTGAATGATAAGGAGCCCGGTGCAGGTAACTGCATCGGGCTCTTACTTTTATGCAGTATAGTATGCTAATTGGGATAACGAATTTCTGAAAAAGGCAGCACGTACTTTTGGCAGTAAAACCAACCTGTCCCGATTTTGTGCCATATCTAATAAAATTTCAAATTCTATCAGGCATCTTCTTGAAGATGCAGATCATAATATGTATCTGGAAAAAGAATTTTCTTTTTGCAAAATGAAATGCCCGAATATTTGTGGGAAAATAGACTTCCTGGAAATATGGAATTCGACAAAATAACGATATTGTCAGAATTGTGGCACTTTAACGCATGAAAATTGCACAAAAAAGAATAAAAATAAAGGCGAAACTATCAATATTCAATAAACTTTATGCCAGTATATTGACATAGAAAAAATATTATAGTATAAACGTATGCATTATTAAGGTTTTAAATAACATATTGAAGGGAGAACCTATTATGAAGTTAAAGAAGCTTGCATGTCTTGCTATTAGTGCAGCAATGGTACTTTCTCTTGGCGCTTGTCAGGATGCAGCAGCAACAGCAAATGACACAAAGAACACAGATTCAACAGCATCAGCAACAGATGGTGCTACATTTAAGATTGGTGCAATCGGACCTCTTACAGGTAGTGCAGCAAACTATGGACAGGCTGTAGTTTGGGGCGCACAGCAGGCAGTTGATGAAATCAATGCTGCTGGCGGTATCAACGGCTACCAGATAGAGTACAAGTATGAAGATGACGAATTTGATAACGAGAAGTCAGTAAATGCTTACAATACTCTTAAGGACTGGGGTGCACAGATGCTTGTTGGTTCAACAACTTCTAGTTGCTCTATCGCAGTTTCAGAAAAGACAAAGGAAGATTCAATGTTCCAAATTACACCATCTGGTTCTGCTGTAGATTGCGTTAAGTACGATAATGTATTCCGTGTATGCTTCGCAGATCCTGCACAGGGAACAAAGTCAGCACAGTATATTGGTGAGAATAAGCTCGCTAAGAAGGTTGGTATCATCTACGATTCATCTGATGTTTATTCATCAGGTATCGAAGCTGCATTCGTTGCAGAAGCTGGAAAACAGGGTATCGAAGTTGCTGCTGAAGAAGCTTTCACAGCTGATTCAAACACAGACTTCTCTGCTCAGCTTCAGAAGTGTAAGGATGCTGATGTAGAAATGATTTTCCTTCCAATCTACTACACACCGGCAGCTACAATCCTGACACAGGCTTCAAAGGCTGGTCTTGATGTTAAGTTCTTCGGTTGTGATGGACTTGACGGTATGCTTGATATGGAAAACTTCGATAAGAGCCTTGCAGAAGGCGTAATGCTTCTGACACCATTCTCAGCAGCAGCTACAGATGAGAAGACTCAGAACTTCGTTAAGGCATTCAAAGATACAAATAAGGTTACTCCTAACCAGTTTGCTGCTGATGCATACGATGCTGTATACGCAATCAAGGCTGCTGCTGAAAAGGAAAAGGTAACACCTGATATGTCAATTGCTGACATCGAAGCTGCTCTTGCAAAGGGTATGACAGAAGTTTCAGTTGAAGGCCTTACAGGTACTATCACTTGGAACGAAGCTGGTGAACCGGATAAGGAACCAAGAGCCGTTGTTATTGAAGATGGCGCTTACAAGATGATGGAATCAGGAGATGTTTCAACATCTTCAAATGCAGACGCTGAATAATAACTAACTTTGAAATGCAATGGGGCGTTCAGTTTTTCTCTGGACGCCCTATATTTATTTGAAGCCTAAATTCGAAAGACATTCTTAATTCGTTCTTTTCTTAATTATTTCTTTAAAGATTGAGAACTCCATTTACCAGGTTTGTTCCTGTTTGTAGCGCAAATGGGCTGTGCATCTACGTTACAAATGAGAACAAACCAATTAAATTGTGTAAAGTAAAATGTAAAAATTTCTACTCAAACACAAAAAATTATGCTAGTATATCCATCATGGTATAAAAATTACGGAGTGAGTCTAATGATTTGCTCTGTATTTAATTTTCCAAATGAGAGGGAGAAGATATGATAAGTTTTATCACAAATCTGATCAATGGCCTCAGCCTTGGCTCTATCTATGCCATCATCGCCATTGGTTACACTATGGTTTATGGTATCGCTAAAATGCTGAACTTCGCGCATGGTGATATCATCATGGTTGGCGCATATCTTGCGTTTACTGTAATTACTACATTAAATCTACCAGTGGGACTGGGAATTCTTGTAGCCATTCTTGGTTGTATGGTTCTTGGTGTGGCAACAGAAAAGATTGCCTATAAGCCACTGCGTCATGCAGGTTCACCACTTGCCGTTCTGATTACTGCAATTGGTGTCAGCTATTTCCTTCAGAATGTAGCTCTGCTTGTCTTTGGTTCTGATCCTAAGATCTTTACTTCAGTAATCCCATTTGCCACAGTTACGGTTGGTCCTTTCACAATTCCAGGTACAACACTGGTAAGTATCTTTGTCAGCATTATTTTAGTTATCCTGCTTCAGGCTTTCGTACATAAGACAAAGCGTGGACAGGCTATGCTTGCTGTAGCGCAGGATCCAGGTGCTGCTTCCCTTATGGGTATCAGTGTAAATGGTACAATTTCACTGACATTCGCCATTGGTTCCGCTATGGCCGGTGTGGCTGGTGTGCTGCTTTGTTCTGCATATCCAACACTGTCACCATACACAGGTGCCATGCCAGGTATTAAAGCTTTCGTAGCTGCTGTACTTGGTGGTATCGGTTCAATTCCTGGTGCCATGATAGGTGGCCTTTTACTTGGTGTTATTGAAATTCTGGGAAGAACATATATTTCTTCTCAGCTTTCTGATGCAATTGTATTCTCAGTTCTGATTATCGTTCTTCTCGTGAAGCCAACAGGTATCATGGGTAAGAAGATTCAGGAAAAAGTCTAAAGGGGAGGAAATAGATTATGTCTGAACAAGCTAAAAATGTAAAAACAAAATCTGCTTTCCTGACCAAGCAGACAAAAAGTAGTCTGGGAACTATTGGTATGGTGGTTGCTCTCTTTGTAATCGTACAGATCCTTGCATCCCTGGGACTTGTAAATAGCCATATGGCAGGACTTCTGGTTCCACTTTGTGTTTATGTAACCATGGCTGTATCTCTGAACCTTGTTGTTGGTATTCTGGGTGAGCTTTCTTTAGGACATGCTGGTTTCATGTGCCTGGGTGCTTTCTCAGCAGCTTTCTTCTCTAAGTGGATGGAAACAACAAGCATGAATCCAGGTCTTAGATTTATTCTTGCTATTTTAATTGGTGGTCTTGTGGCTGGTATCTTTGGTTTCCTCATTGGTATCCCGGTACTTCGCCTCAATGGTGACTATCTGGCAATTGTTACTCTTGCCTTTGGTGAAATCATTAAGAACATCATGAATGTACTTTATGTTGGTATTGATAATGGCAAGCTTCGTTTCTCCATGAAGAATCAGGCTGCCCTTGGCATGTCCAAGGATGGTGTCATGATCATCAATGGACCACAGGGTGTTACAGGTACACCAAATGACGCAACTTTCCTTTCAGGATTTATTATTCTTTTACTTGCTGTAATCATTGTACTGAACCTGGTTAACTCACGTACTGGTCGTGCGGTAATGTCAATTCGAGATAATCGTATTGCAGCAGAATCTGTAGGTATCAATATTACAAAATATAAGATGATGGCTTTCACAATCTCAGCAGTACTTGCTGGCTTTGCTGGAGCACTCTATGCACACAATCTGGCATCCCTGATTGCAACACCTGCAAGATTTGGATATAACATGTCCATTCTCTTCCTTGTATTCGTTGTACTTGGTGGTATTGGTTCTACAAGAGGTTCTATTATTGCCGCAATCATCTTAACTCTGATTCCAGAAGTTCTTCGTTTCATCGGAGATTACAGAATGCTCATTTACGCAATCGTTATGATTGTTATGATGATCATTAATTGGAACCCTAAGTGTAAAGCTTTCATGGAAGCACACAATCCATTTAAGAAAAAAGAAAAGGAGGTAGCATAGTATGGCACTCCTGGAAATTTCAAATCTTTCCATTCAGTTCGGCGGCCTTCGTGCTGTAGATGATCTGAATCTTCAAATCAAGAAGGGCGAACTTTACGGACTGATTGGTCCTAACGGCGCTGGTAAAACAACAGTATTCAACCTTCTCACAGGTGAATACAAACCAACTACTGGTATTATTAAGCTGATGAATGAGGATATTACTGGTAAGAGCCCTATTGAAATCAATAAGGCTGGTATTGCACGTACATTCCAGAATATTCGTCTTTTCAAGGATCAGTCTGTTTTGGATAATGTAAAAATCGGTTTACATAATCAATACAAATATTCCACAGCTGCAGGTATTCTTAGACTTCCTTCTTATTTTAAGAAGGAAAAGGAAATGAATGAGAAGGCAATGGAACTCCTGAAGGTATTTGACCTGGATCAGGAAGCAGATACTCTGTCATCTAATTTGCCTTATGGTAAGCAGAGAAAGCTGGAGATTGCACGTGCTATGGCAACAAATCCTAAGCTCCTTCTTTTGGATGAACCAGCTGCTGGTATGAACCCGAATGAAACAGCTGAGCTGATGGAAAACATCGCATATATTCGTGAAAACTTTGGTATCACAATTCTTCTGATTGAGCATGATATGAAGCTCGTATCTGGTATTTGTGAAAAACTGACTGTACTGAACTTTGGCCGTGTTCTTAAACAGGGCACAACTTCAGAAGTACTTTCAGATCCAGAAGTTGTCAAAGCATATCTTGGAGAATAGGAGGAAGAGCCAGTGTCAGAAGAGAAGAAGACAGCTGCTGAAGCAGCACAGGCGGAAGCTACTAAGGAAGTAGCTACAAAAACGGAAGCTGACAGACCAGAAGGCGTTAAAACAGATGAAGTCCTGCTGTCAGTAGATGACTTATATGTTAACTATGGCGTTATTCCTGCCTTAAAGGGAATTAGTTTTGAAGTTAAACGTGGTGAGGTTGTTGCTCTGATTGGTGCCAACGGTGCTGGTAAGACTACAATTCTTCACACAGTGACAGGCCTGGTAGAAAAAAAGACAGGTACGGTTACCTTAGGGGGAAAGGACATTACAAATGTTCCTGCCCACAAGATCGTAAAGATGGGCATGGCTCACGTTCCAGAGGGACGTCGTGTATTCCCGGATATGACTGTACTGCAGAACCTGATGCTGGGCGCCTATACAAGAATCGACGCAACAGAAAAGCAGAAAACATTAGATGAAATCTATGAGCATTTCCCAAGACTGAAGGAAAGAGAAAAGCAGTTTGCTGGTACCCTTTCTGGTGGTGAGCAGCAGATGCTTGCAATGGGCCGTGCTCTTATGTCAAAGCCAGAGATTATTCTCATGGATGAACCTTCCATGGGTCTGTCACCAATCTTTGTAAATGAGATTTTCAACATCATCGAGAAGGTTTCGAAGCGTGGTACAACGGTTCTCCTGGTAGAACAGAATGCCAAGAAGGCTCTGTCCATCGCAGACCGTGCCTACGTTCTGGAAACAGGTAAGATTACAAAGACCGGTGCAGGTAAAGATCTGATGAATGATGAAGCAATTCGTAAGGCTTACCTTGGCGAATAGTGTTATAATGAATCTATCAATCCATGCAAATGAACCTTACGTAAATTCTTATTTTAGAAGAAAGCTAAGCGCATCTCATTTGCCGGGAAAATTGGGGAAAGTCGAGGGGTACAGGTATGAATCAAAAAATTACAATTGCGATTAATCGTGAATATGGTTCTGGTGGACGGACCATCGGAGAAATGCTGAGTAAGGAACTGGGCATTCATTATTATGATAAGGAAATTGATAAGCTGGCATCTGAGGAATCCGGTGTGGCTGAGGCTCTCTTTGTGAAGGGGCATGAGTCATTTAAGGCGAAACTGTTAGGCGGCCCCAATGTTTACACGGGTAAGGTGCTGGATTCAAATGACAAGGACTTTACCTCACCTGAGAATCTTTTTGCTCTTCAGGCACAGACTCTTCACAATCTTTGTGATCGGGAACCTTGTGTTCTGGTGGGCCATGGTGCTGGATTTGTTCTGCAGGATCGTCCAAATGTTGTGCGTGTCTTTGTTCATGCGCCACATGATTATCTCATGGAGCAGGCAACGCTTCGCATGAGCCTTTCACCAAAGGATCTGGAGAAGTACGTGGAGAAAGAGAATAAGCGCCGTGCAGATTATAATTACTATTTCACTGGTAAAAAGTGGGATGATGCCCACAATTATGATCTGGCCTTAGATTCTTCCAAACTGGGCTTTGAGAAGTGTTTAGAAATTATCAAGGGCTATATGAAGATTCGCTTTGACGGACTGGAGTTCTAGTCAAGGTTTATAGAGTATGGGGCGACACGGTATAGGAATTAGTCGCCAGGAATCCTTGAATTTACATTAATACACAGGACCGCATATGCAAATTGCATTTGCGGTCTTTTTTTGTTAAAATCGTCTGGCTGTCGAAGTGGTTGTATAAAGGCGCTTTAGTGATATATGTTACAAGCATTGTTAACCAAAGCGAGTATACTAAGTCCGATAGCAAATGGTTATGTGGAAAGGATGTAGATTTATGAAAAAGAAGTTTTTAGCACTGGCAATGTCAATGGTACTTGCCGCTGCAGCATTCACAGGATGTGGTAGTGCAGCAAGAACAGAAACAAGTGAAATTACAACAGAGGCAGCAACAGAAGCAACTACTGCCGATGCAACAGTAGCTGATGCAACTACTGCTGACGCAACAGCATCGGATGCAACTACACTGGACGCTTCTGCAACAGATGCAGTTGAAGCAACTGTAGTAGGAAATGGTGAAGTTCGTGTTGGCGCTCTGAAGGGACCTACAACAATGGGTCTTGTAGATCTTATGAGCCAGACAGAAGAAGATGCTAACGCAGCATACACATTTACAATGTCATCTCAGCCTACAGATATCGTTTCTGGTATCGCATCAGGCAAGCTTGATATTGCCCTGGTTCCGGCCAACCTTGCATCAACTCTTTGGAATAAGACAAAGGGTGGCGTATCTGTTATCGATGTAAATACATTAGGTGTACTTTACTGTGTAACAGGTGATGACTCCATCAAGTCTGTAGCAGACCTTGATGGAAAGACAATTCTTTCAACCGGTCAGGGTGCATCTCCTGAGTATGTACTGAATTACCTTCTTGAAAAGAACGGTGTAAATGCAACAGTTGAGTTCAAGTCAGAAGCTACAGAAGTAGCAGCAGCTCTTGCAACAGATCCTACACAGATCGCAGTTCTTCCTCAGCCTTTCGTTACCGTTGCTGAAGGAAAGAACGACGCACTTCATACAGCATTCTCACTTACCGATGAATGGGCTAAGGTTTCTGATTCCCAGCTTCTTACAGGTGTTACTGTTGTACGTAACGATTTCCTTGCTGAAAACAAGGAAGCTGTTGATCAGTTCCTTGCAGATCATGCTTCTTCCGTTGAAGCCGTAAATGGAGATGCAGAAGCAGCATCTAAGCTGATTGCGCAGTATGGAATCATCGAAAAGGCTCCAATCGCGCAGAAGGCACTTCCTCAGTGCAACATTGTTTGCATCACAGGCGAAGAAATGAAGGCTGACCTGTCAGCATACCTTCAGGTACTTTACGATGCAGATCCATCTTCCGTTGGTGGTTCTCTTCCAGATGATGCATTCTACTATGCTCAGTAATGAATGAAAAATTCTGCCAAGTCCATTTGGCATAGGGATTAAACCTGAATAGATGCCATGTGCAAATGGAATTGTTTCGTGTTATCATGAAGTGGTTAAGAAACAATCTGTAAATTGCAGAAATTTTATTTGAGAAAAGAATTTAGAAAGGCAGACGAATATGAAGAAGAAAAAAATCTTTCAAATCATAATCGTCTGCCTTTTTTGGTTGCTGGTGTGGCAGGGAATATCTATCTGGATGAACAACAATATTCTCATGGTGGGCCCAATCGAGACCCTGCAGTGTCTGGCCTGGCTCCTGCCTCAGAAAGCTTTCTGGCAGACCATCCTGCAGTCTCTGCTTCGTATTGGCGCTGGCCTTCTGGTGGGTGCTCTTTTAGGAAGTCTTTCTGCTTCCATTTCCTACAAATGGAATTGGCACCGCATTCTCTTTCATCCCCTGATTACAGCCATGAAAGCCGTGCCAGTGGCGAGCTTTGTTATCATTCTGCTGATTTGGTTTGGTAGTGAAAATGTGGCTATGCTGATCAGCTTTCTGGTGGTGTATCCAATTCTCTATATCAATGTGCTGACAGGCCTGGATACCATGGACCCGTCCCTGATTGAAATGGCTAGAGTTTTTCGTATGCGTATTGGCACAAGAATACGTACAGTATATTTGCCGGGACTGCGTGCAGTACTTCTCAGTGGTTTTTCTCTGGCTGTGGGTATGGGCATTAAGTCTGGCGTTGCCGCCGAGGTGATTGGACAGGCAAAACTTACCATGGGTAATTCTCTTTATAGAGCCAAGATTAATCTGGAAACAGGGGACCTGATTGCATGGACCTTTGTCATTGTGATTTTGTCCTGGCTTCTGGAAAAGGGAATCCGCCTTATTATTAAACTGATTTATAAGCAAATGGGAGTTATTAGTAAAAAGTAGAGAGCCTGAGGTGCACATGGCAGAACTCATTTTGAAAAAACTGAATAAAGCCTATGCGGAACAGGAAGTTCTAAAAGACATTTCTGCCGAGATCCCGGCTGGCTCTTTTGCTGTGGTAACAGGAGAGAGTGGTATTGGAAAAACCACCTTGCTCCGCCTATTAATGGGGCTTGAGGTCTGCGACTCTGGAGAAATCATCTTTGAAGGTGGGAAGACCATATCGGCAGTCTTTCAGGAGAATCGGCTCCTGCCTGAATTTTCTGCTTATCAGAATGTAAAGGCAGTATGTCCCCTTCGGAAAAAAGCGGAGATTTTAGAGGCTCTTGCTAAACTGATTCCCGATGCGGATTTCTTAAAGAGTCCTGTAGAAAGTTTCTCAGGCGGTATGCAGAGAAGAGTGGCGATTGTTCGCGCCATGCTGGCAGACAGCGACCTGATCTTGATGGACGAACCATTTTCTGGTCTGGACGCCGAGAACAAAGAAAAGGCTCTTGCCTTTATAAAAGAGGAACAGAAGGGCCGCAGTGTAATATTTGCCCTGCATGCTGCAAAGGGGATTGCCTGGGATTTGGAGATTCATCTTTAAGTCTTCCTGCCAGGAATTCTGCCAGGGAGACTTTCAAGAAGATTGCCAGAATTCTTCTTAGTAAGATTACCTGCAATATAATAGGTATGTGCATGAACCCAAAATGCTAAGTGTGGAGAGATTGAATAATTTTGATATTTTTCCAATATTTATTATTGGTCATAAATCTGCCCTATGTTAAGATAGGGGAGAAATACAAGACAATTCGATTGCCTGGTAATACAAACTAGGGGTAGTTTGAAAGTAACATTATCAAATGTTTAGAGAAGCAGATAAGCTTCATTTAGGAGGAATTTATGGTAAAGAATGATGAGAGTATCGTATCCCTGAAACATCACATCATGGAAGAAGTTGCACGTCTTGCATGGAATGATGAATTGACACCTGAAAACGAAGAGAAGATTGTTTATAAGGTAAGTCCAGGTCCAAAGCCTGAGTATCGTTGCTGTGTATATAAGGAGCGTGAAATCGTACGCCAGAGAATTCGTCTGGCTAAGGCGCAGTGTCCAAATCCAGCGCACGATACAGATAATATTGTACAGGTTATTGAACCTGCTTGTGATCAGTGTCCAATGCAGTCTTACACAGTAACAGATAACTGCCGTTTCTGTCTTGGTAAGGCATGTCTTAACTCTTGTAAGTTTGGCGCAATTTCTCCTGGTGATACACACATGAAAATTGATCCAAATAAATGTAAGGAATGTGGTATGTGTTCTAAGGCTTGTCCTTACGGCGCTATCGTTCACCTGACACGTCCATGTAAGAGAGTGTGTCCAGTAGATGCAGTCTCATTTGATGAGTATGGCTTCTGTAAGATCGATGAAAGTAAGTGTATTTCTTGTGGTCATTGTATCCATTCTTGTCCATTCGGTGCCATCGGTTCAAAGACATACCTTGTTGATATTATCAATGCAATTAAGAAGGGCGAAGAAGTAATCGCTATGGCTGCACCTGCAACAGAAGGTCAGTTTGGTGAAGAAGTTACTATGGCTACCATCCGCAGAACTCTCATGGATATGGGCTTTGCTGATATGGTAGAAGTTGGTCTTGGCGGTGATATGACAGCTGCCTATGAAGCTGCTGAATGGTCAGAGGCTTATGCAGAAGGAAAGAAGATGACAACATCTTGCTGCCCAGCTTTCATCAACATGCTTCGTAAGCACTTCCCAGAACAGTTCGAGAACAATATGTCTACAACTGTTTCTCCAATGTGTGCAGTTTCAAGATACTTAAAGGCTACACATCCAGGCTGTAAGACAGTATTCATTGGACCATGTATTGCTAAGAAGTCTGAGGCACAGGACAAGTCAGTTCCTGATAATGCAGATTACGTTATTACATACGGAGAACTTCGTGTACTCCTTCGTGCTACAGGCAGGGAACTTACTCCAATTGCAGAGGACTATCAGGAGTCTTCTATCTGGGGCAAGAAGTTTGCTACAAGCGGTGGCGTAGCTGCTGCAGTAGTAGAAGTTATGCAGGAGCGTGGCGAAGATACATCCGCTCTTAAACTTTGCAAGGCAGCTGGTGGTGCTGAATGTAAGAAGGCACTGACACTGCTCAAGGTTGGTAAGCTTCCAGAAGACTTCGTGGAGGGCATGATCTGCCCAGGTGGTTGCGTAGGCGGACCTTCTAAGAATAAGACAGAAATCGAAATCATGAAGGCTCGTAATGCTCTCCTTGCAAAGGCAGATGGCCGTAAGGTTCTGGATAACCTGAAGAACTATCCAATGGATAAGTTCTCAATGCACCGCGACGGAAGCATGCATGAATAAATCGCAATTTTGTCTGCCCTATAAAGGCAAATGAACTGCGCATATTTAAAATCCACAGGGGCTGTGTGTCCCAAGACATACAGCTCCTTTTTATTTGTGTATAAGTTGTCGCATTCTCGCGACTTTGGTCATGCAGGCTGCACAAATTGTAGAATTACAAATCTGTAAGGAAAGAAAAGTTTATTTGTAAGCCTTGGGAAAGACAGAACTTTTAGCATGTAAATGTGCAAAAATGTTGTTTTTTGTCACAGAAAATTCATAGTGGAAATATAGCACTCATGTTAAAATATCAAAAGTCGAGGGGGGCACATTATGGAAATTTTGGAAGTTAAAAATTTAACGAAGGTTTACGGTGCAGGAGAATT
>OMVA01000102.1 GCA_900314445.1 uncultured Lachnospiraceae bacterium | reverse complement strand
TAACTGAATATGGAGGTATTATTTGTGGCAGTCTCATTCTGATCAGAGGGGGCTGTTTTTCGTTATTTAATAAGATGTTTCATTGCCGGTCCTTACTCACAATGTTATACTATCTGTGTATGTTTATTCAGTATGAATATCATATTTTAGTTGAACAATTTGAGCCTTAGTGGGGATGGCAATCAGTTGTGAATTTAGTATTTTCTGCATCACCATTTTGGTGATGCTTTTTTCTTTGTGGGCCATTTATGGAAAACCTAATATATTATTATGGGTTTACACCTTGATAGATTGGAGAAGACCAGTGATCGAAAAAGTAAATTTCGAAGAAATGAATAAGGGATTACAGACAGCGTTTATAGACTCACAGGTGAATTCATCACTTGCCTATAGACCTCAGTTTGTATCAAACAATTATGCAGAAGGAAAGAGAGTGTTAGCTAGTCTAGAAGATGAGCTTAGAACTTGTGATGCCTTCTTTTTTAGCGTTGCATTCATAACCAATTCTGGTATTACTCCCCTTAAACAGATTTTTCAGGAGTTAGAGAAAAAAGGTATTCCTGGAAGAATAATCACAACAGATTATCTTAATTTCACAGAGCCCAAGGCCCTCTTAACTCTTAATGAACTTTCCAATATCGAATTAAAAATGTATATCACCAATGGAGAGTTAGATAGTACCTTTGATGCATCAACTGGTCAGGGGGGATCATACGAGGGATTTCATACAAAAGGATATATCTTCAAAAAGGGACAAGTTTATAGGATCATTGTTGGTTCATCTAATATGACTCAGGCTGCGCTTACAAAGAACAAGGAGTGGAATACACGTATTGTATCAACTTCTGAAGGTGAGTATGCTCAGACCATTCTTGATGAATATGAGCAACTGTGGAATTCACCAAATGCAAAAACTTTTAGTGATTTCTATGATCAGTATAAAGCTAAGTATGATGAGCAAAAAGTAAAAGCTGAGATCATTAAAAAACAGAAGAAACTCGCGCTTGAAGAAGGAAAAGAGACCAAGGTAATTGATTCTGATAAGTATAAACTTACGCCCAATTCTATGCAGGTTGGATTCGTAACAAATCTGAAAAAAATCTGGGAGTCAGGAGAAGATAGAGCACTTTTAATTAGTTCTACTGGAACAGGTAAGTCCCTGGCATCTGCTTTTGCTATGCGTGAACTAAACTTTAAGAAGGTTCTCTTCGTAGTACACAGAAATCTTATTGTTCGCCAGGCGAAGGATGCTTTTGAGAGAGTCTTTGCTGGAACCAAAACAATGGGTATATATTCAGGAGTTAATAAGGATGAGGCTTTAGATAAAGATTTTATCTTCACAACCAATATGACTTTGAAGAATGATGAGAATCTTTATAGATTTGAAAAAGATCATTTTGATGCCATTGTTCTTGATGAAGCTCATCATTCAAGTGCTGGAACCTATCAGAAAATACTTGATTACTTCACTCCAAAGTTCGTTCTAGGTATGACTGCAACTCCAGATAAGCGAGAAGAAAATACAGACTTAAATGTATATGAGATCTATAACTATAATATTGCCTATGAGATAAGACTTCAGCAGGCTATGGAAGAGGATCTTCTCTGTCCATTCCATTATTTTGGTATCACAGACCTTGAGATTGAAGGGCAAGAAAATGATGATGAAGCAGATTTCAGAGACTTCAACTATCTTACTTCAGATACTCGAGTAAAGTATGTAATGAATCAGGCAAAGTATTATGGATATAGTGGAAATAGAGTAAAGGGACTTATATTTGTAAGTCGAATTGAAGAAGGACGAGAACTCTCAAAGAAGTTCAATGAAGCAGGCTGGAGAACTATGGTACTTACTGGAGAGGATGATGATGAGAAGGTAAGACAACCAGCTATTGATCGTCTGGTAATGGATGAGGAATATAACGAGAAGGGTGAAGGACAGCTGGATTATATTATAACGCGAGACATCTTCTCCGAAGGCGTTGATATACCTGAGGTGAATCAGGTAATCATGCTACGTCCAACAGAATCTCCTATCGTATTCATCCAGCAGTTAGGACGAGGACTCAGAAAGTATGATGGTAAGGAATTTGTTGTAGTATTGGATTTTATTGGTAACTACAAGAATAATTTTATGATTCCTATAGCTCTATCTGGAGACAGAACATATAACAAGGATAATGTTCGCAGATATGTTATGGAAGGTAATAGAATCATACCTGGTGCATCAACCTTACATTTTGACGAGATTAGTAAAAAGAAAATCTTTGCCGCGATCGATACAGCAAATTTCAGTGATATAAAGCTAATAAAAGAGAACTATACGAATCTGAAGAATAAGTTAGGACGAATACCAGATCTTGCGGATTTTGATAAATATGGAGAGATGGATGTTCTTAGAATCTTTGATAATAAGAGTCTGGGATCATACTATAAGTTCTTGGTTAAGTATGAGAAAGAGTATGATATTCGTTTATCTGAAGCTCAGGAGAAGGTCATACAGTTTGTATCGACTAAACTTGCAAATGGAAAGCGAATAGATGAATTAGTCTTTTTAAGAAATTGCCTTAAATATCGTCATGGACTAGTAGGACGATATGCAGATGAAATGAAACGAGAATATGGTCGTGAAATTTCAAAGGTTAAGATGAATAATGTCATCAATATGTTAACAAATGAATTCCCACAATCAGCATCTAAGGTCACATATGATGTGTGTGTATTCCTTAAGCCAGAGAACTTCGATAAAGAAAGTCTTAGGGTAGAATTCCCAGCAGATGGAGAAATGTATGATAGGTTGAAGGCTTATGCAGAATTATTCCTTGGGAAAGGCCAGGAATATGCAGTGAATGATTCATTTGTTGATATGCTAAGTGATGAGAATTTCTATAGGATTCTTGATGAATTACTTGAATTTGGTATCTCTAGATATCAGCGCGATTATAGTAATTATTATAGAGATACGGATCTTGTGCTCTATCAGAAATATACATATGAGGATGCTTGTAGACTACTTAATTGGGAACATAATGTGAATGCTCAAAATATTGGCGGATATATGCATGAGAAGGTAACTAATACTTATCCTGTATTTATTAATTATGAGAAATCAGATGATATTGTAGCTTCACAGAATTATGAAGATAGATTTGTTGATAATAGATCATTAATCTCAATATCAAAGAGTAAGAGAAAAGTATCTTCAAAAGATGTACAGGGATTCTTAAATTGTGAAGCAAATGGAACCGCAGTTCATCTCTTTGTTAGAAAGAATAAAGATGACAAAATGTCGAAGGAATTCTATTACTTGGGACAGATGATTCCATCAGGAAAAACAAAGGAATTCATGATGGCCAATACCAATATGAGTGCTGTTGAAATTGGATGGAATTTGGCAACTCCAGTAAGAGAAGATATTTATGAATATATAGTAAGTTAGGACAATAAAAATGAAACATATAGAAGTGGTAGCAGCAGTAATTAAACATGAAGGAAAGATCTTTGCTACTCAACGTGGTTACGGAGAGTTCAAAGATGGATGGGAGTTCCCTGGCGGAAAGATGGAGTCAGGTGAATCACCACAAGAGGCTTTAAAGAGAGAAATAAAGGAAGAACTTGATACAGATATTAGAGTTGGCAAGTTAATCAAGACAGTGGATACAGACTATCCAACATTCCATATAACAATGCATGTATTCTGGGCTGAAGTTGTATCAGGAGAATTGAAACTTCTTGAACATGAAGCTGCAAAATGGCTACCAATTGATGAGAATTTGAAGACCGCAGTGGAGTGGTTACCAGCAGATCTAGACGTGGTGGAGGAGATTCGTAAATGATGGAGGAAAAAATCATAAAAATTAATGATTAATCTCTGAGATTCTTTTGAACTTAGAGAGACTGTAACTATATGAAAACGACAGCCTCGATCTTGAGAAGATCAGAAAGTTATTTGAAGATTGTTAAGAAGGGAATGAGATTATTGAGGCTGTTGTGAGAGACTATTTGAGAAAAAATAATTGCTTAATGTGGTGATGTCAATCGTTTTTTACTAAATAAAATATTGAAGCAGGCGGAGATGAAGAATGGCTGAATGGATAATTTCAGGTAACCCCCAAAATTATGATGTGGTGGGGGCCTTCCATGAATTAAAAAGAGTAGATTGGACGCAAAGTGCCAATATTGATGTTGGTGACATCGTTTATATTTATGTATCTGGTGATATTAAGATGCTTTTGTTTAAGTGTAGGGCTAATAAAGTAAATATCACAGTACCTGATATCGAAGATCAGAAGTTTAATGTATCTGGTAAATATGACGGACATATGGGCCGCTATATGGAATTGGAAATGCTAGAAGAATTTGATGGTCCGGAATATTCCAGAGAAGAGTTAATTAAGCATGGTTTTCAATCTCCTATGGGACCAATGCATATGCCTGATTCTGTGAGTGAATATCTTGAAGGCTTACGGAACTATTCTCAGTCTTCGATTGGTAAATATAGTGTTAGTTCTTCAGTGTGGATTGCTACAGCACTTATGGCTGCAAATGTGTATTCCCAAAATATTAATGCTGATCGAGAAAAATATTATTTTAAACAATCAGAAATTCGTGAAAAAGCGCAGGAATATGCAAATGGAAAAGTTGAACCTGCACGAATATCTTGGTGGTGTTGCGCAGATGGTCCAAAGAATACCTACAACTATTTACGAGCTGATAACGAAAATGATAATACATTACGCAGGTTGACATCTCCAGTTGAACTTGATGGTATAAAAACATTGCCAACAGATTTGAGCCCCTCATTGGATGATACGATTTTCTATATTTTAGGGCATGATTTTTCACTTGAAGATTTATTTACATTTGTACAAGAGAAGTATTCAAAGATATGGGAAGATGAAAATGAATGGTGGCCAAGTCTAACAGAATACGATCCGGAAATATCTAGTAAACAATGGTTCAGGTTATTGAAGGATGAAAGTGTAACGTCTCATGAGACTCTTGTAATGTTAAAATGATGTTAGAACTTGGTGGTGAATCGACTTGTGAGCACCTTGCTGAAGTTTATGGTGGAAAATTTACTAGCTATCGTTCACTTGGAAGGTCACTGGGAGAAAAGGTATACAACGCAATTGGATGTACACTCTGTAAAGATGATAAAAGGGAAAGATATTACACTATTCCATTTGTCGGAAGAAGGGTTATTCAAAATGGGAAATCTAGATATTCATGGAAAATGCGTACTGAATTGGAGGAGGCATTGAAAGAAATGAACTTAGACGATTTTGATATTGAACAGATTGATTATGACAATTTGGATTTTGATCATAATATGATTTTATACGGACCTCCAGGAACAGGTAAAACATATAACTCGGTAAACTATGCTGTAGCTATTTGTGAGGGAAAATCAATTCAAGAAGTACAGAGTGAATCATATGATGAAGTTTTGAAAAGATATAAATCCTATAAGGAAGAGGGAAGAATAGCATTTACGACATTCCATCAGTCATATGGTTATGAGGAATTTATTGAAGGCATTAAGCCTGTTGTAGAAGAAAATGAATCTGGTCTCAAATATAAAATTGAACCAGGTGTATTTAAAAAGTTCTGTGATGAAATAAACAAAGGCAAAATTTCTAATAGTAGCGATGTATTTATCAAAGATAACCCAACTGTGTGGGTGGTTATTTTAGACGGAACCGGAAAATCAGATTTAAAAAAATACTGCTTTGAAAATGGTGAGATTCGTATAGGATGGACTGATTGGCCAAAGGTTATCACAGAAGATACGGAACGACTTACAGACAAATCAAAAGCTATATTATTGGATTTTCAGGATAATATGGAAATAGGCGATATTGTGCTTGTTGAAAAATCCAATTCCAGCATTGATGGAATTGGTATTATTACTGGTGATTGTATTTATGATGAGGCTCAGCCATATTTCTGTAGAACAAGAAAAGTGCATTGGTTCGCTATCAATATTGACGAAGATATATTAGCTCTAAATGGAGGAGTTAAACTTGCACGTAAATCAACATATGCTCTTCCGGAGAGTCGGATTGATTTAGAAGGAATGATGAATCTTATCAATAAATATGCGCCTATAGTAAAAGTCGAACCAAATGAAAAAACATATGTATTCATTATAGATGAAATAAATAGAGGCAACATATCCAAAATCTTTGGCGAACTTATTACACTTATAGAATCCACAAAAAGAAAAGGTGCGGCTGAAGAGATGAGTGCAATTCTTCCATATTCAGGCGAAGCCTTTTCTGTTCCAAGTAATGTGTATATTCTCGGAACGATGAATACGGCTGACCGTTCTATAGCACTTATGGATACAGCGCTTCGCAGAAGATTTAAGTTTACTGAGATGATGCCTGATTCTGAGGTGCTTAATAAGTTAGGTGTAGGAACGATACTGGTGGAAGACGAAGAACTGGATGTAGCGAAGATGCTTGATGTGATCAATCAAAGAATAGAGTATTTATTTGATCGCGAGCATACTATTGGTCATGCATTTTTTACAAAGCTTGCTGATGATCCTTCTATTGAAACACTTGCAAATATATTTTCCCAAAATGTTATTCCACTTCTGCAGGAGTATTTCTACGAGGACTATGAAAAAATTCAGCTGGTTCTTGGCGATAATACAAAGCCGAATGAATTTAAGTTCATCTTAGACAGTTCGATTAAGGTTAAGGATGTATTTAATGGCAATCCTGATATTGATCTTCCTGAGAAGAGTTATATCATACAGACAGAAGCCTTTTATAAGGCTCAAAGTTACAAGCTGATTGGTAAGGAACTGTGATATGAAAAAATTACTGGAGGTAAGGGAATTCGATAAGATTTCCTGCAACCCTGAATTCAAAACTGAATATACTTACCTTCCAGAATCAATCTTCAATGATTTAGAAGAATTTATTCATGCATATACCGGCAATGAAGAGCATGCTGATGCACTAGAATTTCTTTCGATTGGATATCGAAGAAATGTAGGAGAAGTCATCTCTGTAAATAACTATGTGGGTCTCATTCAAATGCAGAACGGTTATCAAATTCAAGTTTTACCCAAGATAGACTTTGGAGACTCAGAGGATAGTAGTAATGTAGAGACCAAAAAAGTTTTACTTCGGATGCTACGAAGTATGAAAGATTTCCCAAGTAAAGTGTTCAACGATGCGAACTTAAGAATGGATCGTATGACGCTTTATGAGATTTTTATTAACATGTACTTACAGGAAGTGCGTACATTGATAAAACATGGAATTAAATCATCCTATATTCCTAGAGAAGACAATTTAAAATTCTATAAGGGGAAGTTAGTGGTTAGTGAACACATAAAACAAAATGCTGTCCACGGAGAGAGGTTTTATGTTAGCTACGATGAATACCAGGTGAATCGTGCAGAGAATAAATTAGTAAAGTCAACTTTGTTAAAACTTCAGAATTTGACAGGTAGTGCAGAAAATCAAAAGTTGATTAGACAGTTGTTAGCTGGGTTTGAAAAGGTAGAGCCATCAATAAATTATCAAAAGGATTTTTCAAAAGTTGTAATCGATAGAAATACGAAAGATTATGATATGTTGATACGTTGGTCTAAAGTTTTCTTGATGAACAAAAGTTTTACTACTTTTTCAGGAAGTACCAGTGCAAGGGCACTTCTATTTCCAATGGAAAAAGTATTTGAATCATATGTTGCTCAGCAACTAAAGCATGAGCTTGCAAACCTAGACTGGGAAGTCTCTTCTCAAGACAAGGGATATTATTTATTCGATTCACCAAGACAGTTTGCCTTGCGCCCAGACATTGTTATTACAAAAGAAGATGGAACAAGAGCAATTTTAGATACCAAGTGGAAAAGCTTATTTGATAATCCACGAAAAAATTATGGAATATCTCAATCCGATATGTATCAGATGTACGCTTATTCAAAGAAATATGGTACTTCAGAAATATGGTTGTTGTATCCACAAAACCAAGAGATGAAAGGCCACTCTAAAATTGTATTTGAAAGTGACGATAACGTAACTGTACGAGTTTTCTTTGTGGATGTAGCAAATATCCAAGAGAGTATGACAGAGTTGCACGAAAGTTTGATAGCACAAGGAGAATAAACAAAAATGTTAAAAGAAAATGATGCTGTTATTCATAACATATATTATGGGAATGGCGTTATTAGAAAAATTACAGATGAGAAGGTATATGTTGAATTTAAGTGTGGAAGAAGAATATTCCCATATCCAGCTGCGTTTGAAAAAGGATATCTTCAATCAATTAGTGAAGAGGGATTTCTGAAAGATGATAGTGAAGCATATGAGACCGAGCTGGTTCAAACTGAAACATATTCAAAAGAAATAGAAGAATACGAAGAAATGAGAACCGTAAATTCGCTCTTAGAGATATTTCAGAATTGTAGAATTTTGGACGAATATTTGAGTTCATCAAATGACCTTAACAAGGAATTTGCAATAAACCTGATAAAGCGTGGTACATGCTTTTTAGCTGTAAAAAGGAATGGAAACTATAGATTTTACCCAAGTCGTTTTGTTGGTTATGCAAACAATAATCGTAATAAACACGAGGCCAATGATCAAAAGAATGGAAGAGTAACTAATCCAGCGATTTCAGCTATCCTTAAGATTAAGAAACCAGTAGCGAATGAAAAACTTAATAATGAATATATTAAATTCTGTGACAATCTCGGATTCGAAGCTCGTGCTAAAGGGGCTTTCGGAGTAGTAAGGAAATTTTGGGAAGTTCAGGTTTAATCTGAGAGAAATAAACTATGACAAAGTTAAAAATTGGTGATGTAGTATAACATAGCGACCAAGGAAATGGAATCGTTCAAAAAATCACGGACAAAAAAATCTATGTAAATTTTAATGGGAAAGGGCTCATCTTTACTTATCAGGAAGTATTAGAAAAGGGATATCTGAAAGTTTTTGTGGATGTTGATACTGAAAACAAATACGACATGTTATCAAGGGAAGATATTATAGACGACTGCGTGGTTATTAAAATTAATAAACGATATCACGAAGATATTTCCGGGCAGGAGTTGTATGAAGCAACTAGAGGAATCTGGAAGAGAACAATAGAAAGTGTAGATAAAGCCGAGTATTGTCTTTCGGTGTATTAGAGTTTTGTCGTTTAGGTTTATAAGATTGACAATTGGTATCTAGCAGGCACAACAAGGTATGAGACACGTACATTAGATTCATCTAAATGCGAAGGACGGATAGAGTTTACTGGTTCAGTTGCTGCGGATGACGTGCGAAATAGATATATTGGAAAGTCGGTATCAAAATTGTTTAAACAAGGAGAGGCTAGTCTGGTAAAAACCTTCTTTAATAATCAAATTACATCTCATACTAGTGAAATTAGTCAGATATTTAAGGATTCTAAAGTGTTTGAGAATATGTATTCACATTTTCTTGAGCAGGCAGATAAGAATAATATTTCAGGAAAAGCCAATGGTGGAAAAACGCCGTATGGACTGGTTGATAATAAATGCGATAATGCAGACCTTACAACGCATTTTGGCCAAGGAGGCGCAGGAACAACACCGTATCTCAATTGGCATGTAGTATCACTTTATTACATAGTAGATGAATCAAGAATTTTAATGGGGATTGAAAAGGATCGGTACAAAGTTTATAAAGCAAATGTCCCCTTTAAGATATGAAAAAATTAAAAATAGAAAAACAGAAATGGCTGTCTTTTATGAGACGATGCGAGAAAAGATAGACTACACTGAATTGTGTGAGAAGTTTATAGAAGTTTCAGAGCAAGTTATGAGACTTGGACTGTATTTGGAAATGTTATGAAAGTGGAATTTGAAGACTGCAGTGGAGTGGTTGCCAATGGATATCGAAGTGATTTCTTCAATTCTTAGGTAGTGGAACTTTGGAGGAGGTTAGTATTATGGGGGTATTTGATTTTTTATTTGGGGCGAATTGTCAAGCCAAGTGCAACGTCTCTGAATAATATACTTCATATGGAGTCCTATATCCAAGACACTTGCGAGGTCGACGATTCAGTTTAT
>OMVA01000106.1 GCA_900314445.1 uncultured Lachnospiraceae bacterium | reverse complement strand
AAAAGGCATTCAATCCCCAAAAAGGCATTTAATATCCAGGTAGCCTATATTAACCTTGCCAAGTACATTTGCAAACCCAAAAAAGGCCCAAGTCTTTTGACTTGAGCCTTAAATCTATTTATGAATTCAATTAGATTTCAAGAAGCTTAGCATACTCTGTGAGAGCACCATCTGTATCCTTAGCAAGTACCTTCTTAGCAAGTGTCTTACCAAGCTGTACGCCTTCCTGGTCGAATGAGTTTACATTCCAAACGAAGCCCTGGAACATAATCTTGTTTTCGAAGTGAGCAAGGAGTGCACCAAGAGCTGCAGGTGTAACCTGGTCGCCGATGATGATTGATGATGGACGATTTCCCTTGAAGCTCTTATTAGCATCAGCGTCGTCCTTACCTAAAGCGAATGCAACGATCTGTGCTGCAACGTTAGCCTTAAGCTTGCTCTGTGATGTTGAACCCTGGATTACTACATCGTTGCCGATCTGGTTCTTCTTGAAACCAACGAACTGCAGCGGAAGAATATCTGTTCCCTGGTGAAGGAGCTGGTAGAATGAATGCTGACCATTTGTTCCTGGCTCACCAAAGATTACAGGACCTGTTACATAGTTAATTGGCTCGCCAAAGCGGTTAACTGACTTACCATTTGATTCCATATCAAGCTGCTGAAGGTGTGCAGGGAAACGGTTGAGTGCCTGTGAGTATGGAAGAACTGCTGTTGCGCCATATCCAAGGAAGTTTCTCTCGTAAACACCGATCAGAGCGTCAAGCATATCTGGGTTCTGAAGAGGATCTGCATTCTTTGCAAGTACGTCTTCTGCTGCTGCACCATCAAGGAAGTCAGCGAATACTTTAGGACCGAATGCAAGTGAAAGTACGGCACCACCACATGTAGATGTTGATGAGAAACGTCCGCCGATGTAGTCATCCATGAAGAATGCTGCAAGGTAATCTGATGAGCTTGCAAGTGGTGAAGTCTCAGATGTAACTGCGATCATATGCTTAGAAGCATCAAGGCCAGCCTTTGTAAGAGCGTCCTTAACGAATGCTTCGTTTGTTAATGTCTCAAGAGTTGTACCTGACTTAGAAACAAGGATGAAAATTGTATGAGCAACATCAATAGAGTTAAGAACTGATGTAGCATCATCAGGATCAACGTTAGAAATGAAATGTGCATCCATGAAGAATGTATCATTTGCCTTTGCCCAGTTCTCAAGAGCAAGGTACATAGCACGAGGGCCAAGGTCAGAACCACCGATACCGATCTGGCAAACTGTTGTGAACTTTTCACCAGCTTCGTTTACAATCTTGCCTGCGTGAACATCATTTGCGAATGCAGCGATCTTGTTCTGCTCGCCAACATAGAATTTTCTCTTATCAACGCCATCAGCTGTAACTGTGTCACCAAGCTGACCACGTGTTAATTGATGAAGAACGAGACGCTTTTCACCTGTGTTAATAACTTCGCCGTTGTAAAGAGCTGCATACTTTTCAGCAAGCTGTGCTTCTTCAGCAAGGTTCTTCAGTGCTGCAAGAACATCGTCATCAACAGCCTTAGCTGCATAGTTGAATGAGAAACCTGCTGCCATAGGAACTGAGTACTTCTTAACACGCTCAGCGCCGTTTTCGCCAGCCATAACTTCCTTCAGCTCAACCTTCTTTACGTTCTGAAGCTCAGAGTAGCTCTTCAGTTCATCAAAATTTGTCCAATTAATCATAACTTTGGTCCCTTCTATAAAGAATTTCGTGTCAAATTGTTCAAAACCCTGTGTTTCGGACATATTTAACAATTACAATCAAATTAACCACGGATATTATAACCATTTATTGTGAAAATGCAAAGATAATATGCACCTTTTTTCTTTATTTAGCCCCTATTTTAGTCGATTTTGACGAATTCCCTAGTCCGTCAAATATTATGTCTACCAGCAATTCATTTGCATAAATTGCTATTCTATGCTGACTTTTTCATTCTTCAGGCTTTCATGCCACTTGCGTCCGGACAAACGAATCAGGAAAAGAATTCCGCGCACAGTCAATTCCACCGCCATGGCAATCCAGACACCGCGGAGGCCAATTGTTTTAGACAGGATAAATGCCATTGGCAGTCTGACCAGCCACATGGATGCAATGTAGAAAATAGTCGGATGCAACGTGTCTCCAGTACCATGGAAGACGCCGGCCGCAACAATAGACGCACCAAACATTGGCTCGGCAAAGGCTTCGATTCGAAGGATCCTTGTACCCAGTTCCCTGATTGCAGGATCCGGCGAAAGAATTCCAATCATCTCCGGTGCAAAAATATACATGAGAATTCCGGAAGCAGTCATAATGGCCGCGCCAAAAATCACAACGCTCCACCCCAGCCTTCTTAATATATCCTTACGGCCAGCGCCCACACTCTGACCAATCATGGTCACTGCCGCCGACTGAATTCCGTAACCAGGCATATAGCAGAGGCTCTCTGCCGTTATGGCAAATGAGTTTGCCGCAATTGCTACATTTCCAAGAGGCGCCACAATCAGCGTAATGATAATCTGTGCACCGCCCATAATCAGAGACTCAATCGCCTGGGGAATAGACATCTTAACTGCCTTCTCCACAACCTGGCCAGCATGATGTATTTTTTCACCCGCTCTGATTTTTAATTCTGGAGATTTTCTAAGTACATAGAAAAGAAGAATTCCAGCCGCAATGACTTCTGCAACTGCCGTTCCCAGCGCCGCTCCCACAACTCCCATGTCGCAAACATAAATAAAAATGTAGTTGAATACAATATCCAGACCACATTCCAATGCACTAACAATGCTAGGAAGTTTCATATTACCAGAGGCTTCCAGAAAACCTGCTGTCGTATAAAAAAGCTGCATGGCAGGAAGTGCCGCTACAAAGATAGCGAAGTAATGAGATGCCTTTGTCTGAATCTCTTCTCCACCACCAAGCCAGCCAGGAAGCGCACCTGAAACAGCCAAGCCAATCGCGGCAAGCACTAAGCTAAATATTGCGGCAAAGATAAGGCCTATGCGCATAACATTTCTAGCCTCAGGCCCATCCTCCGCCCCCAATCTGTGAGCAAGCTGGACAGTGAAACCAATGCCGGCAGACGTACAAAGTCCGCCCACCAGCCAGGTTGTTGTGGACACAAGTCCTATGGCCGCTGAGTCCGCCTTTCCCAGCTGTCCCACCATGGAGGCATCAATATATTCCATGGCAATGGTAGAGAGCTGCGCCAGCATGCCCGGAATACTAAGGCTCAATATCATTAAAAGCTGCTGGCGGAAAGTTAGCTTTTCTCCGCCACGCAGCATCTTTAAGTAGTCTGTTTTTTCTTTTTGCATGTATAACCTAATTTCATTTTATTTGTATTCTAGTAAAACTCACATCTAAAGTCACGAGAATGCGCCGACTAAATTTTCAAATGAAAGTTTGCCAGCCGGCATCATTACTTGCCAAGTTTCTCTTCCGCAAACATTCTTGCGCCCGTAATCAGTCGCTTACATCCCTCTTCCACAATACTTCTTGGACAAGCCAGATTCATACGAACAAAGCCATGTCCGACAAGGCCGTAAGCCGCACCATTGGAAAGGAAAAGTCCTGTGTGCTTACGCAGATACTTGGCAAAGCCTGGTAAGTAGTCATGCATATCAATCCAGATCAGATATGTGGAATCCCCTGGGAAAACATAGATAGGAGGAAGTTCCGCTGGAAATTTCTTTTTCAAAAATTCCACAGCAAACTTCTTATTCTCAGCAACGTATGCATTCATCTCGTCGCACCATTCCTCGGAAACTTCCTCTTTGTAAGCCGCAACTGCAGACACAATGGCAAATGCATTTGGCTCAGCTACCTCATCCGTGTTTAGTCCACGCCAAACCTTATGACGCATCTTTGGATCTGGAACCACAACTGCAGCAGAATGCATACCTGCCACATTAAAAGTCTTACTTGGTGAAAGCAGAGACACGCTGACCTTACGCGCTGTCTCAGACACGCTGGCAAATGGAATGTACTCCTTGCCTGGCACAACAATGTCGCAATGTGCTTCATCGGAAATTACAGTAACATCATATTTGTCACAGAGTTCTGCGATACGAGTCAGGGTTTCCTTATCCCAGATTTCTCCAGTTGGATTCTGTGGATTACAAAGAATCATCAGGCGAACCTGCGGATCCGATAAATCCTGTTCCAGACGCTGGAAGTCGCAGGCATAATGTCTCTCTTTAACTGACTTACGACCAGTCTTTGCACCTGTCTCCTCAAAATCTTCAACTACTCTTTCCGTCTCAACAATCTTCAGCGGACTCTCCACAGGCATGCGTCCATTATTCACGATGGAGTTGAAGAAGATATTGTAGCAAGGTGTCTGTACCACAACCTTCTCCGCAGGTGTTGAAAGTTTACGCACAACAGAAGAAATCGCAGGAACCACACCGCTGGAAAAAATCAGCCAGTCCTTTTCCATTTCAAAATTGTGGCGTCTCTTCCACCAGGAAATATAAGCATCATACCAGTCATCCGTCACATCAGAATAACCGAAGTGGCCCAGTGCCACACGACTTGCCACTGCATCGATGATAGCTGGACTAGTTTCAAAATCCATGTCGGCCACCCACATAGGAAGTTCGTTTTCTGCAACATCCCATTTGATGGAATTGGTATTACGTCTATTAATAATCTTGTCAAAATCGAATTTCATAAGTATTCCTCTTCAATCTATTGCTTCAGCTCTATCCTTATCGTGCAAATGAGATTTCCGCCATGCTATGCACAATCCATTTGCCAAAGTCTTCTTATGCTGAATGTGAATTCTTCTTCACGCACTGGAGATGACATTCATTTTTGCCTTTGCCATTCTCTGGATTTTCGCTTACGCTTGCATCTTCTCTGCTTGCATTTTCTCTGCCCGGGTCTGTCTCCACAATCTCGGTCTTTGAAATATCACAATTATCTGGTTCAACGACCAGCTCACCAATTTTCTTCGCCACAATCTTGCCGCTGCCTGGATTCAGGATGGAATCAATCTTGGTGGTGATTTCAGCATCCACGTCGTAAGCATACTCAAAGGCAAACTTTGTATTCACCATCTTGCAGTTAACCAGCTTCAGGCCCTCAATGTAGTCCAGACCCTGGTCAGATTCGATGGTACAGTTGATGAAAGTCAGATTCTTTGTATTCCAGGCAAGGTACTCGCCGGAAATATAAGAGTCATAAACAGTTACATTCTCACAATTCCAGAAGCAGTCCTTTGTCAGGAGCTTGGCGTTGCGGATTTCAATATTCTTGCCTCCGTCAAAGGCATAATTGCCGAAAAGCCTGAGGCCATCAATCTTGATGTTCTCAGAATTCATACCGAAGTAGTCCCCCTTGGCAGTTACATTTTCCATAACAATATTTCTGCAGTTCCAGAAGGTCTCGGCCGCGTCTGCAAAAGTCACATTGCGAAGGGTAATGTCATCGCATCGACGGAAATTCTTTGGTGCCCAGATCATGGAATCTTCCACCGTCATGTGCCTGGTGTACCAAACGCCACTGCGGCCCATAACCTGCCATACCGAATCCTTCACAAGAACATTCTCCGCATACCAAAGCGGGTATTTGTACTGGAACTCACTTCCGTAAATCTTGATATTCTTACTTTCCTTAAGAGGAGATTCCCCATCGTGGAAAATCGTGTCATGAATCTCCAGATTCTCGCCTCTATATAAAGCACGCTCGCCTGTCAGGCTCTCCTGCTTGATTACTTCATCTCGTCTTGTAATTGGATTAAATCTTTCCATTTTTTACCTCTTTTTCTTACTTGCATATTCAACTGCCCCTGTGCAAATGTACTGTGCAGGGAGTTTTATTTCTTCTCTAAACGCCCTTATAGTTTAGCACTTACAGATTGCGCGCAATACAAAGTTTTTGACATTTTTATCACTTTGAGATGCAGTTTCCCTATAACAGGAATCCAGTTTTTCTATCACAAGAATCCAGTTTTTCTATCGCAAGAATCCAGTTTTTCTATATCAGGAGTCCAGTTTTTCTATATCATGAGTCCAGTTTTTCTATATCATGAGTCCAGTTTTTCTATATCAAGAATGCAGTTTTCCATATAAGAAGATTTAATTTCTCCCTTCAGAGTAAAAGGCACCAGGACGATTTCTCGACCCTGGTGCCTGATGGCTTGTTATAAAATTCCTTTTATCCTATGCAAATGAACTGCCCGCGCAACTCATTTGCATGACCATTTATATTGCATGACTTATTTATCTTGTGAATAAATCGTATGCCTTCTGACGAGAAAGGTTGTAATTTCTCCAGCTATAATGAATACTCTTATCTTCCATACGGAAGTGGTAACGAATAAGCCAGAAAGAACCAGAAGGAGCCTCCCCTGTATAATCCTCGTCCCCGTCATAATTCTGCTTACAAAACTGCTCCCAGCCAAGCTTCCCTGCGTATTCAGCAATGACCGGAGCAGCATCCTCAGAAAGTTTCACAATATAATCCAGGTCGCCTGGAGTATCATAATCCCCCTGCATTTCCTTACTGACTTCCGTTAAGTCTTTTCCTGTTTCCACACTGCGGAAAGTCATATGATCCAGGTTATAGCGAGCAATCAGATAATCTGGCTTGCTGAACGAAAATACCAGGAACATGAAACAGAAAGTAACCAGCCCATAGAAGAAAAGAGGGAATCTTGGACAAAGAATATAAATCACAATTCCTGTCATTTCCAGAGCAATCACTGCCAGGCCCCAGAACACAGAGATTCGAAGGAAGGTCAGATCATAGGCCCAAACATAGAGATACATACGGTAGGCACTGGATGCAATCATAATAAAGGTGCAAGCTGAGATTACCAGCATCAGGATTTTAACTGGCAGCTTGGTATCAAAATACTTCATGGTACACAGTACAATCACCAGATTGATCAGGCAGACAGCCAGTAACTCAAAGAATCCATTACGTGCGCTATCTGCATAATTCGTTTTTCCCAGCTGATTATAGAGACCACCAAAAAGGAAAAGAATCTGAATGGCACAGAAGAATAAATATACAGCTGCAATCAGGCCAAGCACTGTGCCAGCGACAATGGCGCTGTGTTTCTTATAAACCTTAGCTTCCGGCTTAATCTTCTTCTTTTCAAATACACGAACGCCTGCATAAGCAGACATATAACCAAAGAAAAAAAGAATAAGAACCAATATAATATTCCAAATATTAAATTTCAGTAACCAGTCAAAGGAGAAAATGCCATCCACCATATCTCCGAAGATGGCATCTGCTGCAGAGAGAAGTCCCACTACCACAAAGAGAATTGGAAGGGCAATGGCAATACCAATCAATACATACTTTATTACACTTGCTGTCCTCTTTGCCTGCTCTTCCCTTACATTTCCTTTAGCCTCTTTCTTTGTGGCAAGGAAATAAGACAATTCGCTAAATGGTTTGTCCAGAAGACCCAGAGCATTTCCCAGGGCTGCGAAAATAGATGTAAAATACTTTCCCAGATTCCATTCCCGATCATCATAGAATTGATGCAAAAGGGTTAGGACAGATAGAAGAAATACACCTGTGTTATTATAAAAAATCATAGTGACATTTGCTGTCAGGAAATTGGATACGCCCAGGAGAATCATACAAGCCAGTAAAAATACAGTCAGTTTTTTCAGTTCTAATTTATTTCGATTCACAACCAGGAGGATGTATCCCGCAAGGAATACTGTGAATATTAAATTAAGAATACCGGCTGAATTTTTGTACCAGCAAAAAGCATAGATTACCGCATAAATCAGGGATGGAATTCCAATTCTCTGGAAGGCAAGATTGCCTTCAATCTTGTCCCAGCGACGTTTTTCTTCCCTCTGCTTTCGATAATAATCTGCAGGATTCTGATTATAAACATTTACCGCCTGCTGATAATTCATTTGTGGCATGGCAGGATTTCCCTGCACTGGATTTGGATTCTGCATAGCCTGCTGGCCTTGCATTGGATTTTGATTCTGCATAGCCTGCTGACCCTGCATTGGATTTGGGTTCTGCATAGCCTGCTGGCCCTGCATTGGATTTGGGTTCTGCATAGCCTGCTGGCCTTGCACTGGATTTGTTTGTATGGACTGCATCTGGTCAGTTCCATTTATCGTATTCTTAAACTCTTCCATTTTTATCTCCTCTAGCCTTCATTAAGATTCGGATTCAGCCCCACTGAAATCTTTTTACCTCTCTCGGTTAGCTTATTCTATCTGGCACAATGTTATTCTTCTGTGCCCTCCCTAAATTCCAGGATATCCCCAGGCTGGCATTCAAGCACCTGGCAGATTTTATCCAGCGTTTCAAATTTAACCGCTTTTGCTTTGCCATTTTTCAGGATGCTTACATTGGCAATGGTGATGCCAATTTTATCGGCCAGATCGCCAACTTTCATCTTCCGTTTGGCAAGCATTACATCAAGATTAACAATAATCATTTCGCTTACCTCCTATATCGTAAGATCCTGTTCCTGCTTCATGAGATATGCATTCAATACAAGACCGGAAAGGGCCTCAGTAAGTACTGCGAAGAGCATGAAAATCAGAGACATACCTGCACGGTAGTAGACTGAAATCATTGTGGTTTCACCAAGGAAGATGAACGCCACAATTCGAATCAGATACTGTACTGCCACCAGCACTGACAGAATTGTCATTTGGTGGAAGTGCCTTGCATTTTCTTTTGAAAATGAGTTGTCCTTACCAATTTCATCTGTAATCTTCCAGAACTGGAAAAGAATGGCATAACAGAAAATAGCTGTCACCCACGTAAAGTAGATATTGATTTTAGGATGCACTGTTAAGATATTGAAATACAGAGTTCCAGGATCCTCTGCTCCAACTGTGAATGACTGGATTGTGAACATGATAAATACTGCCAGTCCAATCAGGGCAACTGCACCTGCAACAAGTTTTAATCGAAATGAAAGTTTATGCTGTTTTTCAACCTGAAGTTGATTTTTATCCATTTTCTTTTTCCCTCCCTATTTGTCCTTTTCATTTGTATACAAATTTTGTTGAAATAAAAAATCCACACAGTTTTTTTATCAACTGTGTGGAGTATATCACGAATCATTTTTGAATGTCAACATATTTTTATCGTAATTCAATAAATTATACTTGTTTTTACGATAAATATTTATTTTTATCCCTTATAAATCCTCATGTCTGCAACTACTTTGCCAGAGATTTTTTTCCGGGATAATTTTAAAGATTCTACAGGGGCCAAAATACAGGTTTTTCCTGACCCTATTAACCTGCAAGCGCTTGTAAATGTTCATTTTTTATGATATATATGCATTAGAAATCCATCCAGATTTCTATTTCTGATCCAGAGAGTATTACCAGTATTCCTGGAACGCAATAAAGGGAGTCAGTCCAACCTGACTCCCTTTTTCTATCAGCCGGATTATTCTCTCCAGCTAAAGAATCCATGAGTCAAATTTGTATCCTTCTTCTGTACCTTTGCAGCACTTGCCTGTGAAGACGGACTTACTACATCCTCAATATCTCCACTGCCAGTATCCCACAGATAATCTTCAGCACGATCATCCATATAGTCTGCGTCACCAAACTTAACCTTGCAATCACAACGCTGCTTTGTATAGGCAGCACCCTGCTGAGAGATAATAAACATCTGATCCAGGGAGATTTCAAGGATCGTAGCCAACTGAACCATATGCTCAATATTAAGCAGGTTCTTACCTGTCCACATCTTACTTACCGCCTGAGGGCTAAGCTTCAGAATTTCTCCCAAAGCCTGACAGGACAGATGCTTTTCCTTGCAAAGCTTCTTGATATTCTTTCCAGTTGCTTCCACATCAATGGTAGGAGCTGGAGCAACAGGCTTGCCATTTGAAAAATCCTTGTTTAAAGAATCCTTGCTTGAAAAACTGTTACCATTCGAGTACTTGTTCATAGTCTCACACTTTCCCGGAGTTCTCTCCGATATAAAAACCGTGGCTTTAAAGCCAAAACAAAATGAAACAGAGACCCTTCCTTCCATAGGGGCGAATACTGTCAAAAGGCATTTGCAGTCACTGAAGAACAGCAAAGACGGTCAGGGCTTTTGCCAGCAGCATCCTTATGAAATTACGAATCCCAGCAGGGAAAGTTTATTTCGGAAAGTTCGGACTGAATTGTCCGGAAAAGATGTGCTCCATCCAGATTCCTACTTCCAACCCAAGGGGTATTACCAGTACTCCCGGATCGTATAAACTCTAAGCTGAAAATTTTCCAACCTTTTCAGCTTACCTGCAATTTATCAAAATGACGTTTTAGAGATTATCAGACCGTCCCATGTATATTTCACGGCTATGATCTCCTTCGTCATAGTGAGCTAAATAAACTTCTTTAACCGGCATAAGCCTATCCATATCCATTAGTATCAAAGAGAATTCTCCTCGATAGGACATGCCATTCTGCGCTATTCGCAAAATTTCTTTGAAGAGATTTTCTGAATTTACAATACAAGAAACCTTTACAAGTGGATCCGGTTTCTCCCATATAAGCATTCTTGCCATTTCTCTGGCATTACGCCTTACTACGAAAGAGTTATCCTCATCGTTGACGATTGGCATGGTATAAAAACGCCACTCATTAATTTTATGTATTGCTGGATTCATATTTTGAATCACGCATGTAAAATTGTTTAAGCGACTTACTTCAATTGGGTGATAATTCACCTCAACCTCGTCTCTACGATTTTCTAATGGAATAGCATTCCTAACCAGATAATCTGCGTAGTCCTGAATGACCCCATAGGTTGCCACACGAATTCTACGTTTCTGTTCAAAGATTCTTTGATAGCGTTCCCTGTGCTCCCTAACCCTATCAGACTCCGTCCGATTCGCATCCTGAGAAGACTCCTCTGGAGAAAACTTACGAACATTCTCGGTTTCTTTAAGCATCCCCCCTGTAGAAAAGCCCTGTGTAGGTTCTGAAACAAGACCATCATCATTTCCAGCATAATATTTTTCATAGGATTGCAGGAAACGACGAACGCGATTGTATCGTCTCTTCTCAGCAGGATCTTCTACTGTATTATTTTCAACCAAATGCCTCAGTCTATTCAGAAGGTCTTCTAAAGATTCCTTGTTAACATTGTAAGCAACCTCTTCATGTACCTCTGGCAATTCCAGGGTAATTGGATAACCTGCAGCAAGCATCAGCTGTTCAAAGGTTACACCACCCTGAGGATTTGCTGACGGAACTGTTAACTTACGAATTGTTTCTGGTGTTGGTTTGGTCTTTCCATTTAATAATCGAGAAAGACTACTCTTCTGAATTCCTGCAGCACTGGCAGTTTCAGAAATAGATCTCTCACCAATCAAATCCTTTAAAGCCTGAGTCAGATTATCTCCTAAAAGACCATCTTCATTATTCAATTGAGATGTATTTTCGTCTGCCATAATCGGGACTCCTACTCATGAAGGTAAGTGTAGTATACAAAACTCATGCAGCGTTGTCAATCATTTCGTTGCACGAAATAAACTAACTTATAAAATACCTATAAATAGGGACTTTACGCGTGGTCAAGTTCCAAAAGTCCTTATTTTATGCGTATTTTGCAAATTTTGTACGCATTTTTTCTTTTGTCTAGGCAATTATCTCCATATATAGAAATTTATTTGTCCCCATTTCGTTGCACGCTTTCACCTATGATAAATATTTATATACTATATTATTAATAATATATTTAATATATTATATTTCTTATTTAATATATTATATTTCTATATAATTAGATCTGTATATCCCCCGCCCTCTCGGCAAATTCCATTTGCAAATGGCATTTGCACCGCACCTGCCAGAAGAACACAACAATTTTTGCAGAATATTTTTTCCAGATTTTTCTTTAACATGTAAAAATATTTTTCATGTCCTGCAAAATAGAGAAAAACAGACTTGTCTTTTTCCATATGGCATAGGTCTTTTTTGTTGTCCTCGGTTCTTTAGCAAAATCCTTGCAGTTAGCGTAAAGAAAGGGCTTTATGGTATACTGACTTATTACTTTAAGACATTAACGCGTTGATTTTAACCAAGTCTTTGATTGTTTTCTTTCAAATGCTTTTTTCATAAAGTTTAAAATAGGAATTGTTGTTATAGATTTAAGATTAGTTGAGGAAAAATATGGCCTACTTCGGAAAATTTTATCTGGATAAAGAAAAGGACGTCATCGTCTCTTTGTTCCTTCGTGTCGGTGAAATGTCTTACCGCATTGAGACTCCAAATCACGGTACTGGTAACCTGATTACAAACCTGGCGAAACTATGTAATGTGGACATCACCTTTGCCAAGAACGGTCTCAAGATTATGGAAGGCCCTGTGCCTTGTTACAGAGATGGCGAGAACCGCAAGGTTTGGATCATGCGCCTGGCTGACACAAAGGTTGCCAACATCTATCCAGACGGAAGCATTGAGAGAAAAGCTTATATCCCTGCCATTGCAAAGACTCTTATGAGCCAGACCAAGGATTATAAGCTGGATATCAGAAAGACTCTGGTAAAAACCTACATTCTGGATGACTGCAAGTTTCACACAGACTTGCACACCCATATGAATGCCAATCTTTCACCAGATGTGCTTATTGCTTTGGGTATCGTTCATCAGATTCGTTACCCTTACTACTATGTAAAAAAGCTGGGGCTGGATCTTACCGATGAGCAAAAGGAATCTCTGGAAATCCAGAGAAAAGCAGTTGCCAAAGTCTTCAAGGATCCTGCGAAGTCCAAGGGACTCACTGGCAAATATCTGGAAAGAAGAATTAATGATAATACCTTCATTAACTTCGCCGATCTCATTTTGAATAATATTCCGGACGCTGCCTCCAACATTCCAAAGATTCGTGCATCCCTTGCTGTCATGAAGGACGGCCAGGCCGTATTCACAAATTTGGAAAAGGTTTATCTCTATCGATACGTTTTCACAAAGGGTCAGTCCTCGGATGAGATTCTCCCTCTCCGCAATATCGGTGAGATTCCGGATATGGATATCGTAAAAGCAGCCAACCAGATGCTGGAAGACCGAAGAAATCCCAACTACCGCAATAATACACTTTACCAGGATACTCTCCTGTGGATTGCCCGTATGTATGCGGCAAATGGAGTGTGCTATGCCGAGCTGGCAGATACAACTCTGGTTAAGCCTGAGGCCGCTCCTGCACTGCTTTCACAGATTCATAGCATCATGCCACATATCATCAAGGAGACTGGAGTATCCTTACGTTTCCTTGCTGCTTTCCGACGTACACCACTGACCATCGTGAAAGATGATATTGCGCCACTGAACTATTTTGTGACGAACCTGCAGGCCCTGCACGCTGTATTTGTAGATCCATATGTCGCAGGCAGTGACTTCGTTGGTGAAGAAATGAACGACATTCGGGAACTGGAACCTGTCATCCGGGAAATCGTTAAGGTTGCTGCGGAAGACCCTTCCTTCGTAATCCGTATTCACGCAGGTGAAAATGATTCCCTGCCGGATAATGTTTCCAATGCCGTAAAGAGCGTACTGAATGCCCTGGCTCCAGGTCAGGCTTTCCCTTATATGAGAATTGGCCACGGTCTTTACACACCGAACCTAAAGACCCAGGAAGGCAAGAATTTACTTTCCATGTTGCGTGACAATCATGTAGTTCTGGAATTCCAGATTACATCCAATGTCCGCCTGAATAATCTGAGCACTTTGGAGAACCATCCACTTAAGAAATACCTGGAAGAAGGCATCCTTTGCGTACAGGGTACCGATGGTGGCGCCCTCTACGGTACAGATTCCATCGATGAACAACTTTCTCTGGAAAGACTTCTGGACCTTTCTCCAGATGAGATGAGAAAGATGCGCCAGGCGGAAGATATCATTCTGGAGAAAGTGGGCCACGACGTGATGCAGAAGTCCCGCCTCTTTGCCGAGAACATGAATATCAGCCGGGCAGAAGATCCAATCGCTGAATACTTCACGGAACGTATGCAGAAAGAGGAAGGCAAATACACCGACGTCTTCGTGGGTGGCAGAAAGTATGATAGCGCCAGCTGTCTGGCAGACCAGGTTCAGGAGCTTCCTCTTCAGGAGAGACCAATCATTCTGGCCGGCGGTAGCTTCAACAACGATAAGCACACCACCTCCCTGCACACCGCTACAAAGAAGTTTATTGATAAGCTTTTAAATACAGCCCATCCAAAGGCACATTTCTTCGTAATCGGTGACACACTCAGCGGTTATGAAAAGTACCTGCTGGAAGAGAATGCAAAAAGAAAGGATCCTTTCCAGATTTTTGCCTTTGTACCTGCAGCCGTGGAAGAAGCATCCTACAAGAAACTGAAGGCCAGTGGGGTTGCCATCCGAGTTTCCATCGAGCCAAATGCCATGGGTGTTTACAAGTCCATCGCCTTTGAAATCTTCAGACGTCGCGAATCCACGATTCTTGCCCTGGACGGAAATAGCGCAGCTGCCAACCTGATTCAGGACGCAAAGAACAGCAAGCACAAATGCAAGATTTTCATCAGTAAACACAGTAAGAGCCTTATGACCAAGGCCGCTTCGCTGGAGGGCTACATCAACATCCTGGAAGATGACACACCTGTTCAGGACGTACTTTCATAAAGAAATCCATGCAAAAGGATTGGCAGTGGCTGGCAACGATACCAAACCCATTTGCTAAAATTTAGCGACACTCCGTGCATAAGGAAGAGACTTTAGGAATTGAGCAAGCCCAAAGCCCTGCCCAGCTGAGAGTAACTATAGACAAGGGAAGAGAAAATGAATATTTTAAACGCACTTTTAAACGGTTTTATTAGGGTGGTAGAGGCAATCTACCATTTTCTGTGGGGTGATATCATCCACATTCCAATTGGTGGTGGCAATTATATTTCCCTGCCAATTCTTGTTTTTATCCTGATTCCTTTAGGAATTTTCTGCACCATCGTTACCAAATTCGTTCCAATCCGAATGTTCCCGGAAATGGTTCGTGTCGCCAAGGAAAAGAAGATTGATCCAGAAAAGAAGTCTTCCGTTTCTGGTCTGGAGGCTCTGATTGTATCCACCGCCACCCGTGTTGGCATGGGTAATCTGGTAGGCGTTGTGGCCGCTGTTTCCGCCGGTGGCGCTGGCGCCATATTCTGGATGTGGCTTACAGCCATCATCGGTTCTTCTACTGCTTTCGTAGAAGCAACACTGGCTCAGAAATATAAGACCGAAGACCCTCTTTACGGCGGCTACCGTGGTGGTCCTGCTTACTATCTTCACCACCTGCTTGCAGGCAAGAAAAAGAAAAGTATCATTGCTGTTCTTTTTGCTCTTTCTGGTCTGATTTGTTGGGCTGGTATCAGCCAGGTAATTGGTAATTCCGTTGCATCTGCTTTTGAAAACGCTTTCCAGCTTCCAACCTGGGTTACCGCTTTAATCATTACCATTTCCGGTGCCATCATCGTACTGAGAAAGAATATTTCCGTTAAGGTTCTGGATGTAATCGTGCCAATCATGGCTGGTTTCTACCTCTTCCTTACCATCTTTGTTATTATTAACAACATCACTCTTCTTCCTTCTGTATTTAACAGAATTTTTGAAGAAGCTTTTGGTGCAAGACAGATTGCTGCCGGTGGTTTCGGTGCTGTCCTTATGAACGGCGTAAAGCGTGGCCTCTTCTCCAATGAAGCAGGTTCCGGTTCCGCTCCTTGCGCAGCTGCCGCCGCAGACGTTGACCACCCTGTTAAGTCTGGTCTTCTCCAGTCACTGGGTGTATTCATTGATACACTTGTAATTTGCTCATGTACTGCATTTGTTATGCTCCTGGCTCCTGCTGACCAGATGAAGAATCTGCAGGGAATGGATTTACTTCAGGCAGCTATGCAGTACCACTTCGGAAAAGCTGGCGTAATTTTCATCGCCGTAACTCTTTTCCTTTTCTCATTCTCAACATTTATCGGTGTCCTCTACTATGCCAGATCAAATGTCGCCTACATTTTCGGCGACAACTGGACATCTCAGACCATTTATAAGATTATTGGTCTCATCAACCTCTTCGTAGGATGTATCGCAGCATATACATTTGTTTGGGACATGGGTGACGTAGGTATCGGCCTTATGACAATCTTCAACGTCATCGCCCTGATTCCTATGGCCAAGGAAGCCACCGCTGCTTTGAAGGACTACCAGCAGAACTTCATGAAGCAGGATAAAGAAAGACAGAAAGAATTAAAGAAAGAGGCATAAAAGATTGGGAAACAATATCATTTTAATTGGAATGCCAGGTTGTGGTAAAAGCACAGTGGGCGTAGTACTTGCCAAGACCCTGGGCTATCGCTTTGTGGATTCCGATTTGCTCATTCAAGAAAAAACAGGAAAACTTCTCTATCAGATTATTGAAGATGAAGGACTGGATGGTTTTAACAAAATCGAAGAAGATGTAAACGCTTCCATTAACCTCACTAGTGCAGTCATTGCCACAGGAGGTAGCGCTGTTTATGGTCAGCGTGCCATGGAGCACCTGAAAGAAATCGGAACTGTAGTTTATTTAAGAAGCAGTCTGGAAACTTTAGAAGAGCGTCTGGGAGATCTAAACGAACGTGGCGTATCCATCAAGGAAGGTATGACTTTAAAAGACCTCTTCGATGAAAGACGTCCCCTCTATGAAAAGTATGCAGACATCACTGTTGATACAGGCAAAACGCCAATTCGCAATGTGGTAAAAAGCATCAAAGAAATGACCGCTGAAATCACCAACTAATTCTTAAGTGATATAAATTTTATAAATCAAAAAAACTTCTTTTGCGCCTGCAGAAGAAGTTTTTTTATTGTCATAAATAAAAGCAGGACGGGAACCCGGAGATGTGGATTCCCGCCCTGCCTGTTAAAAGGGAATATGTCATACAGCAGTAACTGCTGTTACTGCTATCTTATTCAACGTCAGCTAAAGCCTTGAAGTTCTCTTCACCTGTACGTACCTTTACAACCTGATTTACGTTGTAAACGAAGATCTTACCATCACCGATATGACCTGTGTACAGAGCCTTCTTTGCTGTCTCAATTACCTGATCTACAGGAATACGGCTTACAACAACTTCAACCTTAACCTTTGGAAGGAGTGTTGAGTCTACAACCGCACCTCTGTAACGCTCTGTTGAACCTCTCTGCACGCCTGAACCCATAACCTGAACAACTGTCATACCAGTTACACCCAGACCATTCAGCGCCTTCTTGAGAGTATCAAACTTAGCAAGTCGTGCAATGATAACAACCTTGTGAATACCTGTATCAAAACTTACAGGAGTTCCTACTGTTGTGTCATTTACCTTAACAGCAGCATTCTTCTGTGCGTCTGTTGCTTCTTCATATACATCTTCACCAAGATCTGTATTTTCATTTTCTTCAACTGTAAGGTCCGTAGCATCTGAAATTGCGAAACCAGAGTAAGCAGATGTGAGACCATGTTCATGAATATCAAGACCATCAATTTCAACTTCTGCTGGAACACGAAGACCAATTGTCTTATCAATAATCTTAAATGCGATGAACATAATGATTACTGCATAAACAGCAACGGTTGCAAAACCAAGTGCCTGAACACCTAACTGATGGAAACCACCACCGTAGAAGAGACCCTTACCAACGCCATCAGCGCCAGTTGAGAAGAGGCCTACTGCAAGTGTTCCCCAGATACCATTCATCATATGGACAGATACAGCACCAACTGGGTCATCAATCTTTGCAACGTTATCAAAGAATTCAACGGAAAATACTACAAGGAAACCGGCAACAAGACCAATGATTGCTGCACCAAGCGGAGTTACGCAGTCACAAGGAGCTGTAATTGCTACAAGACCTGCAAGAGCCGCGTTGAATGTCATAGAAACATCAGGCTTACCATAACGGAACCATGTGAATACCATAGCAACTACTGTTGCAACTGCTGCTGCAAGGTTTGTGTTCACGAATACGAGACCTGCAGTAGATGCAGCATCTGCGCCATCCATAGCAACTGTAGAAGCACCGTTGAAACCGAACCAGCAGAACCAGAGGATGAATACACCAAGAGCTGCTGCTGTCATGTTATGTCCAGGAATAGCACGAGCCTTACCGTCCTTACCATACTTACCAATACGTGGTCCAAGGAGTTTAGCGCCAAGACAAGCGATAACACCACCAACCATGTGTACGCATGTAGAACCAGCGAAATCATGGAAGCCGAGAGATGCTAACCAGCCGCCACCCCAGATCCAGTGTCCTGAAATTGGATAAACGAATAAAGAAATAACTGCTGAATAAACACAATAAGCTTTGAAGTTTGTTCTTTCGGCCATAGAACCAGAAACGATTGTAGCTGCTGTTGCGCAGAATACTGTCTGGAAGATTACATATACCCATAAAGGCATTGTCTGAGGAACAACACTGTTATCCGCTGTGTAAGAACCAAGAATCATTGGATCAAACTTACCGATCAGCGCACCTGTACCACCAAACATAAGACCAAAACCAACAAGCCAGAAACAAGGAGTACCGATACAGAAGTCCATCATATTCTTCATGAGGATATTACCTGTATTCTTGGCTCTTGTAAGACCAGCTTCGCAGAGGGCAAAACCAGCCTGCATGAAGTAAACCAAAGCAGAACCGATCAGCACCCAGATGACTGTAGAAACATTAATTTCCATAAAATCACTCCTCCCTTAGGGATTTAAAATTTTTATATTCACAAGTCCCTATGCAAAATGGAATGCTCGCGACTTGTAATTTTTAAAATAAAATGGCGTCTACAGATGAAAATGAGTTTCTTCACATTTTTCTCATCCATAGACGCCATTGCCTATATTTATATTCAATTCATAAGCATCTCATCTGCAATTCAGTGAAGAAGTCGCAAATCTTTATGCTTCATGTTCCCCACGAATATCTTCCTCAGGAGGAGGGCTTGGCCACTCTCCTGTGAAACATCCCTGACAGAACTGCTTGCCACCTGTAAGTTCAGGCAGTCGCTTAATATCTAAATATGCAAGGGAATCCGCACCAATCATCTTACAGATTTCTTCCGATTCTCTGCCGTAGGCAATCAGATGATCTGAATCAGGAACATCTGTACCGAAATAACATGGATAACGGAATGGTGGGGATGCGATTCTTACATGTACCTCTGTAGCTCCTGCATCTCGGAGAGACTGCACAATCTTGCCAGAAGTTGTGCCACGAACGATGGAATCATCAATCATGATTACTCGCTTTCCTGCAACTGCACCCTTCAGTGGATTCAGTTTTACAGAAACTGCATTTTCTCTCTGACTCTGAGCAGGTTTGATAAAGGTTCTGCCCACATATGCATTCTTTACAAAAGCCTGTCCATAATGGATACCAGACTCCATGGCATATCCAAGAGCTGCTGCATTTCCGGATTCTGGAACGCCAACCACCAGGTCTGCATCCACAGGGCTATCCTTGGCCAGTGCCTTACCTGCCAGGATTCTGGAATGATATACGCTCATGCCATCGATTACGGAATCCGGACGAGCAAAGTAGATATATTCGAAAATGCATCTGCCATGCTTTTCCTGACACATGGACTTATCGGAGTGAATACCATTTGCATCAATCATGACCATTTCACCCGGTTCTACATCTCGGATGAATTCAGCACCAACTGTATCCAGGGCACAGCTTTCTGATGCAAGGATATAACACGCATCTCTTTTTCCAATACAAAGTGGTCGGAATCCAAATGGATCACGCACGCCAATCAGTTTTCGAGGACTGGCAATCACCAGTGAATAGGAGCCCTGCAACATTCTGCAAGTCTTTAAAATTGCTTCTTCAACTGTTGCAGACTGCACACGCTGTCTGGCAATATGATAAGCAATGACTTCGGTGTCGATTGTTGTCTGGAAAATTGCACCTGTCTCAGCAAGCTTTCTTCGAAGCGCCGGGGCATTGGTAAGATTACCATTATGTGCAAGTGCAAGCGTTCCTTTTATATATGACAGGACCAGTGGCTGGGCATTGGCTGGTGTAGAAGCACCTGCTGTTGAATAACGGTCATGTCCAACTCCGATATCACCCTTTAATTTTTCAATGATATCTGCATCAAAGACTTCTGAGCAAAGTCCCATACCCTTATGAGAAAGGACATTTCCCTTTGGTCCCTTTGTGTCTGATACTGCAATACCACAGGATTCCTGTCCACGATGTTGCAAACTGAGAAGTCCGTAATATATAGTCTTAGCAACATCATGACCAGCTAAATCATATGCACCGAAAACACCACATTCTTCATGTAATGCTTCTTCGTCATACTCCATATTTTGACAGGCAACTTCTTTTCTTCCAGGAATGCCTGGAAGACCAGAAGCTGTAATATCTGATTTCAAATTTTGACTCATCCCTTTTTTCCTTCCTAGGCATCAACACCAAAAAGAAGGTCGCCGTATGAAGGATATGGCCATTCCATCTTTGGCATAACTACTTCTGCTGCATCAACTGGTGCACGAAGAGCATCCATTGCTGGAAGAATCTCATCTCTGACAAGTTCAGCTGCAGCCTTTGCATCTACTTCCGCAGAAACCTTTTCAATCTTTGCTGCAAGAGCACACTTTGCTGTGTAGATTTCATCTACCTTCTCACCAAGGTCATCCAGGAGGCCTGTCTCGTAAGCACCAACATTACGGTTCAGTGACTGCTTCTTAGCAGCAAGGGAAAGAAGCTCTTCTTCATAGTTTTCAATGGCTGGAAGGATATCCTGATTCGCCATCTCAACCATAGTCTTTGCTTCAATCAGAACCTTCTTTGTATATTCTTCAAGTTTGATTGTGCAACGAGCCTTTAGTTCAACATCTGTGAAGATCTTCAGGTCTGTAAGCATCTTAACGTTTTCTTCATCAACAAGATGAGGAATTGCATCAGGCGTTGTTTTGTAGTTGCTAAGACCACGACGAGCTGCTTCTTCAATCCATTCATCTGTGTAACCGTTGCCATTGAAGATGATTCTCTTATGCGCATTCAGCTGTCTCTGTACCAGAGTCTTGATTGCTGCATCTAAGTCAGATGCGCTTTCCAGTTCATCAGCATATCTCTTCATTACTTCTGCAACTGCTGCATTCAGCATTGTATTTACATCTGCGATGTTTGCTGTAGAACCAACCATACGGAACTCGAACTTATTACCTGTGAAGGCAAATGGAGATGTACGGTTACGATCCGTTGTATCCTGCTTAAGCTTAGGAAGAACTGTAACACCAAGATCCATGCTCTGTTTATGATGTCCTTCATATTCCTCACCGCTCATTGCATGTTCAACTACTCTGTTCAGTTCATCACCAAGGTAAACTGAAATAACAGCAGGAGGTGCTTCGTTCGCACCAAGTCTGTGGTCGTTACCAGCAGAAGCTACCGATACACGTAAGAGATCCTGATATGTATCAACTGCTTCGATTACTGATGTAAGTACCAGCATGAACTGTGGTGTATGGAATGGATCATGTCCAGGTGAAAGTAAGTTCTCACCTTCATCTGTTGCCATTGACCAGTTGTTATGCTTACCAGAACCATTTACACCATCGAATGGCTTTTCATGTAAAAGACATACAAGACCATGACGACGTGCAACCTTCTGCATGATTTCCATTGACATGTTATTGCCATCAACAGCAATATTTGTCATGTTGTAGATTGGAGCCATCTCGTGCTGAGCAGGAGCAACTTCGTTATGCTCTGTCTTTGAAAGAATACCAACGCTCCAAAGTTCGCGGTCAAGGTCTTCCATGAATTCCTTAACTCTTGCTGGAAGAATTCCAAAGTACTGATCATCCAGTTCCTGTCCCTTAGGAGCAGGTGCACCGAAAAGTGTTCTTCCTGAAAATACCAGGTCAGGACGAGCCTTGAACATTTCCTCATCTACCAGGAAGTATTCCTGCTCAGGTCCTACGGATGTCTTAACGCACTTTACATTCTTGCCGAAGAGCTTCAGAATTCTCTTTGCCTGTGTTGAAAGTGCTTCCATAGATCTAAGGAGGGGAGCTTTCTGATCAAGGATTTCTCCTGTGTATGAACAGAAAGCTGCTGGGATATACAATGTCTTTTCCTTAACGAACGCATAGGATGTTGGATCCCATACGGAGTAACCTCTTGCAGAGCAAGTCTCGCGAAGTCCGCCTGAAGGGAAAGAAGAAGCATCTGGCTCTGCCTGAACTAAGTTCTTTCCTGTGAACTCCATGATTACTCTTCCATCAGGTGACGGTTCAATAAAGGAGTCATGCTTTTCTGCTGTTACACTTGTCAGTGGCTGGAACCAATGTGTGTAATGTGTTACGCCCTTTTCAAGCGCCCAGTCCTTCATAGCAAGTGCAACTGCATTCGCTACCTTTTCTTCCAGAGGTGCTCCCTCATCAATTGTTCTTCTCAGTGACTGGTAAACATCTGTAGAAAGCATAGCCTTCTGGGTTCTGTCGTCGAATACATTTGATCCGAAGTAATCTGCAACTGTTTCCATCTTAGATCCTCCCTTTTAACTTGAGATATATTTTTGTTCTTTTGTTTACTTTGTGAAAATGAAATGTTTTTTGAAACAAAGAAGGCGCCCCACTGAAAACATCTTGTTCTTCAGTGAGACGCCGTTGTCTCGTAATTTATTTACTTTTTCGCTTCAACGCGATATCAATTTGCATTTCTGCCTAGACTATACTCTTCATGTTTTTTTCTGTCAATTGTTTTTTTCAAAATTTTTAAAAATTTTCTCAATAACAATTTTGCAGATAAATACTAAAGTGAATAGCCCATCAGGTATTCGTCTACTTCCTTGGCACAGGCCTTACCTTCTGCAATTGCCCATACTACAAGGCTCTGGCCACGGTGCATATCACCGGCAGTGAATATCTTTTCCTGCTTTGTGTGATAAGAATCCGGGCCAAGAGTTGCAACCGTATTTCTTGGCGTCTTAGCCAGTTCGAATCCATCTGCAGTATAGTTTTCGCAACCAACGAAACCTGCTGCAATCAGAAGCAGATCACAAGGAATTTCCTTTTCAGAACCTGCAACTTCTGTGAGCTTACCATTCACAAACTTCACGTTTACGATCTGGAGTTTCTTCACAGCGCCAGACTTATCCTTAATCACTTTCTTTACGGTTGTAGAATAGAGACGTGGATCATGTCCAAAAGCAGTAATGGCTTCTTCATGACCATAATCCACCTTCAGTACCTTTGGCCATTCTGGCCATGGATTGGATACTGCCCGAACCTTCGGTGGTTCTGGCATCATTTCCAGAGCGGTTACGGACTTACATCCTTCACGAAGGACTGTACCAATACAGTCATTACCTGTATCACCGCCACCGACAACTACTACATGTTT
>OMVA01000108.1 GCA_900314445.1 uncultured Lachnospiraceae bacterium | reverse complement strand
CAATAAAAAGATGCGTCTCCAAGAAGCTGCCTAATCAAAAAAGTTTGTAGTTTTTGGGGAAAGGGGCATTATACTCTATTTTTGCCAGAAACAGCATACCTCACAAAAAATGATATAAAAATGGAGCTGGAAAAAATGATTATCTCATTTTTTCACAGCCCCTTTTTTTAATAAATTTTATTAATATTTCTGTTAAAAAAAGGGAGAATTTTTCTTTTAAAATTACTTTGATGGATTAAAGCGTTATAGCGTTGAATTATTCTTAAAAGCGTGTAAAATAGATACACGTGTCATAGGTAAAAATTATATTTATGAAAACGCACAAAATGGGGCTATGAGTTGTTGGAGAGCATCTCATTTGCCAAAAGAACCAGTGGGAGGTTTGACGAATGCCAATTACAGATTTATTGGAGAGAAATGCCAAGATTTACGCCAACGACGTTGCACTTGTTGAGGTAAATCCGGCGGTTACAGAAGTTAAGAGAGTAACCTGGAGAGAATATGAGCTGATGGAGACCAATCCAGCAGCTGCTTATAGAAGAGAAATTACATGGAATGTCTTCAATGAGAAGGCAAACCGTTTCGCGCATCTCTTGATGGAGCGTGGAATTAAGAAGGATGACAAGGTTGGTATTCTTCTCATGAACTGCCTGGAATGGCTGCCAATTTACTTTGGTATCCTTAAGACTGGTGCCATCGCAGTTCCTTTGAATTTCCGCTATTCATCGGATGAAATTGAATATTGCGTAGATCTTGCTGACGTGGATATTCTGGTATTTGGACCTGAATTCATTGGCCGTGTGGAAGAAATCGCACCAAAGATTTCTAAGAACCGCCTGCTCTTCTATGTAGGTGAGGGTTGTCCTTCCTTCGCAGAAGATTACAATTCGCTGGTTGCAAACTGCAGCTCTATGAATCCTGATATTCCTATTATTGATGATGATAATGCTGCCATCTATTTCTCATCAGGTACAACAGGATTCCCTAAGGCAATCTTACATAAACATAAGGCCTTGTCTCACTCTGCAAAGTGTGAACAGAATCATCATAAACAGACTAAGGACGATGTATTCCTTTGCATCCCACCGCTTTATCATACAGGTGCTAAGATGCACTGGTTCGGAAGCCTTTTCTCTGGCTCTAAGGCAGTTCTCTTAAAGGGGACAAAGCCAGAACATATCTTAGAGACAGCAAGCCGTGAACACTGCACAATCGTATGGCTTCTGGTTCCTTGGGCTCAGGATATCCTGACAGAAATCGAGAGTGGAAAGGTTGATCTTGCTAAGTATGAACTGAAGCAGTGGAGACTTATGCACATAGGCGCGCAGCCAGTTCCTGCAAGTTTAATTGACCACTGGCACAAGTACTTCCCAGGTCAGCAGTACGATACAAACTATGGTCTTTCCGAATCAACTGGACCAGGTTGTGTACACCTTGGAATTGATAATACAGATCACGTTGGTGCTATCGGTGTTCCAGGCTACGGTTGGGAATGCAAGATTATGGACGACGAAGGAAATGAAGTACAGAAGCCAACAGATGGTAAGGATTCTAATGTTGGTGAACTCTGTGTTAAGGGTCCTGGCGTTATGATTGAATACTACAAGAACCCTGAAGCTACAGACGAGTGCCTTAAGGGCGAATGGCTCTACACAGGTGATATGGCCATCTACGACAAGGACGGATTTATCTGGCTTGTTGACCGTAAGAAGGACGTTATCATTTCTGGTGGTGAAAATATTTATCCAGTACAGATTGAAGCTTTCCTCATGAAGAATGAGAAGATTCAGGATGTGGCTGTTATCGGTATTGGTGACGAACGTCTGGGTGAAATCACAGCTGCTATCATCGAGCTGAAGCCAGGCATGGAAGCAACAGAAGATGAAATCAATGACTTCTGCCTGCCACTGCCACGTTACAAGAGACCTAAGAAGATTATCTTCGCGGATGTTCCTCGTAATCCAACAGGTAAGATTGAAAAGCCAGCTCTTCGTGAACGTTATGGCGCTAAGAACCTGGTTGCGCAGGAAAATAATGGCTAATGGTTCATCCGGCAAATGAGTATGAGCCTGAAGTAGCATTGCGATATATATGCTATAAATTTGGTTAATTTGCTAGGTGCAAATGAGATTGCATACGATTTTAAAAAATGCAACAAAAACATTTGCAAATATGAGTGCGTTTTATGATTGTGGCTTGCTAATTTTGACCGATTAGCAAGCCATCTTTTGTAATTATGCACAAATGACATGAAAATCACACTGAAAAAATGCCATATTTACAAAAGGACTTCGGCATTATTTACAAAATTTAGATAAGATGCACAAAAGGGGTGTTAATAATTGTGCATTTATGATAGTATTCTGTATGTGAGAGAGACATAATTGTTACTGCGTGGGGGGTAGTCACATAGTAACGTGATGAAGCAAAGGACCTTTGAAACCGTGGGAAGGCGGTTTTAAGGGTCCTTTTGCACGTTATAAGGAAACAAAACCCATAGGGCAATATGAAACTGGAACGCATGTAAAGACCTGCATCTTTGGAAACTCCTGACCGGATTTAAATATGTCCATATTGTTAAATTTTCCGCCTTGTGTTGTGACGCATTTTTTAGAATGCTATAATTTTTCTTAGGTTAAAAACAGGGAAAATCCAAGCAAGACTTAAAGGAAAGACTAGAAAATAGCGAGGATGTTGGGAGATTAATTAATGATACGTGCAGAACATGTCATAAAAACATTTACCCGTACCGAGAAAAAAGGACGGAAAGAAGATTTTAATGCAGTGGATGATATTTCACTGACTGCTGATGAGGGAGAAATCGTAGGAATTCTTGGACCTAATGGAGCAGGAAAGACTACCTTACTTCGCATGCTTGCCAATCTGCTTGAGCCAACAAGAGGCTCTGTAACAGTGGAAACTCAGGCGGGCGTTTTATCCAATCCTGTAGAAATAAAAAAAAATATTGGTTACCTGTCCGGCAATACAAAGTTGTACGGACGTCTTTCCGTGCGTGAAATGCTGACTCTTTTTGGTGGCATTTACGGAATAGCGGACGATGAAATTGATCAGCGTGTAGATGAAGTGGTGGATGTACTTCATATGGAAGAATTCGTGGATAACCGAATTGAAAAGCTGTCCACTGGCCAGACACAGCGTGCTTCCATTGCCAGATGCCTGGTGCATCAGCCGGATATTTATATTTTTGATGAACCAACTCTGGGCTTGGATATTATTTCCAGTGCGGCCATTATTGAATTTATGAAGTCTGAAAAAGAAAAGGGTAAGACCATTATTTATTCAACCCATTACATGGAAGAGGCGGAGTATCTCTGTGATCGAATCATTATGATGAACCACGGCAAACTCATTTGCAATGCTTCTCCAGAAGAACTGAAGAGACGAACAGGCACTGCCAATATGCGTGAGGCCTTTTATATGATTATCGAAAAGGAGGGCATGGCACATGAAAACGAAAGCCTTTAAGCTGCTCCTGAAAAAGGAACTTCTGGATGTATTCCGTGACAAGAAAGCCATCATCATGATGGTGCTGGTTCCTATTCTTCTTTACCCTCTGATTTTCTTTGGTTCCATGGCGGTTATGACCATGATCCAGAGCAATATGGAAGAGGGAGAATACAAAGTTGCTATTGTGGCTTCTGACGATGGAGCCCTGAAGTCCGCTGTGGAAAAGCACAATGAAAATGCCAAAGTGGAAGCCCAGGAGAAGGCGGAAACGGAAAGTACAGACCAGGGGAATAGTTCTGAAGATTCTGTAAGCCAGGGAAACAGTGCATCAACTTCTGCAAATGGGATTGCCACAGATGTCCTGACTCTTGTGGATGCCCCTTCTGGTGATTACCAGGAAGCTCTGCAGAATGAAGAATTAGATGCCTATGTTACGTCATCCAAGGACTCTTCTGGAAAGACAGTTTATGAAGTTTACTATGTTTCCTCAATTACGAACTCTTCCTATGCCGCAGGTATTGTAAGGGATGTGGTGGATGAACTTTCCAGGGAAGAAAGTAAGGAGAAAATTCAGGCAGCAGGACTGGATGCGGATGTAATCATGAATCCCGTTGTTTGTGAGTCCGAGGATTTAGCAAGCAGTGAGCAGTCAGCAGGTTCTATCCTGGGTATGATTCTGCCATTCCTTCTGGTGCTTTCCCTTCTCATGGGAACCATGTATCCAGCCATTGACGTAACTGCTGGGGAAAAGGAAAGAGGAACTCTGGAGACTTTGCTTACTCTGCCAGTCAGCAATCGGGAGATTATCTTTAGTAAGTTCTTTACGGTTGCCATCATTGGAATTATCTCTGCCTTATTAAATATTGTATCCATTGCCTTTATGGGCACTTATATGATTCGCCTGATGGGGGATGCCATGGAATCTATGGGCATCTCATTTGCCGGAATTGATATTGGAAAATTCATACCTGCCATTATCTTTACGGTGCTGGCCATTCTTGCCTTCTCCCTCTTTATCAGTGCGGTGACCATGTGCATTACTTCCCTGGCCAAGTCCTATAAGGAAGCCAACAACTACATCACACCGCTTATGCTGGTGGTGATGCTGACAGGTTACATTGGATTTATTCCCAATATCGAACTGACTCATACTATGGCTCTGGTGCCGGTTGCCAATATCTGCCTGATGATTAAGAACCTTCTCCTTTTCAAGGTGGAGTACAAGCTTGTGGCTGTGGTGCTGGTGAGCAATGTTTTGTATGCCATTGTGGCAGTGCTGATTCTCAGCAGAATTTATGATAGTGAAAATGTACTGTTCGACGAAGGTAAGTTTAGTCTGAAGCTTTTCGAACGTCGTAGCAACATGAAGAAGGGCAGTGTGCCAACCACAGGTGATGCCTGGTTCATGGTTGTATTTGTGATGTTCGCTTACCTTTACCTGGGCAGTGTTCTGGAAATGAAATATGGTTTCGGCGGTATCTTTGGCATACAGATGATTATTTTTGTTCTGCCACTGCTTTATGTGCTTTATACAAAGCGTAGTATCCTACAGACTTATTCTTTCCGTAAGACCAAATTTATGAACTTTGTGGCTGCTCTCTTTATGGGCTGTGGAACCATGCTGATTGGTATCATTCTTACCAGCTTTGTTTCCATGCTCTTCCCAACAGAGGCAGAAATGGTTTCCTCCGGTCTCATGAATGAACTCATGTCAGATAATGAGTTGCTGACCTTTGCAGTGGTGGCACTGACCCCAGCTGTTTGTGAGGAAATGCTTTTCCGTGGATTCTTATTCTCAGCCTTCCGTGGCAGGTATAAGATTGTTGTGAGTGTGCTGCTTACGGCAGTGATTTTCGGTGTATATCATATGAGTATTGTGCGCTTCTTTACCACAGCACTTTTGGGAGCGGCACTGGCTGTAATTGTTTATTATTCCGATTCTATTTTCCCTGCTATGGTGATGCATGCCATCAACAACGGCATTGCGGTACTTCAAATGTATCATCCGGATACCATGGAAAATATCTTTCCGCTTTTTGCGGTGGAGGAGCCAGGAATTATGGAATCCATCGTAGTTTCTACCATGGGAATTCTCCTGCTTGCGGCAGGCGTAGCTATGTTCAAGATTTTGCAGAAGAAGAAAGAGATGTTATAATCAGCATTTAGTAACATAGCTTTAAGTAATATGGTGATATATGAAAAATAATGATTTTGATTTAAATAATAATATTCAGAACCTGATTAAGGCCTGGATTATTTTTGCCATTCTTCTGATTGCAGCTATCATTGGCCTAAGTAAACTCTGGCAAATTAAGCACAGAGGAACTCCGCTGGATTCAGCAAGTATCTTCAAGACGGACATCTCATTTGCCGTGGATGATACAGGAATCCACGACCGGATTGAGGCCAACTACCTGGCTTACCTGAATCGGGCTTATATTCTTTTTGGAGAATATCCAAATTGTGAGTACATAAAGATTTACGATAATGTGGCAAGAAACGACTACGACTGGACCAATGATTTTTATGTTGGTCAGGGGCAGCTTTATAAGAATTATTATAAGGATGGCCAGAAGAAGGGCCGTGTTGCCATTGACGTATCCGAGTTCCAGGGCGACATCGACTGGACTGCCGTGGCAGGCACGGAAATCGAGGCAGCCTTTGTTCGTCTGGGCTACCGTGGTTATGGAGAAGGCACGCTGGCTTTGGATGCCAAGTACGTGGACAACATTGATGGCGCGGCAGCTGCCGGCCTTTCCACAGGTGTTTACTTCTATACAGAGGCCGTGAACTATGACGAGGGCGTTGAGGAAGCAAACTTCGTATTGGAAAACATCAAGGGCCACACGGTAACAGAACCAATCGTCATCGACTCCGAATACATGGCTGGCGTGGAAGCCCGTGCAAATGAGATTTCCATGGATGACCGCACACAGGCCATCAAGGGATTCTGCGATACCATCACAGCAGCTGGCTACAAGGTTATGCTTTATGCAAACCGTGACTGGTTGATCAGAAGTGTGAATCTGGGGGAAATTCCAGAAGTACCAATCTGGCTTGCTTATTATGGCACAGATCCATCTTTCCCTTATCATGTGGAAGCTTTCCAGTATATTGATAAAGGATTTGTGGATGGCATCAATTCCAGCCAGGTGGATCTGGATGTGTTGATGTATTAGTAGTCTTAAAGTGGAAATTGTATAACTACATCTCAGAAACTTAAAATGTTGACAGCGAAGAAGGGGACTTGCCAATGAGCAGGTCCCCTTCATTTGCAAAATTTTAAATCTTAGTCTAGTTCTCCATCAACCAAATCTCGCTAGAGAATGGTTTCAAAACAGAGCCTCCACCGAAGTCGTGCTTTGTGCCAGTAATCAGTTCATCGGCCTGGCCACATCCAGCGTCGAAGTGAGCAGTGTATTCGTAGTCTCCAGCGTTGATTGCCACAAGAATTCTTTCTCCAGGAATCCAGTTGCCTTCGGCGTCATTGTAGCCATCCACTTTACGTTCAATAATGCACTGATGATTTGTCAGCAGAACTTTGTTGAAGTTACCGTACTGGAGAGCACGGTGCTCTTTGTGAATTTCTGAAAGTTTTGCAATGTGGCTTGTCAGTTCGTTCCATTCAGGCTTTTCAAAGCAAGCACGAAGGGCTGGATCGCCTTCTTCCTTGCGGGCTTCTGTGCCCCATTCAGAACCGTAGTAAACACAAGGGATACCAGGCATGCCATACATGAGTGTATAGCAGAGTGGCAGGTGAGCCTTATTGTTCAGAACAGAAGCAATTCTGGTTACGTCATGGTTGTCACAGAAGTTCAGGAAATTCTTACCACGATACCAGGACCAGTTTTCAGGTCCGAAGAACTGAATCAGATTGTTCACCAGCTCGAACATGTTCATGGTATTGAATGAAGAATAGAGTGACTTATAAGCTGCATAGTCTGTGCAGGAATCCAGCATGCCAGGGCCTACGAACTGGTTGTAGTCACCAAACATGAGTTCTCCCAGAAGGAGGAATTCAGGCTTCAGGCCATTTGTGAATTCACGCAGGTTATGGATGAAGCCCTTGTCCAGCATGTATGCTACATCCAGTCTCAAACCATCGATGTCAAAATATTCAGTCCAGAACTTTACCTTGTCAAAAATGTGATCCACAACAGCCGGGTTACAAAGGTTGAGTTTAACAAGGTCATAATTACCTTCCCAGCCCTCATACCAGAAGCCGTCGTTGTAATTGGAATTGCCGTCGAATGATAGGTGGAACCAGTCCTTATAAGGAGAATCCCATTTCTTTTCCTGTACATCCTTGAATGCCCAGAAGCCACGTCCTACATGGTTGAATACGCCATCCAGAACGACTTTAATTCCATTTGCATGAAGTTCGTCCACGACCTTTTTGAAGTCTTCGTTTGTTCCTAAACGTTTATCAATCATGCCATAGTCACGAGTGTTGTAGCCGTGGGTGTCGGATTCGAAGACAGGGGAGAAGTAGATGGCGTTGATGCCAAGCTTTACCATGTGAGGAATCCAGTCAATGACCTTTAAAATTCTATGTTCCAGGACGCCATCATTTTCAAATGGTGCGCCACAATATCCCAGAGGATAAATTTGATAAAAAACAGACTCGTCGTACCACATAGTTCGGTACCTCCTTGAAATGTTGATTCACGACAATTATGTCTCAAGTATCTTGTGGTCGTGTCAGGAAAACGAGGTAGAGTCCTCGCTTTCTATATTTTATCAAAAGATGAGGGGAGGGCATAGGATAAATTTCTTCTTTGGAAGACAGCATGGTATATGTGAGGAATGTGAGGGAACAGTTTATTTCTGCGATTTTAGGTTTAACTGTATGAAGCCTGAAAGAAACTTCCATGCAATACAGTTCAATTCTGGAAATTGCGAAAATGCCCTATTTTTGCTATGATTTAATGGACTTTGTCCGCCTGAAAAGCAGGTGGTTTATTCATACAGAGAATCGATAAGAATTGTCATGATAAATGAAAGAGAAGAGGAAGAAATTTGAGTGAAAGATTTGAGTATATTGTGCCTTGTCACTTTGGCCTGGAGTCAGTATTAAAAAGAGAAATTCAGAATTTAGGATATGAGATTGTGGAGGTAGAAGATGGTCGTGTGACATTTGCCGGAGATGAAGTGGCAATTGCCCGTGCCAATATTTTCCTTCGCACAACTGAGCGTGTCATGATTAAGTGTGGCGCCTTTAAGGCAGAGACATTTGAAGAGCTTTACGAGGGAATCAAGAATATTCCTTGGGAGAGATATTTCCCAAGAAACGCCAGATTCTGGGTTACAAAGGCGACAACAAATCGCTCTAAGCTTTTTGCTACAACATCCATTCAGTCCATTGCCAAGAAGGCCATGGTTGAACGTATGAGCCAGACTTACCATGTGAATCGTTTCGCAGAAGATGGCGAAGATTATCCAGTTCGTATTTTTATCAAGAAGGATATCGTAACCGTTGGCCTGGATACATCTGGTGTTTCCCTGCATAAGCGTGGCTACAGAACATTGGTTGGTAAGGCTCCAATTTCAGAAACTCTGGCATCAGCCCTTCTCATGCTGACACCTTGGCATGCAGATCGTCCGCTGATTGATCCTTTCTGTGGTTCCGGTACTTTCCCAATCGAAGCAGCCATGATTGGCGCCAACATTGCACCTGGTATGAATCGTGAATTTCAGGCACAGAAATGGCTCAAGCTTCTGTCTGAAAAGCAGTGGGCAAATGCATTTGACGAGGCTCGTTCCCTGGTGAAGGATGTGCCTGAAATGCACATCAATGGCTACGATCTGGATCCAGAAATCGTAAAGTGTGCTGCCCAGAATGCAAGAGCAGCTGGCGTGGATAAGTACATTCATTTCCAGGCCAAGGATGTGAAGGACCTTTCTTCACCAAAGTCCTACGGTTTTGTTGTGACCAATCCTCCTTACGGAGAGCGTCTGGAAGAAAAGGAAGCCCTGCCAGCTCTTTACACAACCATTGGTAAGAGTTTCGCAAATCTGGATAAGTGGTCTATGTATCTCATCACTTCTTATGAGGATACAGAGCAGTACATTGGCCGCAAGGCTGACAAGAACCGCAAAATCTACAACGGTATGATCAAGGCTTACTTCTATCAGTTCATGGGTCCAAGACCACCAAAGAAGAATTAAGAAAGATATTGGTGCAAATGAGTTGCGCGGATATGCAGTTCACTTGCTGGGGGATTTAGAAATATTGGAGCGAAAATGTTAAAGAGATTTATTATCATTTTCTTATTGCTGCTTCTGACAGCAGGGATTTTATTCAAAATTACAGATCATAAAGTGAATACCATTACACCTGCTGAAAATTTGCAGGAGGTTGTGGGAAATCTAAAGGTGGAACAAGGACAGTATGCTACCAGTCATGAAACTATTGTTTCTGTTTCTGGAAAGAGCCTTAGCAATTTTGACTATAAGGTTCTGGTGGATGAAAACCTGCAGGTTCTGGCTTCACGGAAGTTTCTGGAAGATATTATTGGCTGTGCTGTGATTGAATATCCCAGCGGAAAAATCATGGTGGAGCAGGGGAATAAGCGAATTGAATTTGAGCTGGGCAGGAACGCGTCTTATGCAGATGCTATGGCCCTGACCCTGGCTTCTACGCCAGAGAAGATTGATGGAGAACTGTATATTCCATTTCTGGAAAATGCGCCGGCGCTGGGCTATAGCTGTACTTACACCTATGCCACCAACACCATCGATTTCACCCAGACAGAGTCCAGAGATAATCTGCCAAGCAGATATGATCTGCGTTCCGAGGGCAGGGTGACCCCAGTGCGCGATCAGGGAAAGTATGGTACTTGCTGGGCCTTTGCTTCCCTGGGGGCTTTGGAGTCCATGCGTATGCCAATGAATAAGGACGTGTTCTCCGTAAATCACATGTCCAAGAATAATGGCTATCAGACAACCTTGACCACCGGTGGTGAGCACACCATGAGTATGGCTTACATGGCAGCCTGGAAGGGACCGGTTCTGGATCAGGATGATCCCTATGGAAGTAATTCAACAAATTTGAATGCAGACACGGTGGGCCATTTACAGGAAGCAATTATCCTGAATGACCGGGATCTTAGAAAAATTAAAAATGCTATTTTCAAATATGGTGGACTGGAAGCTTGCATGTACTTTGATGTTTCCTACGGAAATGAGGGGACAGACCACTACAATCCAGAAACATCAGCCTATTACTATGATGAAGAGGCAAAACCAAATCACGATGTAGTTATCGTAGGTTGGGACGATGATTTTTCCCGAGAAAATTTTGCCACAAAGCCTAAGCACGACGGAGCTTTTCTTTGCAAAAACAGCTGGGGAACAGACTTTGGGGATAAGGGATATTTCTATGTTTCTTATGATGATGCGGTATTAGGAGATGAATGCATCATTTATTCCAAGTTTGGAAGTGTAAATGATTATGATCACAACTATCAGACTGACCAGCTGGGCTGGGTAGGAAACATGGGCTTTAATTCCGATACAGCTTATTTTTCCAATGTGTATACAGCAAAGGGAAATGAGATTTTGAAGGCAGTGTCCTTCTACACAACAGGAGCAAATACATCCTTCACCATCTATGTAGTACCTGAGTTTAAAAATGTGGATTCTTTGAATGACCGTCAGAAAATGGGATCTGGAGAAACCAGATATCCGGGCTATTACACAGTGAATCTTAATCAGGATGTGGAACTTTCTCCTGACCAGAAGTATGCAGTGGTGGTGCAAATCACAACCCCTGGTATGGATAAACCAATTGCCATTGAGTGTGAATCTGAGGATACAAAAGATACAGTAGATCTCACGGACGGCGAGGGCTATGTAAGTCCACTGGGGTCTGTGTGGCATAGAGCTGAGGAATCCAATTGTAATATCTGCCTGAAGGCCTTTACCTGGGACCGGAATCACCTGGAAAGAGGTGGGGATGACCCAGATGAAGAGTGTTCGGATGAAGTGAGTATCAGCGTTCCAGGTATTGCAAATCGCTCTGACGCGGATCAGGTAAAGAAGAAACCTGTGGACAGCGATACCGATGCGGAAAAATAAAGAAGACAGCTGAGGCAGGCCCAGTGTGGAAATCGCCACAGGGTTTTACTGAGGTTAAATATATAGATAATAGGCAGGGAAAGCCTGCTGTGTTTAATAGGAGACAGACATGAAGACAATTATTTTTGCAACAGGAAATAAAAATAAACTGGTGGAGATTCGCGAAATCTTAGGCGACCTGGGATATGAAATTGAATCCATGAAGCAGGCTGGAATGGATTTTGATATCTTAGAAGATGGAAAGACTTTTGAAGAAAATTCCATCATCAAGGCCAGTGCAGTTCGTGACTTTATCAAGGCTGCAATCACAGGCACAAAACTTGAAAATCCGCATATCGAATCAGCGCCTGGTCTTGGTGAAGACCGCATGATTTCTGAAGAGATGAAGGAAAAACTCCTTCCCTGGAAGAATGCCATCGTTCTGGCAGATGATTCGGGCTTAGAAATCGATGCTCTGAATAAGGAACCAGGTATTTACTCTGCAAGATATATGGGTCATGACACATCCTATGATATTAAGAATAATAACCTCATTGAAAGACTGAATGGTGTACCGGATGAGAAGAGGACAGCTCGCTTCGTATGTGCTGTTGCTGCAGCCTTCCCAGATGGCCATGCAGAATCCCGTGTGGAAGCCATGGAAGGCCGTATTGGTTATGAAATCGCCGGTGCAAATGGATTTGGCTACGATCCAATTTTCTACTTACCAGAATTTGGTATGACTTCAGCAGAAATCACACCAGAGCAGAAGAATGAAATTTCTCATCGTGGTAAGGCCCTGCGTGCCATTCGTGAAGTTCTGTAAATTTCTCAGAAAAATACAGAAGATATTTTGTAAATTTTTTGAATGAATGCAGAAGATATTTTGTAAATTTCTTGGACCAATGCAGAAGACATTGTGAAAAAGAAGATTGTGAAGATAAAATTGGAGTCCCTGCAAAACTCATTTGCCAGGCGGGATTGTAATGTTAGGAAGAATGTAATGAGTGAATTAAAGATAGTAATCATGAGTGATTCTCATGGAAATAATGGAATTGTCCGGGAAGTGTTAGAAATGGAAAAGCCGGACATGCTGATTCATTGTGGAGACGTGGAGCGGGACTGGTCTGAAATTGAAAAAGCAGCAGGTTCCCCAAGAACGCCGGTCATTTTTGCTGTGGGCAACTGTGACAATTCCTGGGAAATCAATAAGATGACCAATGTGAAGCCGAAGGCAATTTATAAACTGCGGGGACATCAGTTCCTGGTGACACACGGCCATCGTTACGGCGTTTCCTATGGACTGGAAACAATTAGTCTACTGGCGCAAGAAAATCAGTGTGACATTGTATGCTTTGGTCATACTCACACGGTAACCAATGTGGAATATGATGGAATTCACTTTCTCAATCCGGGAAGCATCTCCCGTCCACGTGGTGCCACAGGAAAGAGCTACATGATTATGAGAATGGAAGACGACGGAACATATACAGTTGAACTAAAGGAGATTTCATGAAAAAAGGCGACCTGATTCAAGGCACAATTAGTAAATATGTTTTCCCTAACAAGGGATCTTTCATGCATACAGAAGTAAATCCACAGACAGGGGAAGAAGTGACTCGTTCCATTTCCACAAAGGGAAAAGGCGTCCTTCCTGGGGCTGAGGTAGAAGTTCGCATTAAGAAGAAGAGAGCAGATCATGCAGATGGAATTCTCCAGCGTGTCATTAAGGAGTCTGACCTGGAAGCCTGCAAGCCAGTCTGCACCCATTACTACCAGTGTGGTGGCTGTATCTATCAGACGGTTCCATACGAGAAGCAGCTGGAACTGAAAGAGAATCTGGTTAAGGACCTTCTTCAGGAATATATTGATAAGACTCCTGATTTCAAATGGGATGGCATCCTGCCTTCTCCAAGTCCTTTCTGCTACAAGAATAAAATGGAATTCACATTTGGTGATGCTGAGCAGTACGGCCCAATGACTTTAGGCCTTCATCGCCAGGGATCCACCTACGACATTCTGGCCATTGAGACCTGCGCCATCGTAAGACCAGTCTGGAACGAAATCGTAAAGTATACACAGAAGTTCTATCGGGAAAAGAAGGTAGACTTTTACCATAAGATGAAGCACCAGGGCTTCCTTCGAAATCTGGTAATCCGCCAGGCAGCATCAGACGGCGGCATCCTTGTAAATCTGGTAACAACAACCAGAGCAGATTTGAACGAACCAGCCCGTGCAAATGGAATTAGCGAAGCAAATGCGGTGCTTTGCCTGGATGAATGGGTTAAGGGACTGGTGGCTCTGTTTGAATCAGACAAGATTCACTCTTTGGAAGGCCACAATCGTCTGGCGGGTGTTCTGCATACTGAGAATGACAGCTTTGCAGATGCCATTATTCCACAGAGAGTAAAGAAGTTATATGGAGATGACTTCCTGATGGAAGAAGTCCTGGGATTGGAATTCAAGATTTCACCATTCTCTTTCTTCCAGACAAACACCAGAGGTGCAGAAGTGCTTTATGACAGAGTGCGTGAATATGCCATGGGTGTCTATGGACTGGACAAAAAGGGACAGTCAATTGCTGAGAATGATGAGGCAGTAAAGGATGAGCAGACTGTAGAAAAGACTGAAGATGAAAAGCCAGTTGGCACAATCTTTGACCTTTATTCAGGTACCGGCACCATTGCCCAGCTCATGGCACCAATTGCCAAGAAGGTGGTTGGTATTGAAATCATCGAAGAAGCAGTAGAATCTGCAAAGGTCAATGCAGGTATTAACCGTTTGAAGAACTGTGAATTCATTGCTGGTGACGTATTAAAGAAACTGGATGAAGTTGAAGAAAAGCCAGATTTTATCATCCTGGATCCGCCAAGAGATGGCTGTAATCCAAAGGCCCTGGCCAAGATTCTGGATTACGGCGTAGACAATATCATTTACATTTCCTGTAAGCCAACTTCTCTGCAGAGAGACTTGGAAGCCTTCTACAATGCAGGGTATAAGCTGGTAAGAGGTTCCTGTGTGGATAATTTTTGCCACACTGTTCATGTGGAGACGGTAGTCTTGATGTCAAGGAAATAAATCAAGCGCCTGAAAGTGGCGTATTTGATATGCTCCCCATATGGTAGACATTGGAAATATCCAAAATCTATCATATGA